>DATJYG010000914.1:0-3917 GCA_035499695.1 Polyangiaceae bacterium
AGAGCCGCGGCATCACGATCACCGCGAAGGTCCAGCGCACGGCCGATCGCGTCGTCGCCGAGTACGTGGGCGAGCCTCGCCCGACGGGCCTGCTCGCGCGCATCCTCTCGCCCTCGGGCGGCATCGTCACCCACTTCGACCGGTTCCTGCTGCCGTCGATCGCGCAGGTCGAGTACAGCATCGGCACCGAGAACCACCTGCTGGTCGACTCGGTGATGACCCCGGTCGACGACTTTCGCACGCGCATCTACGCCGTCGTCAGCTTCCGGACTCGCATCCCGCACTTCCTCATCCGGCCCTTCGTGAAGCCCCTGGCGCTCCGCGTGTTCAAGCAGGACGCCTTCATCCTCGCGAAGCAGACCGAGACCATCCGTCGCTTCGGCGGAGAGCAGTTCGCCTCCACCGAGATCGACGTCCTCGGCCGTCACATCTGGCGCCTCCTCAAGGCCGCCGAGCGCGGAGACGCGCACGGCGGCGAGGAGAGCGGCGAGGTGCAGCTGGTCGTCTGAGTCAGCTCGCCTCGGTGAACACGTACTCGTGCTGCATGTCGCGCACGACCAGGGTGCGCTTTCCACCCTGCGTCCCGATGATGAACGGGATGCCGTCGCCGCCCGGCGTTATCGTCACGATCGACATCGTGCCGTCGTCGTTCTTGCGCGTCGCCACGGCGCTCTGCCAGCCGCCGAAGTGCAGGATGCACGAGGAGACCTGGGTCGTCACCGTGACGTCGCCGAGCGCGGGGTTCGTGTAGCGCTTCGCGAGGCTCGAGACGACGCCCGGATCCGGCGGGATCGTGAGCCGCGGCCGCTCCGCCGCGATCCCCGCCTTGAGCGAGGCCACGCGCGCCGCCGCGTCGTCGTCCGCCTGGGGCTCGCCGTCGTACATGACCTCGAGGGTCTTTCGGATGAAGGAGCCGCGGATCATCCACCCGGGCCCGTTGGTGAGGATCACGCCGCCGACGTTCGCGTCCGGGATCCAGAACATGTCGCTGTGGAAGCCGACGAGGTCGCCCCCGTGGTGCACGAAGGGCACGCCCCACTCGCTGTCCACCTCGAGCCCCATGCCGTAGGTCGAGAACTCGCTGACGCTCACCTGGGGCTTGCGGCGCGCGAGCAGCGCGTCCTCCGAGACGTACTGCTTGCCGTTCGGCAGCTTGCCCTTCGCGAGCTCCATCGAGACGTACTTCGCCATGTCGTGCACCGTCGACCACGCCTCGCCTGCCGGGCGGATCGAGATGGCGGCACGATTGAGCTCCCCGAGGGCGAGGGCCATCTTGCCGTCCACGTCGTACTCGTGCGCCGACGCGTGGTTGCCGCGCTGCGCCGCCGCGAAGTCGAACGTGGTCTCGGTCATCCCCAGCGGACCGAGGACGCGCGAGTGGATCGCGTCGTCGTACGCCGCGCCGAGCTCCTTCTTCGGGTTCAGCACGTACCCGGCGATGTACCCGGCGGCCGCCGCCATCGTGTTGGAGTACTGGAAGGTCTCGCCGAACTTGGTCGTCGGCTGGATCGTTCCCAGGACCTCGAGCTCCGACTTCGGCGTCTGCTTCTCGAAGTTGAAGAACCACTCGAAGTCCTGGCGCGGCATGCCCGTGCAGGCGCAGATGAGGTGCTTCACGAGCACCTGCCGCGTCGTGTCCGCGTCCCCCAGCTTGAAGGACGGATAGAGCTGCGTCACCGGCGTCTCCCACGTGAGCTTCCCCTCGTCGACCAGCTTGGCGAGGAGAAGCGTCGTCAGCGCCTTGGTGTTGGACGCGATGAGGAAGCGCGTGTGGGCGTCCACCTTGTCGGGCTTGCCCATCTCCTTCACGCCGAGGCCGCCCTCGAAGGTCACCTTGCCGTCCTGCACGAGCGCGAGCGCCACGCCGGGGATGCCGGCCTTGTCGCGCATCTTGTCGACGGCGTCGACGATCTGCTTCGTGCGGTCGGCGTCCAGCTTGTGCGGAGTCTTGCCGGCGAACGACTCGCGCGTGTACCCGGCGGGCCTCAGGCTCTCGGCGATGCGCTCGATGCCGGCGATTCGCTTCTCGAACGACGCGTTCCCGCCCTCGAGGAGCGCGACGGTCCACGAGGTGCCCTTGCGCAGGGCCATCGCGAAGAGCACCAGCTTCTCGTCGGGGGACGTCTCGTAGTCGTAGTTCCGATGCTCCTCCCAGCCGTGCCGACCAGGCTCCGGCGTCGTGACCTTCACGGTCCACTTGAATCCGGGGTGCGCCAGGCGCCACGCCGCAGCGACCGCGTCGTCGGCGTTCCTCTCGGTCGAATCGATGACGGTGATGCGCAGGTCGGGCTCGGGGCCCGTCAGCTTCGCGGAGGGGCCGTCGACGACGAACGCCCATCCGGCGGGCGCGGTGAACGTCGCTCCACCGGGGGTGGTTTCCTGGGTGTCGCCGGTCAGGGTGACCGGAGTCGGAGCGGCGGCTGGCGCGGATGCCGAGGCGGCAGGCTGCGAGACGGGTGCCGGCGCCTGAGTCGGTGCCTGTGCCGGAGGCGTCACATTGTCGGCGCACGCGCCGAGGATGAGCAGAGAGAGAAGGTGGACCCTTTTCATGGCGCGAATGGAACGACGCCTCGCCTCGGGCTGTCCAGGGGTTGCCACCGGGGGCGCAAAGGGCCATCGTTTTGCAGCAGGATGGTTCGGCGGGCGCTGCTTTTCGCGGGGGCTCTGATCGCGGCCGCAGCGTGCGGATCGTCGAGCTCGTCGTCGACGAGCGCCGGATTCACGCAAGGAGCGAAGCCGCAGCAAGGACCGCCCGCGAACTCGGTCGGCGGCTTCTCGATCCAGCTGCCGTCCTACACGCTGAAGCCCGGCGAGGAGACGCTCCCTTGCTGGATCTTCCCGCTCGACTTGCAGGGGTCCTCGCTCATGGTCGGCGGCGGCGAGGTGATCTCGCAGGCGGGCGTGCACCACGGCAACGTGACGACGCGACCCGCGACCGGCACCGGCATGCGCCCGTGCCCGGCGAGCGATCCGAGCAGCCAGTTCGGCGGCGAGCTGCTCGACGTGCTCGACGGAGGGTCGGTGCTCTTCGGGTCCTCGACGCAGCACGTGGGCGTCGAGTGGCAGAGCTTCCCGACCGGCATGGCGTACCCGATCACCGCGGGCTTCGAGATCGTCGCGCGGATGCACTACCTCAACGCGGGCGCGCAGCCGCTGACCGTGTCGCCGAAGTACCAGTGGTACACGGTCGACGAGAAGAAGGTGACGACGGTCCTCGCGCCGTTCGCGTGGACGTACACGGGCTACCAGATCGCTCCGGGGCAGACGCTCACGGTGACGGGCGACTGCTACTTCCCGGGGCCGATGAAGATCGTGTTCGCCCTGCCGCACATGCACAAGCTCGGCACGGCGTTCACCGCGTCGTTCATCGGCGGGCCGCTCGACGGCAAGGAGTGGCTCCAGTCGAAGGGCTACGATCCGGCCGATGGCGTGATGCAGGTGTTCGATCCGCCCATCGATCTCTCGCAGGGGCAGGGGTCCACCTTCTCGTGCACGTGGGACAACACGACGGACCAGACGGTCGTCGACGGCGTCGGCAACAACGAGATGTGCATCCTCTTCGGCTACTCGTTCCCGGTGAGCACCACGTACAGCGCGTCGGTGCAGGACTCGAGCAGGAAGTGCGTCTACGTCGCCTCGACGCAGAAGCAGCAGTGAGCGCTCAGGGCGGCACGGGCACGACCGCCATCGAGAGGTTCGTGGGCTGAGCGGTCTGGCAGCTGGTGGAGCTCGACTCGGTCCACAGCAGACCGACGTGCGGACCGGGATCCGACGCGCTGCCGGAGACGACGCGGTCGAATCCGGAGAGGAAGCACCGCGTCGTCGCTCCGCCCGGGGGAGCGACTGCTGCGACCCACGGCGTGAAGGCCGATCCGCCCCAGGAGGACATGAGGATGGTCCCTGCCGCGAAGCCGGAC
>DATJYG010000915.1:0-18824 GCA_035499695.1 Polyangiaceae bacterium
CGCGTCCGTCTCGACCAGCTTGCTCTCGTCGTTGTCGCATGCTTGCTCGGGCACGGCGTGGCAAGGGTCGTCATGTCATGTGACATGACATGCGCCAGCGCGAGCGCCGGCGGCAAGGTCGGCGCGGGCGAGCAGCTGCCGCTATATATTGCGCCGTCCCGTGCTGACGACGCTGCTCGGCGCCCTGCGGCTCGCGGTCTCGACGATCGCGCGCAATCGCATGCGCGCTGCGCTCACGGTGCTCGGGATCCTCATCGGCATCGCGGCCGTCGTCATCGTGTCGGCCCTCGCCGAGAGCACGTCGGAGGCCGTCGCCGACAAGATCGACAGCTTCGCCGCCAACGCCATCTTCGTGTGGCCCCAGCCGGTGCAGGCGTCGGGTGCCAGGGCGCGCTTCTCCGGGCGGCTCACCGAGAACGACGCGCGCGCCATCCTGCGAGACGCCGTGAGCGTGCAGGACGGCGCGCCCCTCAGCGAATCGATGGGCCAGCTCGTCTACGGCGACAAGAACGTCGAGACGAACATCATGGGCACGACGCTGCCTTACTTCCGCATCCGCCGATGGAACCTCGCGAAGGGCGAGCTGTGGACCGAGACCGACGAGCTGCTCAAGACCAAGGTGTGCGTCCTCGGCGCGACGGTGGCCACGAGCCTCTTCGGCACCGAGGACCCCGTCGGGCGCCTCGTGCGCGTCGGGACGTTCCCGTACCGTGTGACCGGCGTCCTCGCGGCGCGCGGATCGGGCACCTTCGGCAACGACCAGGACGACCAGATCGCGATGCCCCTCGGCAGCTACCGCGCGCGCGTCGTGCACAGCTCGCCGGGACGAGCCGACGTCCTCATGTTCAGCGCGTCGAGCGCGCGCACGGTCGACCGCGCTCGTGAGCAGATCGTGTCCATCCTTCGTCAGCGCCACCGCATCGCGACCGACGCGCGCGACGACTTCCAGACGCGCAGTCAGGCCGAGATGCGGGCGACGACCGACGCGATCATGAACGCGCTGTCGCTCTTCGGGATCGCCGTGGCGGCGATCAGCCTGCTCGTGGGCGGGGTGGGCGTGATGAACATCATGCTCGTCAGCGTCGCCGAGCGGACGCGCGAGATCGGCATCCGCATGTCGATCGGGGCGCGGGAGAAGGACATCCTCGTGCAGTTCCTCGTCGAGGCCATCGTCCTCACCCTGCTCGGCGGACTGCTCGGGATCGTCTTCGGCAGCGTCGGCGCCGTCGGCATCGGGCGCGCCCTCGACATGCCCATGGCGCCGAGCCCGAAGGCCATCACCGTGGCGGTCGTCACGAGCGCCGCCATCGGCACGATCTTCGGGTTTCTCCCGGCCTGGCGGGCGGCAAAGCTCGATCCCATCGCAGCCTTGCGCGTGGAGTAGGAGGCCCGACTACCCATTTTCGGGTACCGGGGATACCGGTCGGCGCCGAGCGGCGTATCGTCTTCTTAAGGCGACGTGGATCCTGCGTCTTCTCGCGCATCTACGCGGCACCATGTGACGATCGGGGAGGTCGTCGCGGATAAGTACCGCGTCGAGCGCCTCATCGGCGAGGGTGGCATGGGGGTCGTCGTGGCCGCCCGCCACCTGCAGCTCGACACGGTCGTCGCGCTCAAGCTCCTGCCCGAGTCGTCGACGTCCGATCCCGTGCTCGTCGAGCGCTTCGTGCGGGAGGCGCGCGCCGCCGCCAAGCTGCGCAGCGACCACGTGGCCAACGTGCTCGACGTGGGGAAGCTGCAGTCGGGCGCCCCCTTCATGGTCATGGAGTACCTCGAAGGGGCCAACCTCGCCGACGTGCTCGCCGCCGGCGGAAAGCTCGAGCCGACCGTCGCGTGCGACTACGTCCTGCAGGCATGCGAGGCCGTCGCCGAGGCACACGCGCACGGCATCGTGCACCGCGATCTGAAGCCGGAGAACCTCTACCTGACGACGCGTGTCGGCGGCTCGGGCATGGTGAAGGTGCTCGACTTCGGCGTCTCCAAGACGACCGCGGTCAACGGCTCCCTCACCACGACGAAGGCCGTGGTCGGCTCCCCGATGTACATGGCGCCCGAGCAGATGCGCTCGTCGCGCGGGGCCGACCCGCGCAGCGACGTGTGGGCGCTCGGCGTCGTGCTCTACGAGCTGCTGACCGAGCGATGCCCCTTCGACGCGGAATCGCTGCCCGAGTTGTGCTTGAAGATCTCGCGCGACGCGCACCGGCCCATCACCGAATTGCGCCCGGAGCTCGCAGCGGAGCTCGTGGCAGTCATCGACAAGTGTCTGCTGAAGGACCCCACGCAGCGTTACGCCAACGCCGCCGAGCTCGCGTCGGCCCTCGAGCCCTTCGCGCCGGCGCACGCGAGCGCCGATGCGTCGAGCGCGCGTCGCGTGATGCAGAGTCTCGGCGAGACGATGCTCGAGGGCGCCCCTGCCACGGACTCGTCGCCCGCCGCTCCGAGACGCCGGCGGAGCGCGACGCTTGCGGCGGTCGTGGCGGGCGCCGCCATCCTCGGGGGTGTGCTGTTTGCCTCGCGCCCGCCGCCGCCGGCGCCCCCGGGGCTCGCGCTCGCTGCGGTCGACGCGGTCCGCTCGGCATCGTTCCTGGAAGAGGAGGCAGAGGTGGCGGGGGCGGCGCCCGAAACCCTGGCGCCGCTGCCCCCCGCTACGGTGGCCCCCGCCGCGAGCGCGCCCACCCCAGGGGCCGCTCCGCCGCCGCGGACCATGATGATGATGCGGCACTACAAGCACGCCTCACCGGCCTCGCGCGGGGACGACGACATTCCGGCCTATCGGTAGACGGGCGCGCCCCACAACTCGTCGCGATCACGGGCCCGTGATACTCGTTGAACGTGCCCGATCCCGCGTCCCCGCCCGTCCGCGAAGGGGATCTCCTCGCGGGAAAGTACCGCGTGGAGCGCATCATCGGCTCGGGCGGCATGGGCGTGGTCGTCGCCGCGCGCCACGAGCAGCTCGATCAGCTCGTCGCCCTCAAGTTCGTCCGCGACGAGGCGCTCGGCAACCAGGATGCGGTGCAGCGGTTCCTCCGCGAGGCGCGCGCGGCGGTGAAGCTCCGGAGTGAGCACGCCGCCAAGGTGCTCGACGTGGGGACGCTCGAGTCCGGCGCGCCCTACATGGTCATGGAGTTCCTCGAGGGGCGCGACCTCGGGCAGGTGCTCGCCGAGCAGGGGCCGATCGGCGTCGAGGCCGCCGCCGAGTGGCTGGTGCAGACCTGCGAAGCGGTCGCCGAGGCGCACGCCGCCGGCATCGTCCACCGCGACCTCAAGCCGCAGAACCTCTTCCTCGCGCGCTCGGTCGGCGGCGCGTCCAAGGTGAAGGTGCTCGACTTCGGCGTCTCCAAGTCGATGACCACGAGCGACGGGGCGGGCGGCCTGACGCAGACGCGCTCGATGCTCGGCTCGCCGCTCTACATGTCGCCTGAGCAGATGCGCTCCTCGCGCGACGTGGACGCGCGGTCGGACGTGTGGGCGCTCGGCGTCGTGCTCTACGAGCTCCTGACGCGCCGCTGGCCCTTCGAGGCGGAGTCGATGCCGGAGCTCTGCCTCAAGGTCGTGACCGATCCGCCCACGCCGATCGCCCAGCACCGGTCTGACCTGCCGCCTGCGATGGTCCAGATCATCGATCGGTGCCTGCAGAAGGACCCCGCGCTCAGGTACGAGCACGCCGCGGAGCTCGCGGAGGCGCTCGAGCCCATGGCGCCGCCGGCGTCTCACGTGATCGTGGAGCGGGCCCGCATGGCGATGGCGTCCACCAACCGGACGACGCAGCCCAGGTTGACGTCGCGCAACCCGGAGGTGGTCGCCCAGACGGCGCCGACGCCGGCCGCCTGGGGATCGGGACGTGTCGCGTCGCCGGCGATGGTGAAGGCCAAGCGATCGCCTGCGCTCTGGATCGGCCTCGGCGCGGTCGCGGCGGCGGCGGTGGCCGCGGTGGTCGTCTACGCGATTCACGGGGCAGACGAGCCCGGGGTTGCGTCGACCGCCTCGGCTCCGGTCGTGTCTCCCTCGGCGGTCGCGTCGGTGGTCGCTGCCTTCGTGGCCACGCCGCCTTCGGCGAGCGCGCCCCCGGAGCCGGCTGCTTCCGATACGGCCGTCGCCGCGGCATCCGCGAGCGCTCCGGCCCGCCCACCCCCCACTCCCCCGGGTTCGGCGAAACCGGATCCGACCCCGCGCGCACCCCCTACGGGCCGTCCTCGGCCAGTCGACGACATTCCTTCGTTACGTTGAAGCGCGCTTGGAGGTAAAGAGGGGACGATGCTTTCCGGTGGCACAGGTGCGCGGGCATTGGCCACATGGGCCACGGTCTGCATTCTGACCGCGGCGCCTGCGAGCTTCGCCCAGCAAGCTGGCAGCAACGACAAGGTGGCGGCCGAGGCGCTCTTCGAGCAGGGGCGCGCCCTCGCCGCGCAGGGGAAGTACGCCGAAGCGTGCCCCAGGTTCGCCGACAGCGAGCGGCTCGACCCGTCGTCCGGAACCCTCCTCAACTTGGCCAACTGCTACGAGAAACTCGGGCGCACGGCGACGGCGTGGGCCACGTACCGCGAGGCGGCCAGCGCGGCGAGCGCGGCGGGCAGGGCCGACAACCTGGGCGTCGCCCAGCGCCACGCCGATGCGCTGGCGCCGAAGCTCGCGAAGCTCACGGCGACGGTGACGCAGGCGGTCGACGGCCTGGTCGTGCGCCGCGACGGCGTGGAGATGCCTCGCTCCGAGTGGGGCGCACCGATCCCCATCGACTCCGGGACGCACACGGTGGAGGCGGAGGCGCCCGGGTACAAGACGTGGTCGACCGACATCGACGTGCCGCAAGACGGCGCGCTCGTGACCGTCACGGTTCCGACGCTGGAAGCTGCACCCGTGCAGCCGGCGCCACCCGCGCCCGCTCCTTCGGCCGCCACTCCGACGGAGGCGCCCGCGCCGGGACCAGCCCCTGAGGCGCCGTCGGGATCGGTAGGCAGTGGTCAGCGCGTGGCCGGGATCGTGATCGGCGCCATCGGGCTCGCCGGCCTCGCCGCCTCCGGGGTGTTCGCCGTGGTGGCGAAGAACACGTACGACGACTCGCTCAAGAACTGCCAGCCGAACAACCCCGGCCTGTGCAACGGCACCGGTGTCTCGCAGCGAAACGACGCGCGGACCGACGGCAACATCGCGAGCGTCGCCTTCGGTGTCGGCGCGGCCGCGCTCGCCGGTGGGGTCATCGTCTGGCTCACCGCTCCGCGCGCGTCGTCGACGGGCGCGGCGAGCCTCGTCGTGGCGCCGACCCTCGGGGGAGCCGTCGTTCAGGGAGCCTTCTGATGAATCGCTTCTTCGTCGTGCTTTCGGGCATCGGTGCCCTCGCCGCATGCGCCGCGGCAGCCGTCGCGTGCAACGGTCTGCTGGGAATCGGCCCGGCGTCGATGGAGTCGGACGACGGCGGCCCCGGTCCGGCGTCGCCCACGTGCCAGTACTACTGCGACACGATCATGCAGAACTGCAAGACCGGTACGCCGAACGCGGAGTACCTCACGCCGGCCATCTGCATGTCGATGTGCCCGGCCTTCGACAGCAACAACAGCATCAAGGATTCGAAGGACGACACGCTCGACTGCCGCATCTTCAACGCGCAGCAGGCCGCCAAGAACCCCGACGTCTACTGCCGGTACGCCGGCCCCCTCGGCGGCGGCCACTGCGGGGCCGATCCGTGCGAGCCCTTCTGCACGCTCGACACGAGCTACTGCAACGGAACGTGCGTGATGGTGAACGGCGACAACCAATGCCGGGCAACGATCTACTCGAGCCCTGCAGCCTGCGAGACGGATTGCACGCAGCACTTCCCGTACCTCACGGACGCGGGAGACACGGCGCTCGAGTCGACCGACACGCTCAACTGCCGCCTTTGGCACCTCGAGACGGCCTTCGTCAGTCCCGACAACGGCGAGTACCACTGCCCGCACACCGCCGTCGTCAGCGCGACCTGCTTCAATCCGGACGCGGGCGCGGATTAGCCAGCGCCTCGAGCGCGGCGCCGGCGCTGGCGTCCACCTTGACGGTCGCGTGCTCCTCGCCGCGGACCGGGCCTCGGTTGACGATGGCCACCGGGATGCCTCGCTCCACCGCGCGCCGAAGGAAGCGGTAGCCAGAGAACACGGCGAGCGACGAGCCGACGACGAGCAGGACGTTTGCCGCGTCGACTGCGGCGAACGCCTCGTCCACCACCGGGCGGGCCACGTTGTCGCCGAAGAAGACGACGCGCGGCTTCAGGACGCCGGCGCACTGCTCGCACGGCGGCACGACGAACGCGTCGATCACGTCGGTCGGCAGATCGGCATCGCCGTCCGGCGCCGTCGGCGCGGAGAGGGTGCCCCAGCCTGGATTGAGAGCCAGGATGCGTGTCTGCAGGCCATCGCGGCTCTCGACGGCGCCGCACGACAGACACGCGACCTCGGCGAGCGCGCCGTGAAGCTCGGTCACCCGGCGGCTCCCCGCCTTGTGGTGCAGCCTGTCCACGTTCTGCGTGACGACGTGCGCGACCACGCCCTGGCGCTCGAGCTCGGCGATCGCGTGGTGACCGGCGTTCGGCTCGGCGAGACGCATGCGCTCCCAGCCCAGCGCCGATCGCGCCCAGTAACGCTTGCGGATCGCCTCGGAGCGCACGAACTCGGGTCCGTGGATCGGCCGTCGCAGGCCGCGCGCGAGCGCCTCCGGGCTCCGGTAGTCGGGGATGCCCGACTCGGTGCTCAGCCCGGCGCCCGTGAGGGCGACGACGCTCTTGCCGCGCACGAGCTCGCGCAGGCGCTCGATCATCCTCCGGAGGGTGTAGCACCCGTCACGGATGCGGGATGGTCGGCGGAAGCGCGACCGCGTGGAAGTCGTCCGGCGGCTCCCAGCAGATGTCGCTCCCTCCGGAGAAGGACACGTCGACGAGCACCACGCCGTGCAGGCGATCGGCCCACGCGTCCGAGAGGGTCGCCAGCGGCGCGGGGCACACGTCGCATCCTGGGCACCGCGTGCCGGCCGGATGCGACCAGGTCGTCTCCTTCTTCCGGACCAGGTCCGCGTGACTGGTCGTGTCCCGCACCGCGAACGCGGGCTCCCGGTACTGCACCTCGAGCCCGAACGCATCGAGCTTGCGAAGCTTCACCCACTTGCCCTCGCCCAGCACCGCGCGCGCCCTCGCCTCGCCGCCGGCGTGCGACTCGGGGTGGTCCGGATCCGAGACGATGATGCGCCGCACGAGGCGATCGCTGGCCACGTCGATGAAGTCCAGGAGCAGCCGCTCGTCGCCGCGCGCTCCGAGACTCTCGTGGTTGGCGACGGCCAGGGTGCTTCCGTCGTCCGAGACGGCGGGCAGACCGGCGAGCCACGCCACGGATGAAGGAGAACCTCCGCCTTCGCCGTCATCGGCCGCGCGCGCGTCGGTGGGAGGCAGGAGGAGAAGGAGCGACAGAGCGGAGAGCGCGGCGATGGGACGCATCACCCGGGAGAACGCCGACCGCGCTCGGCCTTGTTCCCGCTCTCAGGCCGGAACGCCGGCGACGGCGGGCTCCTCGTCCTTGATGAGCTTCCGCAGGAAGGGGACGAGCACGACGAGGGCCACACCGACGGCGAGGCTGCCGCAGCCCAGCTCCGCGAAGAGACGCGAGTACACGGGGTTCGTCGTGACGGGGGTGCCCTCGCCCGGCTCGGGGACCATCCCCGAGAAGTCGCCGGCGAAGAGCGACGCGAGCCCGGTCACGAGCATCCACGCGCCCATCATGATCCCCTGGTACTTGCGCGGGGCGAGCTTGCCGATCATCGCGTAGCCGATGGGCGAGATGAGCAGCTCACCGATGCTCTGGAGCATGTAGCTCCAGAAGAGCCACGAGAACGCGACCATCCCTCTGCCGTCGGCGAGCGCGATGCCCGCCGGGAGCGCGAGGAAGCCGAGGCCCATGAGAAGGAGCGCCGCCGCGAACTGCCTCGGGATGTCGATGTCCCACCCGCGCGCGCGCAGCCGCACGAAGAGCGCCGACATCAGCGGCCCGCCCACGACGATGACCACCGTGTTGATGTTCTGGATCCACTGCGGCGCGATCTCGACGCCCCACACGTGGCGGTCGACGTTGCTCACCGCGAAGAGCTGCAGCCCCGCCGGCGCCATCTGGTAGAGCGCCCAGAAGACGAGCGACCCGAGCGCGAGCACCAGGTAGGCCCACATGTTGTTGCGCTCGCGCGCGTCCGGGTGTCGCAGCGTGAGCCACCCGAGGGCGAGGGCGATGACGGCGCAGATGGCCTTCACCAGCGTCTCGGTGCGGTCCGGGTACTGGAGCAGGATCCACACGACGGGCACGAGGCCCACGAGGATCCCCACGCCGGCGGCGAA
This sequence comes from Polyangiaceae bacterium, assembly GCA_035499695.1. Taxonomy (GTDB): domain Bacteria; phylum Myxococcota_A; class Polyangia; order Polyangiales; family Polyangiaceae; genus Palsa-1150. Next base: position 8,339 of record DATJYG010000915.1, read on the forward strand.
GCGGCTCCGGTACTTGCGCCGGTCGCTCTCCTCCACGAGCGGCGTGTTCCGATCGGCCAGCGTCTTCCAGTAGGCCGCGGCCAGGATGATCGACGCGAGGTTGCCGATGGTCGCGAAGATGAAGAGGCTCGCGTAGCTCTCGGTCAGCTGGTAGTGCCCGGCCGCCGTGAACCCGACGAAGAAGCCCAGGTTCATGCCGGCGTAGTTCCAGAGGAACGCGCCCTCGCGGCGCAGATCGTCCGGCTTGAACCGCTGCGTCAGCATCATGTTGATGCAGGTGACGTTCAGCCCGCTGCCCGTCAGGAACAGGGCGAGCCCCCAGTAGAGGAGGGCTTCCGAGCCGCCGGCGATGCACGCGCAGCCGACCACCTGCAGCGCCATGCCGCCGACGAACAGGTTGCGGTTGCTGAGGAAGCGGCCGCCCAGGTACCCGCCGAAGAGGTGCAGCCCGTAGTTGAACGCGCCGAAGACGCCGAAGATGGCCGTCGACTTCTTCGCCGTGAAGTGGAAGTGGTTCGTCAGGTAGAGGACGAGCGTCGAGTAGAGGACGGCGAAGCCGAGCGTCGCGAAGATCTGGATGAAGAAGAGCACCCCGGACCCCTCGGGGATGCGTGCCAGCCGGCTTCTCGCGGACGCGCTCATGGAGACCCGGCAGCTTACCTAGGACGAGGGCTTCAGCCAGGCGACGATGCGCTCCGCCAGGTAGTCGCCGCGGTCCTCCTGCACGAAGTGGCCGCCCCAGAAGCGCTCGTGCGGTTGACCCTTCGCGCCCGGCACGTGCTCCTGCAGAGGTGCGTCGGCCCTGCCCAGGATCGGGTCGTTCTTGCCGAAGAGCGTGAGGAACGGCTTCTGCCACCGGCCGAGCACGTCCCACGCGGCGCGGTTGGCGGGGACGGCCGGATCGTCCTCGGTCGTCGGCACGAGGCTCGGAAAGACGCGCGCCCCCGCCTTGTACGCGCGCGTCGGAAACGGCGCGTCGTACGCCGCGATGACCTCGCGGGACGGCTTGGTCACGCACCCGGACGCGACGATGCGCCCGATGGGGAAGATGGGCGAGTACGCCGCGAAGGCGCGCCAGACGCGGAAGGCGCGTGGCACGCCCTGCCTCGCCGTCGGGAGGAAGCCGTTGGCGACCACGATGCGCGCGAAGCGGCCCTCGTTCTCCGCCGCGACGCGCAGGCCGATGAGCGAGCCCCAGTCCTGGCAGACGAGCGTGATGCCGCGCAGGTCGAGCGCGCGCAGCCACTCGGTCATCCACGCGACGTGGCGCGCGTACGTGTAGTCCGCAGGGGCGGCCGGCTTGTCGGATCGCCCGAATCCCACGAGGTCCGGCGCCACGGCGCGCAGGCCGGCCGCCGCGAAGACCGGGATCATCTTGCGGTACAGGTAACTCCACGAGGGTTCGCCGTGCATCATCAGGACGGGCGCGCCGTCTCGCGGTCCCTCGTCGACGTGGTGGATGCGGATCCCGTCGGTCACCTCGGTGTAGTGCGGCGCGAACGGATAGTCGGGCAGCCCAGCGAATCGATCGTCCGGCGTGCGGAGCACGTTCATGGTCCACGAGATTAGCGGCTTGGCTTACGCTCGGGATCGTTCCGATGGGGGTCCGAGCTCGCCAGGCCGTCGTCCTCTTCGCTCTCGCCGCTTGCGGAGGCGGAACGCCCGCGCCGCAGGCGCCCGCTCCTTCAGGGGAGCCCGAGATGCCGGCCCCCGCCGCGGGCGCACCCCAGGCGGGGCCCATCGACTCCGGGAAGGACTGCGCGCACGCGACCGGCAAGTGCGGCGGAGGCACGTGTGCCCTGACGATCAAGAACGACTGCGATCAACCGGTCCACTGCGAGCTGCAGGTGTCCGCCACGTGCCAGTCGCAGAACGGCACGGATGCCGCCAACGGCGGCGACCGGACGACGATCGCCGCGCACGATACGGGCGACCTCGGCGCACAGGCCAGCTGCTCCGGCCCCATCGTGCACACCGAGGTCGAGAAGCTCGTCTGCAAGTAGCCGGCTACGCCGACGCAGGTGGGTCGGAGACGCCCAGCTCGCGCAGCATGACGATCTTGCCGACGACGCCGCCGGCCATGAGGAGCTCCTGCGAGCGGCGCGCGGCCAGCAGCGGCAAGCGATGCGCGACGATCGGGCGGATCTTGCCCGCGCGAAGCAGCTCGAGGAGGCGCGGGAGGTCCTCCTTCAGCGGCTGCTTGTCCTTGCGGTAGAGCGCCGTGATTCCATAGAAGGTGCCGCGGCGCCCGACGAGACGCGTGCCGACGTAGAGCGCGACGAAGCTGCGGATCGTCAGCAGCGTGCTCGGCTTGCCCTTGCGCGTGGCCCCCATGAATCCGTAGCCGACGACGATGCCGCCGCGCTTGGTGGCGCGGATGCACTCGCGCGTGCCGGCGCCGCCGACGATGTCGAAAGCCGCGTCCACGCCTTGGGGGACGACCAGGTGCACGGCGGCGTCGACAGGGCCTTCGCGCGAGGGGATCGGCTCGGCGCCCAGGGCGCGCACGGCGTCGAAGTGCCTCGGAGCGCACGCGGCGATCGCATGGACACCGTGGAGGCGCAGAAGCTCGCATAGTGCAGTGCCCACGCCGCCGTTCGCGCCGGTCACGAGCGCCGTCTGTCCCGGGGCCATCTTCGCCGACCGGTGAATCATCTGGTACGCGGTGACGTAGTTGAGGATGACCGACAAGGCGGCCGCGTCGTCGACGCCTTCGGGAACGGGGACGAAGTCGTCCGCGCTGCGCACCAGGTATTCGGCGAAGGCGCCGTGCACCGTGAGCGCGGCGACTCGCTGGCCGACGGTGAAGCCCGTCACGCCTGCGCCGATCGCGTCGACCGTGCCCACGAGCTCGTAGCCGGGCACGAACGGAAAGGGCGGCGCGAAGAGGTACTTGCTCGTGCGCATCATGATGTCGGTCGAACCGGCGCCGGTCGCGACGACCTTCACGCGCAGCTCGCCGGGTCCGGGCTCCGTCAGCGGGAGAGACACGTCTTCGAGGCGATCGAGCCCGCCTTTTCCCTGCAGCATGATGGCTCGGTAGGTGGTCATGGCAGCCCGGCGACGAGCCTACGATGCCCGCCGCGGCCCGGTCGTCGTGTTGCGTCCGTCGAGGGCATGGATTATCGCCTCAAGCATGAGGTACGCACCCCTTTGCAGCTTTCCCTTCATCCTGCTCCTGGCTGCCTGCGGCCAGGGGGCACCCTCCGGGGATCCCACCGCGTCGCAGTCGTCCGCGGTCGCGCAGGGTGACTCGGCGGACACGGGCTGCCAGCTGGTGCTGCGGCACACGTACATCGACTTCGAGGGCCGCATGGGGCCGCAGACCGACTGCTCGAGCGGCACCTGCTGGGTCGTCATCACCGTCACGATCGACGTCGCGATGAGCCAGTCGCTCGCGCAGTCCGAGGTGTTCGTCCTCTACCAGGGGGAGGGCTCCACCACGTGGCAGCAGTCGGCGCAGGCCGAACCCGCCCTCGGCGCTCCCGTCGGCTTCCGCCGTTACCAGGTCACGCTGCGGTCGGGCACGTTCACCTCGGGGCCCGGCGACACCACCGTGCGCCTCATCCCGTTCCTGAACGTGGGCGGCGCGCGCCTCTTCGATCACAACCGCGTGTCCGATCCGCTGGGGAACTACGTGCTCGATGCGTTGAACAACTGGACCATCGGCGACGACGCCTCCGCGTGCCCCGGGCAGATACCCGCCGCCACGCTGACGGCGACTTTCGCGGCCGGCTGGCAGAACACGAGCACCGGAACGCTCGCCGGCAGCGGCAAGCTCGACGTCGCGTACGACGTCTACCGGATGCCGCAGACGCTCTCCTGCACCACCGACGGCGTCGACGCCTTCGCGACCATCGGCTCGGTGCAGTTCGAGCCCGGCGGCCAGGTTCTCACCGAGGTCGCGACGGGCCCGCGCGACCCCGGCACGAGCACCGTCTCGAGCTTGCCGCTCGAGTTCGACGTGCCGCCTGGCACGACGTCGGCCGCCCTCTGGTTCATGACGTCCAGCGACTGCAACGGCGGCCCGTACTGGGACAGCGACTACGGCCGCAACTACGTCTTCACGACGCCCTGAGCTAGTCGGCGATCTTGAGGAGCTGCTTGCCCTGGTTCTTCCCCTCGAAGAGCCGCCGCAGCGTCTTCGGCGCGTTCTCGAGGCCGTGCTGCACGTCGACCCGGTCCACGATCTTACCCTCGCGCACCCACGTCCAGAGCTGCATCACCGCCTCGAGTGCGCGCGGCATGTAGTCGAGCACGAGGAACCCCTCCATCCGCCCGCGCTTGAGGATCAAGTTGAGGTAGTTCTTCGGCCCGGGGCGCAGCTCGGCGTCGTTGTACGTGGCGATCGCCCCGCAGAGCACGACGCGCCCGCGCATCGCCAGGTTCGCCAGCGCGTCGTCGAGCTGCTCGCCGCCCACGTTGTCGAAGTAGACGTCGATGCCCTTGGGACAGAGCTCCCGCAGCCGCGCGCCGACGTTCTCGCGCTTGTAGTCGATCACCGCGTCGAATTTCGCTTCCTTCAGCAGCCAGTCGCACTTGTCGGGCCCGCCGGCGATGCCGACGACGCGGCAGCCCTGGATGCGCGCGATCTGCCCGGCGATCGATCCCGTGGCCCCTGCGGCTCCCGAGACGACGAACGTCTCCCCCTCCTTCGGCTTGCCCACGTCGAGCACACCGAAGTACCCCGTCAGGCCGGTGACACCCAGGGCGCTCATCGCGAGCTCCACGGGCACGCCCGTCGGCACCTTGTTGATCGGCCGGTCCCCGCCGCTCTTCGCGAGCGCGTAGTCCTGCCAGCCGAACATCCCGAAGATCACGTCGCCCGGCGCGAACGCCGGGTCGCGCGACTCGACGACGCGTGCCGCCGACATCGAGCGCATCACGTCGCCGATGCGTACGGCGGGCAGATACGTGTCGCGTGAGATCCAGCCGCGCTGCGTCGGGTCCATCGAGAGAAAGAGGTTGCGCACGAGAATGTCGCCGTCTTGCGCGGGTACCGGGGCGGGCTCTTCGGTCCACCGGAAGCACGAGTCGTCGACCATCCCCGACGGCCGTGAAGCGAGGCGCCACTGTCGGTTCATCGGAGCGCTCATGGTGGCGCAAGGTAGCACCCGTGCATCGCCGTGGGACCTTCGTCTGGTACGATCGCTCCATGGCCCGGCGCTCGTTCCGGCGGCTCGTGGCACTCGCTCTGGTCCTCGTCGCGCCCGCGGCGTACTCGGGATGCGGCTCCATCCTGGGCATCGACGATGGGACGCCGCTCCCCCAGGACGCGTCGTCGCAGGACACGACGACCGGCGAGGGCAGCGGCGGCAACGACGGTACCAGCGGCGACGCGCCCCAGGACGGAACCGCGGGTTGCACCCCAGGCACCGCGCGTTGTTCGGGGGGAAATCCGCAGTACTGCGACAAGTCGGGCGGCTGGAACAACGCGGGCTCCGCGTGCTCCAACCAGGTGTGCGAGGTGAACGACGCGGGCTCGGCGGTCTGCACGGGCAACTGCGCGCCGGGCGCCACGCAGTGCGCCCCGAGCGGCGGCGGGGTCGAGACGTGCGGCTCCGCCGGAAGCTGGGGCGCGCCGGTTCCCTGCGAGGCCTCGGTTTGCACCGGGTCCAAGTGCGGCGTGTGCACGCCTGGCTCGATCCAGTGCGACAGCGCGGGGACCGGCGTTCAGACGTGCGACACCAACGGCCAGTGGACCGACTCGCAGTGCCCCAACAGCGAGAAGTGTTCCGGTACCGCCTGCACCGGTGCGTGCACGGCAGGCCAGGTGCAGTGCTCGGGCAACGGCGTGCAGTCTTGCGTCAGCGGCATGTGGGGAACGCCGCAAGCCTGCTCCAACCAGACCTGCATCTCGGGCATGTGCACCGGCATGTGCGCGCCTGGCCAGACGCGGTGCTCCGGCAACTCCGTGCAGTCGTGTGATTCCACCGGCCAGTGGGGCAGCCCGTCGGCGTGCAGCGGCATGACGTGCGTGAGTGGCGTCTGCACCGGTGTCTGCGGGCCCGGGCAGACGCAGTGCTCCGGCAACAACGCGCAATCGTGCGACTCGAGCGGTCAGTGGTCGTCGATCGACTGCACCAGCGTCGACCAGACGTGCGTCGGCGGTAGCTGCACGGGGCAGTGCGCGGTCGGCAACATGATGAGCTGCGGCAACTGCGGGACAGAGACGTGCGGTTCATCGGGCCAGTGGGGAGGCTGCATGGGCAGCGGGCCTTGCAGCCCCGGCGCGACGATGAGCTGCAACGCTGGCTGCAGCGGGACGGAGATGTGCACGTCAGGCTGCGCGTGGGGCCCGTGCATGTGCTCCAGCGGCAGCTCCTCGGGTGGATCGGGCAGCAGCAGCGGCGGCAACCCGTGCTCCGGGCAGCCGAATGGCCAGACGTGCAGCGGCGACGGATGTTGCTGCGGTGGCACCTGCGTCACCGGCTGTCCGTGCGGCGGCTCGTCGAGCGGCGGGTCGAGCGGCAGCTCCTCGGGCGGCTGCAACTTCGGCTTGCCCTGCACCGGGACGGCCGGCTGCAGCTGCGGCGGGAACTGCGTGGACAACGGTGGCGGCGGCACGTGCGAGATGATGGGCTGCGGCACCCTGGGCGCGCCGTGCTCGGGGCCCCAGGCGTGCTGCTACCCGTACGTCTGCGTATCGACGGGCGGCAGCAAGATCGGGGCGCCCATCAGGCCCGGGGAGAAGCGGCCCGTCCCGCTCGCGACCGATGCGGGCAGCGCCAGCGCGGCGTGCAACTGCGTCCAGTCGGGCTTCGGCCCCTGTAGCGCCGGAGTGGAGTGCTGCTCGGGCAACTGCAACGGCGGGATGTGTCAGTGAACGGAGCGGCGGAGGGGCAGGGGGCACGCGTGATGACCTGGACGTCGCGCGTGTGGTTCGCGCGCAACGCGAGCGGAGCGCAGACGCGCGAGCCGTCGTCGCTGTCGCAGATGTCGCGCGCGTTCCGGCAGGGCGTGCTCTCGCCGGACGTGGAGGTCGCGATCGACGGCGAGTGGGTCTGGGAGAACGTGCGCCTCGTGCTCGCTCGGTACGCGTCCCTCGCGCCCCCCAACGCACACGATGCGCGCGAGACCGGGCGCGCGTCCGACGGCTTCCCCGAGCTCGAGCTGACCCTGACGGGACAGATGGACTCGCCGCCTGCGATCAATCGGAACGAGGACGTGACGGTGCCGGCGCCTGGACCTCCCGTGGTGGTGGCGCCTTCTCCGGGCCCGCTCCCTCCGCCGCCGCTGCCTCCGCCCCCGCGGTTGCCGTCCGGTCCGCCGCTGCCGTCCTTTGAGGGGCAGCCGAGCAGGGTCGTGTCGACGATCCCGCCAGCCGCGCCGCGCACGACGCGCCCGAGCGCCGGTGCCGAGTCGGCCTTCGACGAGGCGATTCCCTCGCGCCTGCCGTCCTTCGTCTTCCTCTCGTGCGCCGCGGTGGCCGGGCTCGTGCTCCTGGTCGGCGCGGGCATGGGCATCGAGTCCTGCAGCGATCGGGTCGCGGACGCGGTCGACGCCCGAACGACGCTCATCGCGGTGCTCGTCGGTCTCGGGTGGCTCCTCGCGGGCGTTGTGGTCGCGGCGGCGATCGTTGCCCTCGGCCGTGCGGCCGCGGGCATCCTGCTCGTCGTGCGCAAGATGGACGACGACACGCACGGCCGCTAGCGGCGCTCGGGTTGCGTCCTCGCTCCCCAGACCATGAGCCACACGACGATCGGGAGCTCGGCGACCTCGAGGGGCAATGCGACCGGCCCGACCACCGGCGCGATTCGAGGCAACACCAGATCCGCGAACGCGGCCACGAGGTACGCCCCGCCCGCGACCATCAGCAGGTACCCGAGCATGCGCGGAATGAACCCCGAGCGGATGACGAGCGCCCCGAACGGGAACAGCCATAGCCCCCAGAAGACGGAGGCGACAGTGACACCGTGCTCGTGCAGCCGCAGGAACAGGTAGGCGAGCGCGTCGAGCTGCGGCCTGGAGAACACGGCGAGGAAGTCGGCGCCGCTCACGAGGATCAGCGCCGCCACGTCGTTGAGCGCGTTCACGAACATGATGGGCACGGAGACGAGCGCGCCGAGGATCACCACCAGCTTGGCAAGTGTCTCGTCGACCGGCTTGAACAGACGATAGAGCGCGAGCACCAAGAACACGGCGATGACCTGATGCAGCAGGTCGGTCGCCATGCCGAGGTGCAGGAGCCACTCGGACGCTCGAAGGTTCTCGGCGGTGGCCGTGGCGTTGCCGGGGACGAGGATCGTCCCGGGCACGAAGAGAAGCCCGACGGGCGCACTGATCGCGAGGAGCAGATAGAGAAGCCCCGCGCGTCTCGCCTGCTGCTGGATCGTACTCTCGGTCGTCACCGCGGCTCGTGGCCGTCAGGTTACACCGTCAGAACCAGTGCGACGTGCCGTGGCTCATGGCGAACGCGTAGTTCACGAGCGTGATGATCACCGCCGCGAGCCCGAGGCCTCGCGCCCCGCGGAGCTCGAAGCTGCTCATCAGCTTGTCCGTGATCCAGAGCAGCACGGCGTTCACGATGAGCGGGACGAAGAAGAAGAGCAGCCCGAGGGTCAGCAGTCCCGGAACGAAGAGCAGGACGCGGATGAACCACCCGAGGAAGAAGTCGAGCACGCTGAACACGATCGCCACGGCAACGGCCGTGCCGACGCTCTGAACGCGCACGATCCCCGGGAAAAACTTGGAGAGCGCGAATACCGCGAGCGCAAGACCACCGATGTGCAGCAGGGCGTGCATGGCCGAAAAGCTAACCACTGCTTGCCCTCGCGCCAGCGCAAGGGGAGGGCTGGCTCGACGCACCGACGGACCGAACCTAACGACCGCCCACCGGTGTTCACCTCGAGGTTCCAGGTCGCCTACGCGGGGTCGATGCTCCTTCTCTTCTGCGTCGTCGCGTTCTTCACGCGCGCCACCCCGCGGCGCATCGCCGGCGCGCTGTGCAGCGTGGCCGTGTTCACGGCCCTCAGCGCGCCCATCGACACGGTCGGTCTGCGCACGGGTCTGTGGACCTATCCATCGTGCATCGATCCGCCGCACCCGCCGTTGCTCGCCTACGTCGGGCAGGCCCTCGAGTTCGTGGGATGCATCGCACTCGTCGGCTGGCGGGTGCAGCGGCGCTTCGGGCGGCGCGGTGTCGCCGCTCTTGCTGCCGTCGTGTGCGCGCTGGGCGCGGTGCGCGACTTCTCGGTCGCCGCGGCCCTCCCGCAGATGATGCACATGGGGCCGCTGCCGGGATCGCTCATCGCGGACGTAGTCGCCTGGGGCATCGTCGTGTCGGTTGCGCTCGGCGTCATGCGAATCGTGTCGGGGCCGGCGCCGTCCGATCCGTTAAGATGAAGCTGCCCCCCTCAGCTGCCGATGAAGTACTGCCCCAGCACCGACTGCCCCTATCGACGCCGCAAGCGGCGGCCCGTGGAGTACCAGGACCACGTGACCACGTGTGCCGACTGCGGTGCGGCGCTCGTCGACGACATCGAGGTCGCCCGTACGGGTATCGCTCCCGAGAGCCCCGTGGTCGAGCCGCGCGGCTATCGCGAGCCCGCGATCTTCGCCGCGGCGGCGGCCGAGGGGGAAGCGAAGGCGCGAGCGGCGCGCATGGACGTGGTGACCGGCGTCTGCTTCCTCGTGCTGAGCGTGCTGCTCATGTTCGCGACGGTCCGCCGAACGTCCGAGGGCTACGCCTTCACCTTGGCCCTGCTGCCGCTCGGCTACGGGTTGGTGCGCCTCCTGCGTGGTCTCGGCCGCAAGTGATGAAGCGATACGCCATGCGGTAGAGTGCTTCGCCCATCGTGAGCACTTTCCCCGTCGACCGCGCTCATCCCCCGAGCCGCATCGTCTTCCGCGACGCGACGCGGTACCTCGAGCTTCGCCCGTGGGCCTTCGGCGACGTGGACGCGCTGATGGACGCGGTGACGAAGAGCGTTCCGGAGCTCAAGGCGTTCATGCCGTGGGCGCACTTTCTGCTGACGCGCGAGGGCGAGTACGCGCTTGTGGCGAAGTTCCAGGCCGATTACCACGCGGGTCGCGAGTACGTGCTCGGCATGTTCTCGGAGACGGGCGAGGTGCTCGGTGGAGTCGGGATGCACCCTCGAGTCGCGCTCAATCCGCGTGCGCTGGAGGTCGGCTACTGGTGCCACAGCGCGCACGCCGGCAAGGGATGGACCACGCTCGCCGTGCGCATGCTCACCCTGCTCGCGTTCGACCGCTTCGGGTGTGACCGGCTGCAGGTGACGTACGACGAGGTCAACGGCGCGAGCCGTCGCGTCGTCGAGAAGTGTGGCTTCCCGTTCGAAGGTGTCGTTCGCAACGTGGTCGCCGCCGTGGCCGACGAGCTGCGCGCCGGGGGCTACCGCGGCACCGGCCGCCATCGTTTGCACGCGCTCGTCCCCCAGGATCTGCCACAGCTCGACTGGGTGCCCGCGGTGCGCGCCGGAATGTCGGTGCACGCCGCGCTCGCCACCGCCACGGGCTAGGGTTC
>DATJYG010000916.1:0-3723 GCA_035499695.1 Polyangiaceae bacterium
CCGCCGGACATGGGCGGTGCAACGCCCACCATCGTTCCCTTCAGCTTGCTGGGCGGTGCAGCGGGCCCCGGTGGCCGAGGCGCGCCAGACGCTGCCGGAGGCGGCGGTGGAGTCGGTACGCCGGCCGGTGCGGGCGGCGCCGAGCCGCCAGGCTGATTCATCATCAGCATGGTGCCCTTGAACTTGGGCGCCGCTGCCCCCTTCAGGTTGAAGTTGCACTTCGAACAAGTCGGCGCTGCATCCGGATTCTGGGTCCCGCAGTTCGGACAGAACACTCCGCACCTCGCGGGCACGGAGCATAGCGGTGTGTAATCCGGCCAGTCCACGGAATTGTCTTGGCGTTCGCGACCTTGTTTCTCAGTCCCTTCCGCGGGCACTCACGCGCAGCCGAGGGGGAAGCACGGCTTGACACCCGTGCACGCTCGCCACTAGTTTCCGCGCCGGTTTCCGCGGTTTAGCGCGAGCCGACAAATGCCCTTCGCCTTGAGCCAAGACCGCGAGCGCAAGCTCGCAGAGATCCTCGAGCGCTACCCCACCAAGATGGCGGCGACTCTGCCGCTGCTCCACCTCTGTCAGGAACAGAACGGTTGGATCAGCGACGAGGTCGTCGACTACGTGTCGAAGCGACTCGACCTGTCGCCCGCGCACGTGAAGGGGGTGGTCACCTTCTACACGCTCTTCAACCAGGAGAAGCCGGGCAAGCACCAGGTGTGGGTGTGCCGCACGCTGCCGTGCGCCTTGCGCGGCGCCTACGACGTCATCGAGCACTGCGAGAAGCGGCTCGGCATCAAGTGCGGCGAGACCACGCCCGACGGCAAGGTGACGCTGCGCTCGGCCGAGTGCCTCGCGAGCTGCGGCACCGCGCCGATGATGCAGGTCGACAAGGACTACCACGAGAACCTCACACGCGAGCGCGTCGACGCGATCCTGCGGCGCCTCGTCGAAGAAGGCTGAGCCACCGATGCTCAAGCGCACCGATTACCTCACGCGCATCTACGGCAAGCCCGAGGGATGGACGCTCCAGGTCTACGAGCGCGAGATGAACGGCTACGAGGTCGCGCGGCGCGTCCTCGCGTCGATGACCCGCGAGGAGGTCGTCGAGGAGGCGAAGAAGGCGAACCTCCGCGGCCGCGGCGGCGCCGGCTTCCCCATGGGCGTGAAGTGGAGCTTCATGCCGAAGACGGTGGGGCCCAAGCCGCACTACCTCGTCGTCAACGCCGACGAGGGCGAGCCCGGCACGCACAAGGACCGCACGCTGATGGAGCTCAACCCTCACGCGTGCGTCGAGGGCTGCCTCATCGCCTGCTACGCGATGGGCGCACACGTCGCGTACATCTACGTGCGCGACGAGCTGCACCTCTCGAAGGCGCGCCTCGAGGGCGCGATCGCCGAGGCGCGCACGAAGGGGTACGTCGGCAAGAAGCCCTTCGGGAAGGACTTCCCTATCGAGGTGTACGTGCACTCGGGGGCGGGCGCGTACATCTGCGGCGAGGAGACCTCGATGCTCAACTCGCTCGAGGGGCGGCGCGGCGAGCCGCGCATGAAGCCGCCGTTCCCGGCGAACGCCGGCGCCTTCGGGTGCCCGACGACGGTGAACAACCTCGAGTCGATCGCCGCGGTGCCGACGATGTTCGGCATGGGCTGCGAGGAGTTCAGCAAGCTGTCGGCGCTGCACGCGATCGGCGACGGCGGCGTGCGCCTCTACGGACTCAACGGGCACGTGAAGAAGCCCGGGATCGTCGAGCTCGCCGTCGGGCCGACGCTCAACGAGCTGATTCACGACATCGGTGGCGGCGTGCTCGGCGGGCGGCCCGTGCTCTGCGTGATCCCGGGAGGGTCGTCGACGCCGGTGCTGCGCCCCGAGGAGATCGTGAAGGCGCCCGACCCGAAGTCGCCGCTCCACCCGTACGACGGCAAGAGCGTCTTCGACGTGCCGCTCGGCGTCGAGACCATGCGCCTCTGCGGCACGATGCTCGGCACCTGCTGCGTCACCGTCATCGCCGAGGGGACCGACCCGCTCTGGTGCTTCCAGAACCTCATGCAGTTCTACCGCCACGAGTCGTGCGGTCAGTGCACGCCGTGCCGCGAGGGAAGCGCCTGGCTCGAGCGCGTGACGAGCAAGCTCCTCGCGGGCAAGGGCACCATCGAGGAGCTCGACGAGCTGCACGACATCGCCAACGGCATCATGGGCAACACGATCTGCGCCTTCGGCGAGGGCACGGCGATGCCCGCGCTCGCGTTCCTGCAGAAGTTCCGCAAGGAGCTCGAGCAGTACGCACGCGGCGAGCGCAGGCGCGAAGCGGCGAGGCTCACGGCGGAGCCCTGGAGCTGAAACGATGACGACCCTCGGCCTGGTCTACTTCTACGCGTGCGCGGTGGCGGCTGTGCTGGGTGCGCTCGGCGTGGTCGTCTCGAAGAACCCGATCCGCGGCGCGATGGGCCTCCTGCTCCTCATCCTGAGCGTCGCAGGGCTGTTCCTCGCGCTGCACGCGCAGTTCCTCGCGGCGATCCAGCTCATCGTGTACGCGGGAGCGATCGTCGTCCTCTTCCTCTTCGTCATCATGCTGCTCGGGCCGAGCGCAGCGACGCCGAACGACCGGCGCGGCCTCGTCCCACGCGTCTTCGGAGGAGGGCTCTTCGCGCTCGCCGGGATCGGCGGCATCGGGCTCGTCGTGCGCGCGTGGCTGGCGGCGAACCACCCGCTGCCGATGCCGTCGGTCGACCCCAGCTTCGGCGGCATCGACGCCTTCGGCTCCGTGCTCTTCGCCGACGCGCTCGTGCCCTTCGAGGTGTCGAGCGCACTGCTGATGGTCGCGGTCGTCGGCGCCGTCGCCGTCGCGCGCGGGCGGCAGGGCGAGCACACGATGTCCAAGAGCGAGCTCGAGATCGCGCGATCCAAGACGGTCTCGACGGAGCTGGCGCGCCCGCGCGGCAGCGAGCGGTCGGGCGTCTTCAGCCACGAGATCGACGAAGCGAAGGAGAGCGCGTCGTGATCCCCATCGAGCACTACGTCATCCTCAGCGCGATCCTGTTCCTTCTCGGCGGCATCGGCTTCCTCGTCCGCCGCAACACGCTGGTCACATTGATGAGCATCGAGGTGATGCTCAACGCCGCGAACCTCGCCCTCGTCGCGTTCAACCGCTCGCGCACCTGGCACCCCGTCGTGTCGGGCGCCCCCGGGCAGAGCCACACGGGCCAGGTGTTCGCCTTCTTCATCATCGCCGCCGAGGCGGCGGAGGTCGCGGTCGGCCTCGCCATCGTGCTGTCCATGTACCGCCTGCGGCGGACCGTCCGGTCCGACGAAGCGGACCTGCTGAAGAACTGAGCGATGCTCTCTCTCTTCTCTCCGAACGACTACACGCTCATCGCGGTCATCCTCGGGCTGCCGCTGCTCGGCGCGTTCGTGAACGGCGTCTGGGGCAAGCGGCTCGGCAAGGACGCCGTGCGCCTGATGGCCCTCACCGCCGTCGGCGTCAGCTTCGTCGCGTCGGCCGCCGCGTTCATCGGCCTCTGGCAGCTCACCGAGCTGCACAAGGGCGAGCACGTGAAGCTCGCGTGGACAGCCTGGGAGTGGATGCACACGACCGGCGGGACGCAGAACGCCAGCGTGCCCATCGACGTCCGCTTCAGCATCGACCAGCTGAGCGGCGTGATGATGCTCGTCGTCACGGGCGTGGGCTTCCTCATCCACCTCTACGCCACCTCGTACATGGCGGACGACGA
>DATJYG010000917.1:0-7908 GCA_035499695.1 Polyangiaceae bacterium
CGCGTTCCAGGTCGTGTCGTCGGCGCGCAGCCGGTTCCGCGTCGACCCGCTGCACGATGGGGTGCGGCTGCAGCGTCTCGGAGAGACGCGGCTCGTGCGTTACGCGGAGCTCGGGTCCGTCGGCGTGGAGGGGAAGCGGCTGGCGATCAGGCTCCGGTCGAAGCTCGTGTTCCGCGTGAACACTGGCATGCGCGACGTGAACGACGTGCGCGAGCTGCGCGACGAGATCCTGCGTCGCATGGATTTCGTACGGTACGAGGAGCCGCCCTTGCCGGCGCCCGAGCACGACGACGAGCCGCTCCTCGCGCCGGGCGGACGGAGCATCGACCGCTGGCTGAGCGATCTGCGCGCGATGGCGGGCGACGCGAACTACCGCGACGCGGCGATGAGCCCCGAGCGACTCTGGCACGTCGTGGAGAACAAGCACGCGTCGCCGGCGGTCCGGGCGGGCGCGGCGATCGTCCTCGTCGCCGGCGAGGGGGCGGCTCGCGCACACGACCGACTGCACGCGATCGCGGCCGTCTGCGAGGACAACCACCTGCGCGTCGCCCTCGATCGCATCGCGCGGAAGGCCGAGGACCACGACCTGCGCCGTGCGCTGGAGCCGCTCTCAGGCTGACGCGCCCTCGTCCTCGTCGTCGCCGACGCTCTCGGCGCACCAGTCGCACATCCGCGGCGCCTCGCTCGCGCGTTCCATGCGGTCGCTCGGGACGTCGGCGAGGGCGATACCGCACACGGTGATCTCACCGTCGTAAGACCAGTGGCCGAGGCCATCGATGACGACGAGCATCACGCGCCGACGCGTATCACGGGGCGCAATCAGCCGCCGCTGCTGCACGTGATGGTACCGGCGTCCGGGTCGACCGAGCAGATGCCGCATCCGGCGCACGAGCACGAGAGCGGCTGCCCGGCGCACGGGTTCGGGGCGCACATGACCGTCAGGCAACCCGGCGGAGCAGGCGGGGGCAGGCAGTTGTCGTGCGTGATGCACACCTGGCCCGACGGGCAATCGGCTGCCGTGACGCAGGCGGGTGCCGCGGCGTCGTGGCCAGCGCCGTCCGTGCTGCCCGAGTCGGGCGAGCCGGTGCCCCCCTCGCTGCCGCAGCCGGCGAGAAGGACGAGCAGGAGGGTGGGTGCAAGCTTGTTGAACGAAGACATGGGCCCGGGCGATAGCAAGATTGCCGCCACCGAGTTCACCCGCAGATCCCACCGGTTGCACCGCGCGGCGTGCTGCCACGGCGTGCCACCCGGCGATCCCCCTGTCGCGGCGTTCACGGGTTTCCCGCGCGCCGCTGCACCTCGAGCTCCACGTAGCGGTGGAACATCGCCAGCTCCTCGGCCGAAGCTCGAACCGGTCGCGCCTCGCCCTCGCCGAGCGTCGGCGCGATCGGCTCGTGCAGCCGGCTCTCTGCGCTCCGGAGCTGCGCGTCGGTCATGCGCCGCGACCAGTCCAGTTGCACCAGGTCGTACACCCGCAGGGCCCGCGGCAGCGCCGTCGGCAGCGTGCTCGTGTGGCACTCGCCGCAATTGCGATCGAGCACCTCGCGCGACGCCTCGCGAAGCACGTTCAGGTCGTCCGCAGCTTGCGTCGGCGCTCCCGCATCCGCGTGGTCGCGCGCCGACGGATGCGAGCACGCCGCGAACGCGCAGGGCACGACGAGGGCAGGGAAGGGGAAGCGCACGGCACCCCTGACTGTAGCCCCGACCGCCCGCGCTGGCGCCGGGGCCCGCCTCGGCTCCTTTCGAGGCCCTCGACAGGCCCCTTCCAACGGAGACCGCCATGCGATCGACCCTTCTACGCGCCCTCGGTTTTCCACGCTCGCCTTCGCCCCGGATGAGCTTCGCGCAGCGGCGCGACTGCCGCGTCGAGCCTTCCGCTCAGGGGCCGGACGACGCGAGCTTCTTGAAACGTTGCTCGGGTCCGGGCGGTGAGAACAGCTGCACGGCGACGAGCGGCGACGTGCCCGCCGGCCGGTACGCGTGCGGCACGCCAGGGGCAATCGTGGCGAACATCCCTGGCGCGATGGGCGTGTCGTCCTCCTTGCCGCCGGTCGTGCGCACGAGCGTGCCGTCGCCCGACAGGATCGCGAGGATCTCCCACTCGTGCTCGTGCACGTTCTGGGGCACCGCCGCGCTCTTCGATGCCATGAGCGACCCGACACTGGCGCTGCCGTCTTCGAAGCCGACACGCGCGTGGTAGGCGCCGCCGCCCCAGGCCAGGTCCGGCTGCTTGTCGATCTCGACGGACGTGACCGGCGCGGGGCGCTGGGCCCAGGCGACGTTCTGCCCGGGCGTGCCTGCCTGGCCCAGCGTGCTGCCGGGCGTCCTCGTCACCAGGACGAAGATGGCGCGCGTCGGCTCCTTGCACTCGACCATGGCGCCGAGGCCCGGCACCCGCGCCGCGTTCCACCGCCAGAGTCGCTTCTGCTTGCCCGCGATGTCGCCAGCCTTGATCGATACCTCGCCGTCGAAGAGCACGATGTAGAGATCGAGCCCCGCGTGCTTCGGGAACGTCATCACGACGCGCGGGGCGAGGACCTGTTCCCAAGCGAAGAACGGCACCGTCGGGTCGATCTGCGACGCCAGCCCCTCTGGCACCGGGACGGTCCCTCGAGCGAAGGCCGGGACCTTCTCGTTCTGCGAGACGGCCCGGTGGGGGAAGGGCGGCACCGACTTGCCGAGTTCGATCGGCAACGCCGAGGCGATGGGCTCGGGCGGCGGCGACGCCGAAGGTGCCGCGCTGCCCGAGGGCGCGGCAGCCGCAGTGCCCGCGTCATCGGCGACACTCGCGGTGGACGAGGCAGGCGAAGCCGCTGCGACCGGTGTGGATTCGGGCGTGGCCGCACCCTTGCCACCACATGCCACCAGCGTGACCAGGAAGAACGAGGCGAAGCGCATGGCTCATTCTGCACGTTCTGACGCCGGTTTCGCCCTGCTTGCGAGCCGACAAACTATTTTTCCTTGACCGTCTAAGTTTGCCCGTTCACATTGCGCGCATGGCTGATGCTGCCGTGCTGCTTCGACCGCTCCGGACGCGCATCCTCGAGATGCTCGCCGAGCCGCAGTCCGCGGCAGGCATCGCGCGCACGCTCGACGTGGCGCGGCAAAAGATCGGCTACCACCTGAAGGAGCTCGAGAAGCAGGGGCTCGTCGAGCTCGTCGAGGAGAAGAAGGTCGGCAACTGCGTCGAGCGCATCGTGCGCGCGACCGGGCGTGCGTATCTCGTGTCGGCCGAGGCGCTCGGAAGCCTCGCGCAAGGCGCTGCGGAAGCGACGGATCGGTTCTCCGCGGCATACGTCATCGCCGTCGCGGCCCGCGCGCTTCGCGAGGTGACGCGCCTGCGGCAGGCGGCGGACGATGCCGGCAAGCGCCTCGCGACGCTCACGCTCGAGACCGAAGTCCGTTTCGCGACGGCGGCCGATCGTGCTGCCTTCACCGAGGAGCTCGCGCGCGAGGTCGCGCGGCTCACCGCCAAGTACCACGACGAGTCCGCTCCGCGCGGACGCGTGCATCGCATCGTTTCTTTCGCGTACCCAAAGCCATGAGCCCACTACCATGAACGACAAGAAGAACACCCGCGACATCGAGCTCTCCGTCGAGCTCGACGCCTCTCCCGAAGACGTCTTCCGCGCCGTCACCGACGGCACCGAGATCGCGAAATGGCTCGCGCCCGAAGCGCGCGTCACCGCACCGGAAGGCGGAAAAAAGGGCCGCATCTGGATCTCGTGGGGCGAAGGCATGGACGCCGAGCACGAGATCGAAGTCTTCGACGCGCCGAAGAGGATCCGTCATCCGTCCGGCAAGAATGGCGAAACGAAGGCGCCGCTCTTCGCCGATTGGTCGATCGAGGCGCGCGAAGGCGGCAAGACCACGCTCCGCCTCGTTCATTCCGGCTTCAGCACGGGCGCCGACTGGGACGGCGAGTACGAGGCGCACGCGCGCGGCTGGAGGCTGATGCTGCAGAACCTCCGCCACTACTTCGCGCGGCACGCGCACGAACCGGCGGCCCACATCCCGTTCATGTCGAACCTCGAGTCCCCGCGCGTGCCGATCTGGAAGACGCTTCTCGGCAAATTCGGCTTCTCTGCTTCGCCGAAGGTCGGCGACCCGTTCCGCTTCACCACGCCGAAGGGCGACGTCCTCACGGGCGTGGTCGATCTCGTGACGGACACGCGCGACCTCGCGCTCGTCGTGCGCGAGTACGGCGACGGATTGCTCCGCTACAACCTGGAAGGCAAAGCGGACGCGCCATCCACGTTCGTGTTCGGCTACGTGATCGTGTACGGCGCGGAACGCGAGCGCGCGAGCGAGCTCCTCGCGGCCGGCAGCAGCGCAGTGTCCTGAGCCATGGCACCGGGCCGACTCCCGAGGTGTCCCAGGTGCGCAGCACCCTGATCGTCTCGGCCATCCAGACCTTCCGGGCGCGGGGGCTCCACGCGCAGTATCTCGAGACGCTCGGCCCGGACCTCCGTGAGCGGATCGTTTCGCTCATCGCGGGCCAGTGGATCCCCGTCGAGCTGGCGATCGAGCATTACCGCGCCGCCGATGGGCTGGGCTTCGACCCGGCCACCATCGACGCCATCGGTGGCGAGGTGGCCGACCGCGTCAGCAAGAGCTCCCTGTCGGTCATGGTGAAGATGTCCAAGAGCGTGGGCGTGACGCCGTGGACGGCGCTCGCGAACGCGCACCGGCTCAACGACATCAACTGGCGCGGGGGGGACGTCCGCGTGTGGAAGCTCGGCCCGAAGGAAGCGCGCTTCGATTGGGTCGGGCAGCCCTGCGCCCGGGTGCCGTACTTCGTCATCTCGTTCGGCGGTTTCCTGCGCGCCCTGGCCTCGCTCTTCTGCACGAAGGCGTACACGCGGGTGCAGAGCGATCGCTGTTCGCCGACGTCGATCAGCTACCGTCTCTCGTGGGCGTGAGCGCGACCATGTTACGGTGAGTCCGGAGATGGCGATCATCGGACGGGCAGTGGCCTTGGGATGCGCGGCGTTCGCGATCGCCGCGTGCAGCGGATCGACGAACAGCACGGGCGGCGCCTCAGGGACGGCGTCGGTCAACGGGACGATCGGTGGTCAGGCCGTGCAGACGGCGAACGTCGTTGCGGTCGTCGGTAGCGAGACGACCAACGGGGCCACCGTGCAGCTCGACAGCATCGTCATCACCAGCGTCTCCGACGCTTGCGCGTACCTGCAGAACCCCACCCACCACTTTCCGAGCGCCTCGACGCTGGTGCTCGCCGCGGGGGCAATCGCGCCCTCGGTACCGACGGGGACCTTCCCCATCGGCCAATATGGGTATGCCCAGTACGACGCCGACAGCGCCACGTGCGTCCTCACGACGAGCGAGACCGCCTCGGGTGGCTCGATCGTGCTGACCAGCGTCTCGTCGGATTCGATCGACGGGACTTTCGACGTCACGATGCCCAACGGCGACCATCTGAGCGGCAGCTTCGACGCGCCGGTGTGCTCGGGGGTGTCGTACCAGCAGATCCAGAACGCGCAGACGGCGAATCTGCCGTGCTCGCAATAGACCGCGGCATCACGTGCGTGCGTCGCTGAGCGTGCGAAGCTCGGCGAGGATCGACCGCGCCCTGGCCGATCGCCCTTGCGCGAGCTGCTCGAGCCGTTCGAGCGCCTCCGGCTCGGAGGGGAAGATGTGGAGCCCGCACGGCACGGGCTGCAGCCACTGTATGGCGGTCAGCACGTAGCGGACCATCCGTGAACGTGTCGCGAGGACGACATGCGCTTGCGGAATGGAGACCCTCATCGTGAGCGCGATCTCCCGGCGCCACTTCGCGTTGGGGTCCTCGCTGCCGACATCGATCACCTGCAGTGCGTAGGCCGCCGCGCGCTTCTCGGCGATCTGCGTCGCGTGCCGGACCGACTCGCAGTAGGCCCGCCAATCGTCGTCTGTGTTCCGGCCGCGCGTGAACAGCCACACCGCCAGGGCGGCCCGTTCGTCGACGCGACCGAGGAACACGCCCGGATTCTATGGCAGCCGAGAGGCGGCTTGTTCGGGAGATTGGGGACCACTATCGGTACGTCATGCTTCATGTCGTGGATTTCAAGACCGTGTCGACCGCCGGCCTCGAGTCTTCGCCCGTAGCGGCTGCACTCGCAGGCCTACGGGCCAACGAGGCCCGCTACTTCAAGAACAAGTACGACCACGACTTCACCGTGGAGCCCGCGAGCAAGGCGAAGAGCGCGATCGAATGGGTGCACCGCATCCTCGAGGAGGGACGCGACATCGTCATCGCGTCCCGCCCCCTAGAGGCCACGGCGTTTCGGGTCGAGAACATCCGGATGGCCTACGTCTTCTACGAGAGCGGCCTGTCGATCAACGTGATGTACACCGTCGACGACCCCAAGAAGCGGGCTGTCGGGTTCAAGCTCTCCGAGGGGATGGACGTCCCCGAGGAGCTCGCCGAGCGCTTCAAGTTCGCCACGCAGAAGTCGAAGCTGGCCGGCACGATCCGCGGGTCGTTCTTCGTGATCAAGGGCGAGTACTGAGCGTCAACCCGGGTTCACCCCGTTCGTGATCGCGGCGCCATGGCGACCCCGCGCTTCGCCACGGGCGACTGGACGGTGCTGCCAGCCCTCGGCACACGGTGGCACCCCGCCGTCTTGGAATCTCGACGCCTTCCAAAACGTATTCGCAGATCCACGCGCTGGCGTGAGCGTTGCTCATTGGCCCCGGCATGCGATTCCTTGACGGGCAGGTAGTGTTCGCAGGCGCGGCGATTCTCGGACTGCTGGCGTGCTCCGCTTCGTACTCCGAGGCGTCGGGAGGGATAGGGGAAGGCGACTTTGCCGACGCGGGAGGGGCAACCGGCTTCGCGGGGCCGACTTGTACCGAGGACGCGGGCGTTCTGACGCCGATCGGGCCGCAGGGGTGCGGCCCCAACCAGACGGTGGTGTATCGGAAGCCGCTCGCAGGGGGCTCGGGCGCGAGCGCGGTCACGAGCGCAGCCGGCACCGCCAATACCGCCCAGCCCGCGATGGTCACCGCGTGCACGGATACGAAGTGCGCTCCGGGACAGGTCGCCGTCGTGACCTACCAGGCCACGGCGCCGAGCGATCCCCTTGCGGACGGCGGGCCTTCGGACGATGCGGCGACGAGCTTGGGAGAGGGCGCGGCCCCCGTCGCGGACGGTGATGCGGCGGTCGCACCGGTAGCGGACGGTGGCGCAGTGCCCCCATCAGGCGATGCCGCGCTCTTGCCCGACGGCGACGCGCCCGACGCCTCGGCCGTCGCCACCGCCGACGCATCGGGCGGATCGACCGCGAGCAGCGGCGATGGCGGCGTCATCGGCATTCCCTGTGGCGCAGTCGTCACCTGCATCGATTCGCCCCCGGCATGCCCCCAGGGGCAGTCGCCATCGTTCGCACCGAGCGGCAAGTGGCACTGCATGCCGAACTGCGATCCGAACAGCAGCGTGATCATCAGCTACGGCAGCACGTACGGCAACACCACCATCTGCGCTCCCCCGCCTCCGATGACCGCGTGCACGCAAGGGCAAGTGTGGACGTGGGACTTCGCGAACGAAGAGTGGGTCTGCGCACCCGAGTGCAACAACGGCCAGTACGACCAGCACACCTACGCCGGGCAAACGGTCTGCGTGCCCTGTTGACACGTGGGGGACCGCCGGGAGTGATTCGACGGACGTGGCTCGCCACCGAGCAGCAGATCAGGAACACGGCGGACGTCACCATCGAGGGACTGCCACCCCGCTCGATGGTGCACTTGCGCTATCGCGCGATCGTGAAGAACGTCGCGGGGGACTGGAGCCAGACGATCGCGATCATGGTGGAATAGTCTCGCCAGCGTCAGAAGTTCCCGCTCCCGCCCGACACGCATCCGGACGGCGGATTCTTGAGCGGGCAGTACGGCTCGGTCTCGAAGACG
>DATJYG010000918.1:0-4056 GCA_035499695.1 Polyangiaceae bacterium
CCCTGGTCGGTTCGCGCCCGAGAGCGACGAAGCGCTCGGTGACGCGCGCGCGCACGCGCGCCAGCTCGCTCTCGAGCCCCTTTGCGCCGTCGAACCCGAGCGAGCGCGCGATGCACCCGAGCATCGCCGGATCGCGCGGCAGCGCGTGCGTCTGCTGGCCCGTGGCGAACTGGATTCGGTGCTCGAGGCGGCGCAGGAAGAGGTAGGAGCCGGCGAGGTCAACCTCCTCGCGCTCGGTGACGAAGCCGCCGGCGCGAAGGCGGCGGAGCGCGTCCAGGGTGTTCGTGGCGCGCATGCGCGGGTGGCGGCCGCCCCACACGAGCTGCAGCGACTGCACGAAGAACTCGACCTCCCGGATGCCGCCGGGCCCGATCTTCAGGTCCTCGCGCGTCTCGTCGTTGGCCTCGGCCCGCGCGCGAGCGAGCATCGCGACGACCTCGTCGACGACGCGCGGGTCGACGGTGCGCCTCCAGATGAACGGCGCGAGCGCTTGCAGGAGCGCCTTTCCGAACGCGGCGTCCCCGGCCACGGGGCGCGCGCGCACGAGGGCCGCTCGCTCCCAGGTGCGGCCCCACGTCTCGTAGTAGCGCTCGGCGGCCGAGAGCGCGTTGACGATGGGGCCCGTCGATCCCTCGGGGCGCAGGCGCAGATCGACGCGCCACACGATGCCGTGCTCGGTGGGCTCGTCGAGGTTGGCGACGAAGCGCTGGGCGACGCGCGTGAAGTACTCGTGCAGCGAGAGCGAGCCGGCCGCGCCGTCGTCGGTCTCGTAGAAGAGGATCAGGTCGATGTCGCTGCCGGCGTTGAGCTCGCGCCCACCGAGCTTGCCCATGCCGAGCACGACGATCGGGCAGCGCGCCCCGGCGGACGTGAGCGGCGCGCCGAAGCGTCCCTCGGCCCACGCGAGCGCCTCGGCGAGCGCCGCCTCGCAGCACACCTCCGCGAGATCCGCGAGCTCGCGCGACGTGACGTCCACGTCTTGCCCGGGGTGCGCGAGCAGCTCGCGCGCGGCGATGCGCAGCTTCTCGCGCGACGCGAAGCGACGCAGGCCGCGCAGGACCGCCGTGCGGTCGGCCGGGTCGTCGATCGCCGAGGCGAGGAGGCGCCGGTAGGTGCGCGCGTCGCGAGGTTGCCGCGTCCCGCGCGCGAGCATCGCCACGTCCTCGGGCCGCGCGCGCACGTCGCGTGCGAGTGCGGGGTACGCCTCCACGAGGAGCGACTCGAGCTCGGCCGACGACGGCGACTGGGGCACGCGCCGCAGAGTAATGCCCCGGGGAAAGCGAGCAATCGTGCTCGCCGTGGGCCCCCGCGTCGTCGATCCCCCGCGTTTTCCCGCGGATCCACGCGCTCGCGCCGCGCGAGTCGAAGTCGAGTAACGGCAGGGGTGCGCCTGTGTCTCACTTGGGGCCATGCGTTCCGGACGAACGACCCTCGCTCTCGCCATCGCCCTGCCGTGCATCGCTGCCGCGCCGACGAGCTGCAGCTCCGGTGCGTCGTCGCCGGCGGCCCCGCCGAGCGCGCAGCCGTCGCTCCCGCTGCAGGCCGGAAGCCCCTGGCCCAAGTTCCGCAACGACGCGTTCCAGGACGGCGTCTCGCAGATCCACGCGCACACGACGGGCGGCGCGCTCTGGAGCTACCAGACGGCCAAGGGCATCTTCAGCTCCCCCGTCGTGGGCGCCGACGGGACCATCTACGTCGGCTCCGCCGACCGCACCTTCTACGCGCTGCACCCGGACGGCACCCTCGCGTGGAAGACCACGTGCGGAGAGCTCATCGACTCCGCGGCGCTCCTCGACGACCGCGGCCACGTCTACTTCGGCGCCGGCGACGGCAAGGTGCGCGCGCTCGACGCGAAGACCGGCACCCCGCTCTGGACGGCCACGGCAGACGACCCGTCGGTGAACGGCGCCCAGATCAACTGGTTCGAGGGCAATGTCGGCATCGGCGCCGACGGCACGCTCTACGCGCCGAACGACAACTACTTCATCTACGCGCTCGACCGCGACTCGGGCGCAGCCAAGTGGAAGTTCAAGGCGCCCAACCAGACCTGGAGCCTCCCGGCGGTCGACGAGGCGGCCAATCTCTACGTGGGCAACAACAACATGGTCGCCGTCCTCGGGCACAACACGTTCTCCATCGCCCCGGACGGATCGCAGCGCTGGGGCGTCTCGATGCCCGGGACGGTCGCGGCGAGCCCGATGCTCACCGCCTCGGGCCTCCTCCTGGTCGGCGCCTTCGACGGATACGTCCACGCGTACGACCAGCAGGGCGTGGAGCAGTGGTCCTTCGGCGCGCGCGACCACGTCTACGCGAGCACCGCGCTCTTGCCGGACGGCTCCATCGTCGCCGCAGCCGCCGACGGCTCGGTGTACGACCTCGACGCGAAGACCGGCGCGTCGCGCTGGCAGTTCGACACCCCCGAGCCGATTCGCTCGTCGCCCTCCGTCGACGCCGACGGCAACGTCTACTTCGGCGGCGGCGACGGGCGACTCTACGTGCTCGGTCCCGACGGCAAGCTGCGCTGGTCCATCCTGCTCATCGACGCCGACCGCGACGACGTCAACGCGTCGCCCGCGCTCGGGACGGACGCGATCTACATCGCCGGCGAGAGCGGCCAGGTCTTCAGCGTGCCCTACGAGTACTGCCTGCGCCCCGAGGCGAAGAGCGACTCCCGGTGCTCGACGAAGCCGCCGGCCACCGCCGACGGCGCGACGCTCTCGTGGACCACGTCCTTCGGCTCGCAGCTCCCCTCGCCTCCCGCGACCATCGACCCGACGCGGCCCATCACGCTGACCCTCGGCGTGAGGAAAGGCGGCAACGCGCAGCTCGCTATCCTCGACTCGTCCGCCGTCCAGGTGTCGGTCACGCCGTCCGTGCCGGTGGACACCGTCGTCTCGGGCGACGGCAAGTTCGTCACCATCGTCCCGAAGGCCCCGCTGCAGGCGGCGGCGGACGGCACCGTGTCGATCGACGTCACGGCGCCCTACCTCGTCGACATGCAGCGCCACGGCCTCGCGCTCTCGGGCGGCTCGCGCGGCGGGACGGCGCACCTCTCGATGAAGCCGACGCTCACCGCCGCCGGCACCGCCACCGTCGCGCCCGACGCGACGTGGACGCTCACGCGTCTCGCGGTGCCGCTCCCCACGGTCATGCCGAGTTACAACCAGATCGGCTTCGACGCGATGTGGTACTCGCTCTCGCTCGTCGAGCTGAACGGATCGCACGCCGTGGGCTGGATGGTCGGCGCGCTGGCCGACGCGCAGGGCAACGCCTCGGTGGATCCCGCCACGAAGACCATCCTGCCGCTCGACGTGCTCGTCGACGGCGCCACGCTGAGCATGTCGGCGCCCGGCGGGATCACGATCCAGCTCGACGCCATCAACATCCCCTTCTCCGCCTTCCGCATGGACCTCCAGCTCGCAGCCAACGGGCAGGACGCGACGAAGGCGGCGTCTCTCGTGGGCAGCTCCGACTGCGCCGGGATCCCGGTCTACGGCGCCTTCATGGAGGGACTCGGCCTGTGCAACCCGCAGACGCAGGGCATCTCCTTCGTGGCCGGCGCGAACGTCGCGTACCACGGCGCGCGACCCGCGGTCAGCGCGGGCACCGTCGCGTTCACGCACGACACGACCGGCGTGACCGCGACGCTCTCGGGCTCGTCGCTCGCCGCGAGCGGGCACCTCGCCTCGCTGCTGCTCGTCGACGCGTCGACGGGCTCCCCGGTGGGCCTGAACTACGGGCTCGACACGAAGACGACGAAGGACGCGAGCGGCAACCTCGCGACCGTTTCGATCCCCTTCGGCACGACGACTCCGCCGGCGAGCGTGCGCGCGTATCTCATGATCGACGCGACCCCGGCGGCGAGCGCGACGCTCAGCCTGTGAGGTAGCGCGTGATCATCACGGTGAGCTCTCGCGCGAGCTCACCGCTCTCGACCTGCTCCGGGTAATCGCGCGCCGCGGTGCGCACGACGGCCATCGTCGTCTTGACCACGAGGTCCGCCGCGAAGCGCAGGTCCCGGGTGCGCACGGCGCGCTCGTGCGCCCGGAGCCACCC
>DATJYG010000919.1:0-2179 GCA_035499695.1 Polyangiaceae bacterium
GCGTCGTCCAGCAGCGCCCTTTCGGCCTGTAGCGAGGTCACACTGGAAGAGGGCGCGGCGCGTGCGCTTGCGCGTGTCGAGGGCACCGCAGGCAGCGGTGTGGGACTGGACGGAGGCGTCGACGGAGCGACCGACGAAGCCGGCGCAGGCAGTCCCGTGGCAACGGGGGCGGCGGGCCGTTCGACGTACACGATTCGCTCTGGTGCTGGGGGCCGCAGGACCGCGTGCAGACCAGCACCAACGACGCCCCCCACGACGAAGGTCGCGACCGCAACGCCCGCCGCGTGTGCCGTCAGCCATCCCGTTCTGGTCCCGCCGTCAGCGCCCCCAGCGCCGGGCCCGCCGCTTCCCGGTGGCACGACCCCGCCGGCTACGCGCGACCACACACGCTCCAGCGCTCCCGCGGCGGGCATCGCCGTGCGCTCCGCCTCGAGCAAAGCTGCGAGCTCGGGATCGAGCGGCTCGAGATCCTGAACACTCATCGCTGGCCTCGTCGCAGGCGCTTCACTGCCGTCGCGAATTCGGCGCGCGCGGTCCGCAGACGTGAGTACGCCGTGTTCACCGGGATTCCGAGTGTTCGAGCAATCTCCTCCATGGAGACGCCGTCGATCTCGTAAAGGACGAGAACGGCCCGGCGCTCGAGGGGGATCGCTTCCAGCGCCTCGAGTACCAGCCGGCGGTCCTGCTCGATGGCGATGCGCTGGTCGGGTAACGCCGCAGGATCCACTGCCTTCGCAGCGGCGACCTCGGCGGATGTCTCGTGGCGGCGGTACGCCCGTCTCCGGTACTGGGAGGCAATGCGGAAGGCGAAGCCGAATAGCCACGGACGGGCGGCACGCGTCGGGTCGTACTCCCCCAAGTGACCTTGCACCTGGATGAACACGTCGTGCGTCAGGTCCTCCAGGTCAGCCGGAGGTACGCCGAGGCGCCGCAGAGAGTTCCACACGTAAGGAGCGTGCATGGTGAACAGTGCGCGCAGGTCGGGGCTGTTCTCCGCCGCCGGGGCGTCGGGCATGTGACGAGACGCCACCTCTGGAGATTGGTCGGAGGCGGGCGCGTTCGTCATTGAAAGTGCAAGACGACGTCGACCGCGAGGGAGGTGGCGACCGGAGGAGCCGTCCACGCTCCCGAGCCATTCAACTGCAGCGTGGCCCGGTCGAGATTCGCCAGGACGTCGGTTCGCAGGCGAAGCACCAGATCATCGCTCGCCGGGAACAGGACGCCAACGCGGCCTCCCGC
This sequence comes from Polyangiaceae bacterium, assembly GCA_035499695.1. GTDB lineage: Bacteria > Myxococcota_A > Polyangia > Polyangiales > Polyangiaceae > Palsa-1150. The sequence goes on from DATJYG010000919.1 coordinate 1,240, forward strand.
TGCCCACCAGGGAACCGACCCGGAGAGCGGGCTCGCAACGCCGCTCCCCGAGGTCTGCACCGACCCCGCTTGTCCGAGCGCGCAACCGAAGAGCGGGCCGACGTGCACACATGGCGCCAGCCCGCCGAGCACCAGCCATGACGAGACGTCACCACCCCCGTACGCCGAACCGCCCGCTGGCGCGTCGATGCGTCCCTCGAGGGCAAGCGAAAAGGTACGCCAGCGAAGACCGACTCCGAGAGCTAGACCTGCCGCCAGAGTCGGCGCGACCCCTCCCGAGGCCACGGCGCCGGCGCTGGCCTCGAATGCGGCGGATGTCGGCCGGCCGGTGGAGGCTGGGGCACGTGGCGACTTGTCAGCATCCGGTTGCGGCGGGGGCGGCTTTGCGGTCTGTGGCTGGCTCTCTGCGGCAGACTGACTGGGCGGTGGAGGCGCAGGAGGAGGGGCCGAACGCGAAAGGCTCTGCGGGTCGATCGCGATCGCGATCGCGAGCGCCACCGCATCGAAGAGTTCGCGACATTCGCCCTCGGTGCGCAGCTCGCGCGCGCCGTGCGAGACGCCGTCGTCGTCGATCAGGTCGACGGTCGCGACGAAGGCCCCATCACGACGGGTGATGCCTGCGACGATGGTGCGCTTCGCCCACGCGAAGAATGGGTCGTAGCCCACACGCGCGGCGACCTCGTGTCTCAGCGCCTGCTCGTCGGGGCACGCCTCGGCGTCGCTGGACCGCGAGTACACGAGCTTCGACGTCGGGGTGGCGTCCGCCGGGTACTCGCAAAGCAACGCAGCGGTCAGCGAGCCAAGGGTCACGAGGTGACGCACGGCCGGATGATACCGCGCAGCACTCAGCTACGTAGCTAGGCCGCCTCGCCGAAGCACGCACTCGTGCCTCGCTCCCCGTCGCGACCGACGCGACTGCGCGGCAACCCGGTCACAATGG
>DATJYG010000920.1:0-10761 GCA_035499695.1 Polyangiaceae bacterium
CCTCGATGTGGTTCCGGTACTCGGCGTGCTCGCCGGTCAGCAGCTTGGCGACCGCGAGCCCGACGTAGAAGCCGAGGGCGACGGCGAGGCCGCCGAGCAGGGGGATGTCCTGCCGGCGGTTCACCTTGCGCTCGTCGGGCCGGTCGATCACGCCGACCGCCCGCGCGAGCTGCCCCACCATGGGGGTGGCGAGCGCGGTGACGGCCGCCGCCACCAGCGGCGGCGCGAGCCAGCTCGCGGGGGTCACGGCCGAACCTCCGCGCCGCCGGGCGGATTTCCGCGGAGCGTCCGTCGAGAAGCGATGGACCGGGCGCGCTCGAACAACTCGTTCCCTCGAAGATGGCTCAGTAGCCGTAGCGCCCCGGATTGGTGTCGGCCCCGTTCAGCACGACCCCCAGCACGCGGCGGCGGTCGAGCACGTCGAGCGCAGCCTGCACATCTTCCTCGGGGGTCACATCGGCGCGCACCACCAGCACCAGTCCGTCGGTGAGCTCGCTCACGGTCTTCGCGTCGGGCAGCGCGAGCGTGGGCGGCGTGTCGAAGATCACCTGATCGTAGCTCCGTGCCAGCTCCTCCACGAGGGCGCGCATCCGCTCGGAGGCCAGCAGCTCGGAGGGATTCTTCGGCGTCGCGCGCACCGGGAGCACCTCGAGGCTCGTTCCCTCCACCTTGAGCAGCGCGCGGTCGAGCGGGCACTGATCGGTGAGCACCTCGGCCAGCCCGAACTCCGGGCGCAGCCCCAGCGCCTGGTGGACCTTGGGACGGCGCAGGTCGCAGTCGACCAGGAGGATGCGCCGGCCCACGCTCATGGCGGTCACCAGCGCGAGGTTCACCGCCGCGGTGGTCTTTCCCTCGCCCGGCATCGCGCTCGCCACGGCGAGGGTGCGCACCGGCCGCTCGCTGGCCAGCGAGTCGAGCCGCACGCGAAGCGTGCGGAACTGCTCGGCGACGAAGCAGTCGGGCTGCAGCAGGGAGATGCGGCGCTTGTTGATCGCGGTGGCGTCGTCGGGCACGCCGGGCTCGCGTGCGAGGCGCAGCCAGCGGGCCAGCGCGCGCAGGCGGCCCCGCTCGGCGCCCGCGGCGTCGGGCGCGCGCCCGAGCGCGGCGTCGAGCGAAGGCGCGACCGCGGAACTCGTCGCCCCGCGCTGGCGCTGCGCCTCGGCTCGCCGGAGCGCGTCGTAGACCTTTCCCATGGCTTCGTCTCTCCTGTCGCCGCTTCAGCGGAACATGTCGCGCAGTCGGCTCCGCCAGCCGCCGCGGCGCGCTCCGGCCCGCGAGACGGCTGCTGTCTCTTCGTTCCTGCCGGCGCTCTCGTCGACGAGAGCGAGGTCCCGCGCGACCTCGTCGATGACCCCCTCGTCCAGCACCGCGAGGTCCCGCGAGTAGCCGGCGAGCAGGGCGCCGTCGCAGACGGTATTGATCAGCCGCGGTACGCCGCCGGTCACGGCCTGGAGGCGCCGCAGCGCCCCGCGGCGAAACAGACCTTTTCCGGTGTAGCCGGCCAGGCGGAGCCGCTCCTCGATATAGCTCGCCGTCTCGTCGGCGTCGAAGGGACGCAGCCGGAAGCGCAGCACGATGCGCTGTCGCAGCTGGCGCAGCTCGGGCCGGGCGAGCAGGTCCTCGAGCTCGGGCTGGCCGACCAGCATGATCTGGATCAGCTTGGAGGTGGGCGTCTCGAGGTTGGAGAGGAGTCGGATCTCCTCGAGCATCTCGGTCGAGAGATTCTGCGCCTCGTCGACGATCAGTAGCGTCGGGTGGTCGTGCTCCAGGCGCTCGATCAGGAATCGGTTCAGGGCGATCAGGTACTCGCCCTTGGTCGCGCAGGGCGTCTCGATGCCGTACTCCTCGAAGAGGACGCGGAAGAAGTCGAGCGGCTCGAGGCGCGGATTGAACAGATAGGCCGACGCCGTGTGCGGGTCGAGCTGCGAGAGCAGGGCGTGCAGGAGCGTCGTCTTGCCGGTCCCGACCTCGCCGCTCAGCATCACGAAGCCCTTGCGCGCGCGCACGCCGTACACGAGCGTGGCGAGCCCCTCCTGGTGGGTCTCGCCCAGGTACAGGAAGGCCGGATCGGGCGTCATCTCGAAGGGCGCCCGGATCAGGCCGTAGTGCTCGAGGTACATGTGCACGGCGCGCCGCCTAGCCGGGCTGCCCCGTCGGCGCGCTCGCGCCGGCGTCGGGCGCAGGCGCGGCCTCGGGCGGCGGCGCGGGCGCCGGGGCGGCGGACCGCGGGGCCTCCGCCGCCGACGACGGCGGCGCACCGCCGAAGAGCTGCGTGTTCATGTAGAGATACCCGGCCATCGACGCGAGCAGCATTCCGCCGGTCACGGCACTGGCGATCAGGATCTCGCGCACGCGCTGGCGGCGCCGCGCAATTCGATCTGCGTCGAGCAGGATGCCGGGGATCGACGCCAGCACCGGGATGCGCAGCGCCTCCTGCAGCCGCCGCGGGTTGTGGTACGAGGAGTCGGCGGCCTCGAGCATCACCGCGACGCCGCCGCCGATGCCGAGCCCCAGCAGGAGCCCGATCAGCCAGATCAGGGGGCGGTTCGGGGACGTCGGCTTGGTGGCGGGGAACGCCGGCTCGAGCACGCGGAACTGCTCGCCCTTCTGGCGGCGCTCCATGTTCGCGGCGACGCCCGCGTCGAGCCGCTTGTTGGTGTACTCCTTGAAGTTCTCGGAGAGGCTCGCGTGCTCCCGCTCGAGCGCGTCGAGCCGCTCGGCGACGCGCGGCGTGTCGGCCAGGCGCTGCTGCGTCTTGTCGATCTGGTCCTGCAGGCGCTTCACCTCCACACGCCCCGCCTCCGCCTGCAGCTGGGCGCGGCTGGCCTGCGCGTTCGCCTCCTGCTCCGCGGCCGACGCGGGCCCGTCCTTGGCGTCGCCCTTGATGCGCTGCCGGAGCTGCTCGATCTCGGCCTCGGCGTCGACCACGTCCGGATGCTTGTCGGTGTAGCCCCGGGCGCGCAGCTCGCCGACGCTGATCTCGAGTTCCTGCAGCCGCAGCGCCGGCGTCACCGCGCGGCCCTGGACGTCGCCCTTGCTGCCCTCGGTTACCCGCGCCACGGCCGCCTGCTGCTGGTAGAACGCCCGGTCGCTCTCGGCCATCGAGAGCCGCGTCTCCGCGCCGCGCAGCTCCTCGAAGGCGCGCTCGATCTGGCGCTGGTTGGCCTCGATGTCGGTCGGCAGGCTCCCGGCGTTCTCGCTCTTCACCTGGGCGATCTGCGCCTCGACGTCGCGGATGCGCGTCGCCAGGCGGCCGAGCTCGCTCTCGATGAACTCCGCGGTGTCGCCCGAGATCTGCACGCGATCCTTGATGTGCTCGTCGATGAAGTCGTTGGCGAGGCGGTTGGCGACGGCGGCGGCCGTGTCCCTGTCCTCGTGGCGGAAGAACAGACGGAACGTGTTGATCTCGATCTCCTTGGTCGAGTTGCGGCGGATCTCCTCGGTGTCGAGCTCCGGCAGCACCGGCTCGATCCAGATCTTGTCGCGCATGTACTCGATCACGTCCTCGCGCGTCTTCCGCTGCGACAGCCGCGGGTAGAGGTGGAGGTCGTCGATGACGCGGGAGAGGCGGGCACGCGAGAGGATCTGCATGGTCAGCAGGTGGAGGCGGTTCATCAGGTCGCCTTCCTCCAGGCCCGCCTCCACCAGCTTCTTCGAGATCGTCTGCGGCTCGACCAGCATCGTCGAGTACGACTGGTACTGGTTGGGAAGCACCGCGGCGACGAACACCGAGAGCAGCAGCACGATCCCGGCCGTGATGGCGGCCGCCTTGCCGCGGCGCCGCAGCAGGCCGGGGAGATCGCCCAGTTGGATGCCTTGCTCGTCCATGCCTACAGGTCCTTCGTCCAGAGCGGGATGGGGGTGAAGGTATACGTGAAGCCGAACATGATGCGGACGTCCTGGCGGGTCTCGTTGGGCTGGAGCTGGCCGGAGTTCGTCTGCTGCCACCAGGTCAGGTTCGTATTGACCGTGAGGCGCTTCGACAGCTTCCGCCCCACGTTGAGCTGGAGCGTGTAGCTGTTGAACTCGAAGGCATCGTTCACGAGCTTCGATGTGATCCCGACCGTCTGCGCCAGCGGGAAGGTGCCGGTGCTGAGGCACTTTCCGCCCGTTGGAAGCACCTGGGCCACCTCGCAGAAGGAGCCAGTACCGGGGGCGACTGCAACGAGAGGCTGCTGGCTCTTCGAGGTGGCGGTCTGGCGGTTGTACGAGGCGGTCAGCGTGGCGAACCATTCGTTGGTCGGGATCCAGGAGATCGAGGCCCCGACCGTGTCGAGGTTGGTGCTGGTGGCGAGGCCACTCGCCGTGCTGGCGGTCCGGCTGTACGTCAGGTTCGCCGTGATCGTCTCCCACTTCTTCTCGAGCGTAACGTGCCCGTAGTAGGTGAGCGTGGGCTGGACCTGCGAGCTGTTCGCCGGCAAGAAGGGTACATCGACGACCGCAGCCGTGTTGATGAAGTTCGGGCGAGTGAACAGCGGCGGCGTCTGCGACGGGTCGAAGACCAACGTGGGAGGCGGCGGCGGCCCCGCCTGACACGCGGTCGTCCACACCCGAACGTTTCCCTGGGACGGGCAGGTATTGGCATTGATCGGATTGCCGCTCGCGTCGGTCGGAAACGCCCGCACCCGAGCCTGCTGGCTCTGGACGTTGAGCTGGTCCGGGTCGTCGACCGCAGGACCCGCCGACGCCGAGAAGGTGAGCGTCCGCGTGATCTGATAGTTCACGATCCCGAAGGCGTTGTAGATGGTGGTGCCGCGACCCTGCTGGCCGCCGGCGGTCTCGAACTCCTGCCGCGTCACCGAGCTGCCGAAGCCGAGCGTGAGGCGCTGCGACACGGTGTTGGTGAGCTGCGCCGAGCCGACCATCGAGCTGCTGCTCGACTGCTCGACGCCGAGCTGGTTGTTCTGCGGGTAGTCGAAGGTGGTGTACCCGAACGAGAACTGCGACTGCCACCTCGGAGTCCAGTTGTGCGCCAGGGTGGCTCCGACGTCGTTGACCTGCAGCTCCTGCCGCGCGTTCTGCTCGGTCTGCACGAGCCCCGCCGTCGTCGACTGGCTGGTGAGGCTCTGATACGCCGAGCTCGCCTGCGTGAAGTCCTCGTGGACCGAGAGCCAGGTGGCCCCGTTGAACCGATAGCTCCCGGTGGCCTGCACGAAGTGCTGGAAGTCGTTGATGCCGCTGACCGTCGGGAAGTACTCGTAACGCATCCGGTACTGGATGTCGTATTGGAGGGATCCCTGCTCCTCTCGAAGATCGAAGTTGGGCCCGGCCAGCGTCGAGGGGGCCGACTGCTCGTTGTTCACGCTGCGGAAGATGTTCGAGTCCCACGCCCCGTCCACCTCGAACCCGGGCACGAGCTCCGCCGCGGTCGCGCGCGAGGCGACCGTCGCGAAGCCGAACAGGATGGCGAGCGCGCGCCGCATGGTCCCTCTAGTCCGGCACCACGATCGTGTCCCCCGGCAGGAGGCGCAGGTTGGACTCCGGATGCTTTCCGCGCAGGAAGGCCTTGTAGTCGAACTCGTAGGTGACCACGTTGCCGTCCTTGCCCGGGCGCAGGATCTTGATCGAGCCCTTCGCGGCGTACGGCGTGAAGCCGCCGACCGTCGCGATCGCGTCGAGCGCCCTCATGTCCGTGTTGAGCTGGACCGCCGACGGCCGCTGGACCTCGCCGACGACGTACACGACCTTGGACTTCACCTCGGACACGATCACCGTGACGTCGGGCGCCGTCACGTACTCGGAGAACTCCTTGGTGAGCATCTCCTTGAGCTCGTGCGTGGTGAGGCCGGCGGCCTGCACGTCGTTCAGCAGCGGGACCGAGACCTTCCCGTCCGGGCGCACGGGAACGTCGACGCTCAAGTCCGGGTTCTTCCACACCATGATCCTCAGCATGTCGGAGGCGCCGATCACGTAGTCGTCGCGGTCGAAAGTGCCCTGCTCCGGCGGCGGCGGCATCGGCGACGAGCACGCGGCGAGCAGCGCAGCGGCCATCGCGAAGATCGCCGCCGCGACCCTCCCGTGGTTGGATCGCACGTTCTCCCCTTCCCCTCTCGCGCGCTCAGTTCGCATGGCTGAGCCCGCTCTCCTTCATCTTGTAGAGCAGCGCCTTGTAGCTGATCTGCAGTCGCTCGGCTGCCTCCTTCCGGTTCCACCGCGTCTGGTCCAACACGCGCTCGATCACGCGCCGCTCGGCGATCTGCGCCGCGCGCTTCGCGATCGCCTTCAGGTCCACGCCCTTGTTGTCGGAGAGGTCCACCCCGAGCGCGTCGAGGTCGAGCGAGGCGGTGGCTCCGCTGGCGGCGTTTGCCGCCGCGGTGCGCAGCGCGATCTCCTCCAACACGGTCTGCTCGGTGCCCAACACCACCATGCGCTTCACCATGTTCTCGAGCTCGCGCACGTTCCCCGGCCAGTTGTAGGCGCCGAAGACCTCCAGGGTATGCGGCGAGAGCTGCTTCAGCTCCCGCCCATACTGTCGGTTGTACAGGTTGAGGAAATGTTCCACGAGCAGCGGGATGGCGTCGCGCCGATCCCGCAGCGGAGGCAGCTGGACCGTGACGACGTTGAGCCGATAGAAGAGATCCTCGCGGAAGCTGCCGTCCCCGACGGCCGACTCCAGGTTGCGATTGGTCGCGGCGATGATGCGTGTGTCCACCCGCACGTCGGCATCGCCGCCGAGGCGCGAGAACTCGCCGTCCTGTAGCACCTGCAGGAGCTTCGCCTGGAGCGCGGGGTGCATCTCGCTGATCTCGTCCAGGAAGATCGTCCCGTGGTTGGCGTACTCGAACTTCCCGAGCTTCCTGCGCTGCGCGCCGGTGAAGGCCCCCCGCTCGAAGCCGAACAGCTCGCTCTCGAGGAGCTCGGAGGGGAGCGCCGCGCAGTTGACCTTGACGAATGGCCGGTCGACGCGACCCGAGAGGCGGTGCAGCGCGCGCGCCACCAGCTCCTTTCCCGTGCCGCTCTCGCCCCGCACCAGCACCGTGATGTCGGTGTCCGCGACCTGCTCGATGATGTCGCGCACCTCCTTCATCTTCGGATCGTCCCCGCACAGCATCAGGAGCTCGGCCTCGGAGCGCACCCGGCCGCGAAGCTCCTCGACCTCGCGCCGCAGCGCGCGCTTCTCGAGCGCCTTGGCGCAGGCGACCTCGAGCTCCTCGACCTCGAACGGCTTGCGCAGGAAGTCCGAGGCGCCGAGCTTCATCGCCTCGACGATGCTGCGCGCCTGCCCGTGGCCGGAGAGCATCACGACCGGCACGTCGGGCATCCGTTCCTTCAGCCGCCGCAGCGTCTCGAGTCCGTCCATACCCGGTAAGACCAGGTCGAGGGTCACGAGGTCGGGGCGCAGGTCGGCGAGCCGCTTGAGCCCGTCCTCGCCGGTCGCGGCGGTAACCACCTCGTAGCCCCGGCTCACCGCCAGCGCCTCCAGGTAGTCCCGCAATCCCGGGTCGTCGTCGATCACCAGCATTCGGTACGACTGAGCCATCTCTGCCTTGCCCTCGTTCGAGCTCGAGCGACCGGGATCGCGAGGCAGCTCCGCCCGCGGCCCGTCGCGCACCTCCGGTCGCTCCATCCTGGAAACACCCGCACCCAAAGCCCTACAGTGTGTAAGAAGATTCTCCGCTTGGGAAGATGGCTTCCACTTGGGAACGCGGGTTCCTTTCCGGGGTAAGTGGGAGGGCCCCAGGCAAGGTGTCAGGATAATCCGGGCTCGAATCGGGCTCCCGCCGACCCCGGCAATGCATTCGGCGGATGCTGCGCCGTCCTGAAGCTTTCTTGCCGCCTGGAGGTGGGCGCGGTTCGTGAAGAGGAGCTGGCGGAACCGTCCGGGAGCAATCCGCATCGGCTCAGACGCACCGAGCGCGCCTCCGAAGAGCGGGGTGCGTCACCTCGGGCCCCGCTCGCCCACACCCATTCCGTCGAGCGCGCATCGAACGCGGATCGGCTATTCAAAAGGGTTCGACATGGAACGCGTCCCCTCGGGAAGTCCGGGCAGGTCCTCGACCCGCCCGCTCTGGCGCCGGCTGCTCGACGGCTGGCTCGAGATCGCCGCGCACTTCGGCGAGGTGCAGACGCTCGTCCTGCTCGGACTCATCTACGGGCTGGTGGTCGGTCCGGCGTCGCTGGTCTCGCGCGCGGCGGGGAGCGACTTCCTCTCCAAACGCGGGCTGCGGGAGCGCAGCTCGGCCTGGCGCGACGCGGACAGCCGGCCTGCCGATCTCGAGAACCTGAAGCAGCCGTTCTAGGAGCCGCACGGCAGATGGCAGACGCATGAACCTGCTCGGCATCTCCTGCTTCTACCACGACGCCGCGGCCGCCCTCGTCCGCGACGGCCGCCTCGTCGCCGCCGCCCACGAGGAGCGCTTCACGCGCAAGCGCCACGATCCCGACCTGCCGCGACACGCGGTGGCGTACTGCCTGCGCGAGGCGGGCATCTCGATCGACGAGGTCGACTACGTCGCGTTCTACGACAAGCCCTTCGTCAAGTTCGAGCGCATCCTGCTCACCTACCTCGCCACCTTCCCGCGCTCGCTCCCGTCCTTCTCGAAGGCGATCCCGGTGTGGCTGAAGGAGAAGCTCTGGATCCCGAACGCGCTCCGCAAGGAGCTCGGCTTCCAGGGCGAGGTGCTCTTCGCGGAGCACCACCAGTCGCACGCGGCGGCCGCGTTCCTGCCCTCCCCGTTCGAGGAGGCCGCGATCCTGACCGTCGACGGCGTCGGCGAGTGGGCGACCGCGACGCAGGCCGTGGGACGCGAGAACCGGATCGAGATGGTGCGCGAGATCCGCTTCCCGCACTCGCTCGGGCTGCTCTACAGCGCCTTCACCTACTATCTGGGGTTCAAGGTCAACAGCGCCGAGTACAAGGTGATGGGCGCCGCCCCGTACGGCGAGCCGAAGTACTACGACCTGATCATGAAGGAGCTGATCGACGTCCGCGAGGACGGCTCGTTCAAGCTCGACATGCAGTACTTCGCCTACGACTACGGCCTCACCATGACGAACGAGCGCTTCGCCCGGCTCTTCGGGCATCCGCGGCGCGACTCCGAGTCGAAGATGGAGCCCTTCCACTGGGACTGCGCGGCCAGCATCCAGAAGGTCACCGAGGAGATCATGCTGCGCATGGTGCGCGACCTGCACGCGCGCACCGGGATGCGGAACCTGTGCATGGCCGGCGGCGTCGCGCTCAACTGCGTGGCGAACGGCCGGATCGTCCGCGAAGGCCCGTTCGAGCAGCTCTGGGTCCAGCCCGCGGCGGGCGACGCCGGGAGCGCGCTCGGCGCCGCCCTCTTCGTGAATAGCTGCGTGCTCGGCAATCCGCGCGGCTTCCGCATGGATCACGCCTTCTGGGGCCCTTCGTACTCCGACGAGGAGATCCGCCGCTTCCTCGATGCGCGCGGCCTCCCCTACCACGCGATGACCCGGGAGGAGATGATCCGCGACGTCGCGCGCCGGCTGCACGAGCAGCAGGCCGTGGTGGGCTGGCTGCAGGGGCGGCTCGAGTGGGGCCCGCGCTCGCTCGGGATGCGCAGCATCCTGGCGGACCCTCGCAACAAGGAGAACTGGCAGCGCGTCAACCTGAAGATCAAGTTCCGCGAGAGCTTCCGGCCCTTCGCGCCGGCGGTCCTGGCGGACAAGGCGTCCGAGTGGTTCGACATCGACCGCGAGAGCCCGTACATGCTGCTGGTGTGCCAGGTGCGACCCGGCCGCGACATCCCCGCGGTGACGCACGTGGACGGCTCGGCGCGACTGCAGACAGTGACGCGCGAGACGGCGCCGGAGTTCTACGACCTGCTCGCGGAGTTCGACCGGCAAACCGGCTGCCCGGTGCTGATCAACACGTCGTTCAACGTCCGCGGCGAGCCGATCGTGTGCACGCCCGAGGACGCCTATCTCTGCTTCATGCGGACGAACATGGACGTGCTGGTGCTCGGCAACCAGGTGCTGCTCAAGGAGGAGCAGCCCGAGCTGCGCGAGGACGTGGATTGGCGCGAGCTCTACGAGCTCGACTAGTCGGGAGAGAGGACGCGATGGCGAGGAGCAGGGGTGGACGGCTGGAGAGCCTGGGGATCTTCGGGCAGCTGTGGGCGTTCATGCGCGTGCGCAAGAAGTGGTGGCTCGGGCCGATCCTGGTCACGATGCTGCTGCTCTCGCTGCTGATCGTGCTCACCCAGGGCTCGGCGGTGGCGCCGTTCATCTACGCCCTGTTCTGAGCGCCGTCGGGAGCGGGACGAGACACGTGGCAACGGATGCCGCAGCCGCGGCCGCGCGGGCGCCCGATTCGGGCGCCACGCGGCGGCAGCAGATCATCATCGGCACGACGGCGCTCGCGTTCGCCGTCGCGATCTACACGCCCATCCTCTACTACATGGGCCTCCACTGGTACACGTCGGAGGACTACTCCCACGGCTTCCTGATCGCCCCGCTCGCCGCCTACTTCGCGTGGGAGCGCAGGCCGCAGCTGCGGCGCGCGCGCATCGAGCCGAGCTGGTGGGGGCTCGTCCCGCTCGCACTCTCGAGCGTGACGCTCGCGATCGGGCGTCTCGGCGTCGAGCTCATGAACATGCGCGTGTCGTTCGTGCTGGCGCTGATCGGCCTCGTGGTGCTGCTGTTCGGCCGCCAGGTGTTCCGCGTGCTGGCCTTCCCGCTCTGCTTCCTGTTCCTGATGGTGCCGCTCCCCAACTCGCTGCTGCTCCCCATCGCGTTCCCGCTCCAGCTCATCGCCGCCGACTGGGCGGTGAACCTGCTCTACTACCTCCACATCCCCGC
>DATJYG010000921.1:0-2439 GCA_035499695.1 Polyangiaceae bacterium
GGAATCGGGGCACGTAGGGACGGAGCGAAGACCGCGGCCCGGCCGAGGCTTCGACGAACGGGATGGTGGTAGGCGGGCGCCGGGGAGCGCCGACTCTCCTGGAGGGGGAGATGTCAAAGGCACACGTCTCCTTCCCCGAGCTCGGCCTGACATCGAGCGGTCGGGTTGTCGGTTCGTCCGGACGCTTCGGTGCGCCATGACCGATGACGCGAACGAACTCGGTCCGGGCGCGTGGCGAGACGTAGAGGTCGACGGTGTGAAGCGGGGCTTTGGCAAGTGGCGATTGGAAGCCGACGTGGTGGATGTCCCTGAAGAACAGGGCACCATTCTCCTGGTGGGGCCTCGTAGGCCATGGCTTCAGTTGGTGCTCCGAGGGGGCATAACCTTTTTTCGGGGCCTGCCGCTCGCGTGCGGTGGCCATAGTCGGTCTGGATGCTTCCCCTCGAAACTGCTGCACGACGCCGTGCTCGAGCGCGCTTGAGTCCACCTGTCTCGCTGTGACCGGCGTCACGCCGATGGCGGAGCGCGTCGTTGCTTGCTCGGGTCGTAATCCTCCTGGTGTTTCCAGACTGCCAGCGTTGCGGCTGCGATGCGTCTCGCCAACGTCAACTTGGCCAGATTGGGCTTGATCCCCGCTTCGGTGATCATGCGCTGATAACCCTGATGCAATGGGTGCCTGGGCATGTTGATGACCGTGGTCGCCGCGCCCTTGAAGATGGCCTTGAGCAGAGGCTGACGATTGCGATTGAGACCGCGTGTGTGCGCCACGGGCCTGCGCACCCAGCGACCGTTTTCGCGCACGTAGTCCGACGACGAGCGGGTCACGATGGCCAAGCCGCTGTAGCTCCAGAACTGGCGCGTGGTGCGAAAGCGCGCAGGCGTCACGATGATCGCCACCAGCAGCGCTGCCCGAATCGACCCGATGCCAGGCACCGTCGCGAGCAGACGCGTCACGGGGACACGCTTGGCTTCCTTGAGCAGCCAGGCTTCGGCGGTCTGGTGCGCTTGGATCAGACCGTCCAGCTGCTCGCTGAGCAGCTCGGCCAATGACCGTTGCGATGGCGGCAGCTTCTGGAGCCACTGCGCGCGATCCACTTTGTCGTAAATCTCGGCATTGGGCGTCTCTCCTCGTGAACGGTACAGCGCGTTGAGGCGGCACTTGGCCCGTACCAGGTCCCTCTGCACCGCCACGTACCCGCGGGCCGCCTGGCGTAACGCGGTGAAGGTCTCGGGCGACTTGTACACGCTGCGCTCCAGCGCATCCCTTCGCAGCAGATCGGCGAGCGCCCAGGCATCGATCTGGTCGCTCTTGTTGCCCCTTCGCCCGAGCGGCTGCGTCACCACGATCCTCTTCGCATGCGGCTGCATCAGCTCGTAGAGCCATTCGCTGTGGGCGCCCTCTTCCATGCACACATGTCGCTCGCCCGCGATCGCGCGAAGCCTCTCGACCAACGCTTTGCCGTTGGTCTCCACCACGTGATGCCCCAGCCGACGTCCGCTGGGTCCCATCACGCAGAACGTGCACGATTGCCCGTGGGCATCGAGTCCGATAAACCGTTGCATCGGTGTCCTCCCGGTTGGTGGTTGCGTTGTTTGACGACTCGCTCACTACCAACTGAGGACACCGCTCCATAAGCCCGGCGCGGCGCGTGCCCTCCGGACGCGTAGCGATCGATCCGGAGGCTGCACGCGTCGTGACGGGCGGCGTCCCGCTCGCGACTACGTCGCCGGGCTGCGGTCCGACCGTCACCCCGCTCTTATGCCTTCTTCCGTTCCAGAAGCTCGATGTCTACAAGGCCGCCAAGGAGCTCGCGCGATGCGTGCACGAGGCGGGGATTCGCGATGCCGAGCTGAGGGATCAGGCAACAAGGGCGAGCAAGAGCACGTTTCTCGGGCTGTGCGAGGGACTGCCCAGCGACAGCGCCGGCGTGAGGCGCCGTCACTTCGAGATCGCCAACAACTCGCTGCACGAGGTGGTGGGCGCCGTCGATCTCGCCGCCACGCTCGGCGTCATCGATGACGCGGTCGCGCAGTCCATCCTCACTCTCGCCGTCCGCATCAAGCGCATGCTCCGCGCGCTGCCCCGGTGAGGCGAGCGGCTGGACGAGGAGGCTTCGAATCGCGCGAGGATGGCTTCGACACGATGCCCATGCCCCCTGGCCGAGCCTCCCGACGATGCGGAAGTGCGCACTGCGCTCGGGATCGGCCTGGTTCGCCACCTACCGCTTCCTACGCGGACGCGGGGGCGGTCGTGGAGCCGCGCCCAACGCGGCTCGCACCGCGCACGACGAGGCTTGCGCGGCCGACAATGAGGCTCGGAGCGCGTGCAACGAGGCTCGGATGGGTGACGAGTCGGCTCGACGGGCGGGCAAGCCGTCTCACGCCGGGGACGAGCCTCGTTGGAGGCGCGACGAGCCTCGTTGGACCCGCGACCGGCCT
>DATJYG010000922.1:0-9742 GCA_035499695.1 Polyangiaceae bacterium
CTCGACGTAGGGCAGCGGGTCGAGCCACTGCGTCTCGTCGAGCGCCATGACGAAGACGTCGTAGCCCTGGTGCGTGTAGCCCACGTACGCGAGCGACCGTCCATCGGGCGAGGGCTCGGGCTGGTACGCGCCGTTGAGCGCGTTGGTCACCTGGCGGAGACGGCCCGTCGCGAGCTCGTAGGCGTAGATGTTCATCACGCCCGTGCGGTCCGAGTTGAAGTAGAGCCACCGGCCGTCCGCCGAGTACACCGGGTTGCCGTCGATGGCGCGGTCGCGCGTGACGAAGACGAACGAACCGTCGGCCACGTCGACGAGCCGGATGTCGCGGTAGCCGCCGTGCTGCCACGAGCTGTACGCGACGTGCCGCCCGTCGGGGGACCAGCGAGGCGTGTACGCCTGATCGAAGCGCACGCTCTGCACGAGCGTCCTCACGTTGGCCAGCTCGTGGCGGCCGGGCAGCTCGGAGGATGGCACGACGTCGGCGATCATCAGCGTCGTCGTCCCGCGGTGATTCACGGTGAAGACGACGTGCCGCCCGTCGGGCGACAGGTTCGGGTCGAGCGCGCGCCAGCCGTCGCTCCAGCGGACGCGCGTGTTCTCGAGGCCGCTGGGGCTCCTCTCGTGCGCGGGCAGCTCGAACAGGTCGTCGAAGAAGTACAGGTTGTTGTGGATCTCGCCCGAGCTGAAGGCGACGCCGCCGTCGGGGAAGAACGACGGGCCGGTCGTCCCGTCGGTGCGGATCATCAGCTCGCGCTTGTCTTCGCGACCGCCGAGCACGCGGCCGTGCTCGTCGCGCACGAGCGGCAGCGCCCAGAGGCCCGGCGTCGAGTGCCCGTCGTCGGCGAAGAAGAGGAGATCGTTCGCGTGATCGGGCCAGGAGTTCGCCGGAATCCACCGCGGGTGCTCGTAGGTGTTCCCCGTGTGCGTGAGCCGGACGCCCTCGCGCACCCCGCGCGCGCGGATCCCATCAGCCTCGGCGCCGTAGGACCGGCGCATCGAGTCGACCCACGACACGTAGAGCTCCTCGTACGTGTGCCCCGTCGCGCGCCGGATCGATCGGTTGATGGAGTACGGCACCACCTGGTACGCGTAGTCGTCGATCATCGCGCGGATCGCCTGCTCGCCGAACGTGGCGGCGATCCACTGCAGGAAGAAGGAGCCGTAGAGGTACCAGATGTTCCCCTGCGGCCAGCGGCGCGGCACGTTGGAGAACTGGTCCAGCGTCGCGACGTTGCCCTCGAGCACGTCGGCGCGCATCCACATGTTCCACATCGACGAGCGCAGGCGACCGCCGCTCGTGCGCTCGCTCTCCTCGAAGACCGCGAGGCCCTCGAGGATCCAGTGCGGTTGCACCTGGTTCGGCGCGATCGTCTTGCCGAGGATCTTGTTGATGAGGCGCGGGATCCCGCGGATGTGATCCGTGTGCAGGATGTGCGTGTACTCGTGCGTGACGAGCTCGAGGTACCAGTCGTCCACGTCGCCGAGCGGCGACATGTCGTCGGGCGCGGTCACGTAGAGGCTGATCGCGTCGAAGGGCAGCGCGCTCGCCGAGCCGTTGGCGCTGTCGGTGTCGTCGGTGAGCACGATCTCGGTGAGCTCGTCGGGAGCCCAGCCGATCGCGGGCACGAGCCGCTGGAAGATGTCCTCGCAGAGGTCCGACACGTGGTGCGCCACGTCGTCCTCGGTCGAGTAGTACGTGATGCGGAAGTGCTTCGAGGTGAGCGTCTTCCAGAGCAGCTTCGGATCCTGCGCGGCGCGCGCATCCATGCCGATCGCGAGGACGGCGACGAGCGCGATCGCGCAGACAAGACCGAAGCGACGGATCAAGCCGCGACAGTCTACTCGGGCTCAGAGGTCGTCGTGGAACATCGGCTCGCGGTTCCGCACGTAGCGGTAGACGAGCTGGCGCGCCTCGGGCGTGATGTCGGTGAACTGCGCGCCGAAGCCGGGCGGGGCATCGGTCGATGCGTCGCTCGGCTCGCGCCGCCAGCGGACGACCGCGTTCGCCTCGAACTCGTAGCCGCCGGGGAGCGAGACGCGCAGGCGAACGCGCGTGCCCAGCTTCGGGAGCTTGTAGGTCGACACGAAGAGGCCCCCGTGGTCCACGATGTCGTTGCCTGACAGGCCCTTGTAGAAGTTGCTCGGGCTGTGCGCGCCCAGCTCGGCAGGGATGGCGTCGCCGGAGACGGGCGGCTGCTGCTGCGAGGCGGGAGCGGGGCGCGCCTGTGCCGGCGCCGCCTGCGCGGCGGGAGCCTGCGCGTACTGGGGCTGGGGCGCATACTGCGCCTGCTGCGGCGCGTACTGCTGCTGCGGGGGCGCCCATTGCTGCTGTGCAGGCTGGGCGGCGTACTGCTGCTGCGGGAACGCCTGCGCCTGCGGCGCGTAGGCCGGCGCCTGTGGCGCTGCAGCGGGCGCCTGCGGAGCGGCCGCGGGAGGCGGCGCCACCGGAGCGCTCCGCGAGAGGGCGTGCACGCTGCCGAGAGCGCCGGCCACCGCCTCCATCGCCGCCGCGACGGCCGCGAACTGCGGGGGCGCCGCCTGCAGCTGCGCGAGCGCGCCCTGCACGTTGGCGAGCGCCGTCTGCGCGTGCGGCGCGATCTGCGCCCCGCCGGAGCGCTCGATCTGGTGCAGCGCCCCCATCGCCTGCGCGATGGGCGCCGCCAGCTCCACGAGCTGCTGGGGGACGTTCGGATCGGCCTGGAGCGCGTTCAGTCCGCGCGCGAGCGACTCCCGCGCTGTGCGGGCCAGGGTGACGGGATCGGACATTGAGCCTCGATGGTACAGGTTCGCGCCCGCCGGGGTCGAGCCCGGCGTGAGCGCATTCGCGCATGCGGACGGTTGCCTTGGAGGTCGCCGGCTTTAGACCTCGACTGCCCAGGAACACCTCGCGAAAGGGGGCGTACATGCGACTGCCGTGCGGACGGGCTCTTCGTGTCTTCGTTCTCGGTACGTCATGCATCTTGGCCGCCGCGAGCGCCGCGGCGTGCAGCTCGGAGGGCTCGAACGAACCGACGGCGAGCGAGCAGTCGGCGCTCAAACCGTCGCCGGTCCCCGTGCCCGTGCCGCCGACCGCTGCGCTGCTGCACGGTCAGAACGTGTGGCTCAAGGCGACCTTCGGCGGCGAGATCTTCTTCTCGCTCCTCTTGCCGCAGCCGCCCTTCGACCTGACGCTCGGGATCGGCAACGTGCTGTTCACGCCGCGCTCGCAACGCTTCGCGCAGTGGGGCGTCGTCAACGATCCGGGGTGCGAGCTGGGAACGGATCCGCTCGGCCTCGACGTCTGCACGCCGGACGTGAGCCCGGGCGATCCGGACGCGCCCTACGAGGGCGAGCCGAGCGGCGTCGTCGGCATCCGCAAGTTTCCGAACCCGGTGTTCGTCCCGACCGAGCCGGTGACCCAGACCAACTTCCCCTACGTCTTCGGCGTGGCGTGCGCCGGCTGCCACGCGGGCTTCGAGCCGACCGATCCGCCCGCCGATCCGAACCACCCGACGTGGAACAACATCTCGCTCACCATCGGCAACCAGTTCCTGCGCGCCGGCGGCATCTTCGAGGCGAACCTCCCCGAGGCCGACCCGCGCTGGCAGGTGTTCCACACCTGGGCCCCGGGCACGGTCGACACGACGGCCATCGAGAACGACGGCATCAACAACAACGGCATCATCACGCAGTTCTTCGACTTCCCCGACCGTCCGTTCTTCCCCGTCCACTCGAGCCTGGTGGACCTCACGAAGTACGGCGACGGCAACCCGCCGACCGCGCACCGCGCGGGGCAGGGCGGCGAGGACGACGTCGGCTGCCAGCTCGCCGTCACGCGCGTGTACTTCAACATCGGCATGTGCGCGCTGCAGTGCATGCTTCCGCACCTGGGCACCGACCCGCCCTCCACGCAGACGCCGATCAGTCTGAGTGACTGCGAGAAGGCGTGTGCGCCGGGCGAGAATCCGCCGCCGTACCCGCAGCTGCCGTACTTCGCGCAGCAGCAGGCTGATTCGGTCGACGAGTGCGCGTTCATCCTGAACGCGCAGATGACGCCCGTTCCGCACCTGGCCAAGGCGCCCGGCGGCAAGAAGTACATCGACGAGCGCGTCGTCGAGCGCGGCGCGTACGTGTTCCGCGCCTACTGCGCCGGCTGCCACTCGAACGGGGAGCCGATTCCGGACCCCCACAACGTCTACTCGGACGACCTCTTGCACCAGGCGAGCGGGTATCAGCCGTTCATCGGGGAGCCGCCCGGCGAGGTCGGCACCAACAAGTGCCGCTCGCTGACCACGAACTGGAGCGACGGGCACATCTGGGCGGAGTTCAGCTCGGACTTCAAGCGCGACCTCGGCCCCGGCTTCTACCGCGACGTGCCGCTGCTCGGCATCTGGGCGACGGCGCCGTTCTTCCACAACAACCGGCTGGGCAACGAGGCGGCCGGCCCCGACGTCGCGTCGCGCGTCGCCGCCTTCGAGCAGGCGTACGACCTCCTCGTCAATCCGTTCGAGCGCAACCAGCTCGGGTCGATCCAGACGACGACCGTGCCCATCACCGTGAGCCTCGGCGGCATCTCGATCACGCTGCCCGCGGGCACGCCGGTCGACCTCTTCGCGAACCTCGACCCGCAGACGCTGACGCTCCGGTGCCCCGACCTCGTCGAGAACGGCGGGCACTACTTCGGTGCGTGGCTGAGCGACCGCGACAAGTACGCCCTGCGCGAGTTCCTGAAGACACTCTGACGCCTACGCCTGCGCGCGCTTCACGATCGCCGCCAGCTCGCCCGTGCCGAGGAGCGTCTCGTCGTCCTCGGCGCGGCCCGCGAGCAGCTCGAGCGCCCCGTCAGCCGCGCGCACCACGGCGATGCCGTCGCGACGGACGGCGGCCTCGCCGGGCTCGAGCGCGCGCGGGAAGTCGGAGGTGGGGCGCACGCGCGTGAGGATCACGAGCTCGTCGCCGATCTCGGTCCACGCCCCGGGGTAGGGCGCGGCCGCGCGCACGCGCCGGGCGAGACGCTCGGCGGGCCACGACCATCGGAGCGCCAGGTCTTCCTCCGTCGGCGCCGGGGCCGCAGTCGCGAGCGAATCGTCCTGCTTCACCGGCGTCGGCGGGCGGCCGGCGGCGTACGCGCGCACCGTCTCGCGCAGGAGGGCCAGGCTCGGCCGGTCGAGCACGCGCGCCAGCCGCCACGCGTCCCACGCGGGGTCGATGCGCACCGCGTGCCGCGCGAGCACCGGGCCCGTGTCGTACTCGGGCTCCAGGAGATGCGCCGTCACGCCGGTCGTCTCGTCGCCCGCGTCGAGGGCCCAGAAGTACGGGTCGGGCCCGCGATGGCGCGGGAGCAGCGACGGGTGCACGCCGACCGCCGGCGCGATTGCCAGCACCGCGGGAGGCACCGGCTTCACCCAGAACCAGCTCACCAGCAGCTCGGGGCGGGCGCCTGCGATGCGGCTCACCACGTCGGCGCGCTCGAGGTCGGGCATGCGCTCGGTGCGGCCCGGCGCAAGGTGCTTCTCCAGCCGCCGCAGCCCCTTCTCGACGAGCACGCCTGCCCACACGACCTCGTGCCCGTCGCGCGCGAGGAGCACGCCCGCCAGCGGCAGGCCGAAGAACGCGATCCGCACCTAGCTCGGAGCGACCGGCGGCACGATGAGCCCCGGCGTCGGCTCCTCCCCCGACTGCCGCAAGAGCGCCGTGCGCACGGCGTGCTCGACCAGCTGCCAGAGCTGCTGCCGGTCCGTCACGCGCCCGAGGAAGCCGATGGGGATGCGGAAGCCGCCCTTGTCGCGCCGGCCGCCGCCGTAGGGCCGGCCCTTCTCGTCCGCCCCGAACGCCTGCTCCAGCCACACTGCCGGGTCGACGCTCGGCGAGTGCGTGCGCAGCGAGCCCTCGATCGTCTTGTCGCCCACCACGCCGTACACGACGCACGTGTCGATGTCCTCGCGCCGCACGAGGAAGTCGGCCGCCTGCGCGATGGTGTCGCGCTCGGCCTCGCTGACGAAGCCGACGCCGGCCATGGCGAAGTTGCGCCGCACGACCATCGCCTGCAGCGCGCGCGCGATGACGTCCATCGCCGTCGGCGCGATGAGCCGCCGCGAGAGGTCCTCGAGCAAGTCGCGGTCGCACACCTCGACGATCTGCGACGCCGCGCGGAAGTCGGCCGAGCGCGCCAGCATGAAGTCGTCCGTGTCCGTGGCGAGGCCGTGCATGAGCGCCGTGCAGATGCGCCGGTCCTCCTCCACGTCGGGGTCGGGCGTCGCGAGCTCGCCCAGGTACTCGACGAAGATGGTCGCCGTCGCGCCCACCTCGTATCGCAGGTCGACGAACCGGGCCTTCGGCGGCGTCACGGCCCTGTGGTGGTCGACGATCGTCAGGACCTCGTACGACCCGGCGTCCGCCAGGTCCGGATCCACCTCGTGCGCGTCCACGAGCGACAGGAAGTCGACGCGCCCGACCTCGGCGACGCTCTTGATCTTCTTCAGCTCGAGGCCCAGGAGCTTCACGAGCGCGCGGTTCTCGCGGTGGCTCACCTCCTGGACGTACCCGACCGTCGTCTGCGCCACGCCCAGCCGCTGCGCGAGGTGCGCCTGCGCGATCGCGCACGCGATCCCGTCGGGGTCCGGATGACCACGCAGCGGGATGAGCACGTGCTTGCCCTTTGCGGCGCTCAGCGCCTCCGCGAAGCCGCGCGAACGCGGCTCCGTCGCAGGCGCCGTGGCGGGAGTCAGCCGCCTGACCGGTTCGTTCATCGTGGACCGAATTGTGGGCACGTTTGGACCTGCAAATCCAGGTGGCGCCAGCCCCCGCTAGAGTCCGGTGTGTGCTTCTAGAAGTGCTCGCAATTGTCACGCCCCTCGCGGGGGTGGCGATGCCAGCCAATGTAGCCACGCGAAAGCGCAAGGGAAACGGAGCGTGGCGGCCCTGCCGGTGGTAGGGTCGCCGCCTGCGATGCAGCCACGGCGGATCGCGGTTCTCCGGCTCATGCGCACGCTGGCGGCGCCGGTGCTGCTCGCGCTGCCGCCGCTCTTCTGGGTCGCCGACGCGACGAGGCGCGCCTCGTACACGACGCTCGGGCGCGACCAGGGGATCTTCCAGTACATCGCGTGGGCCATCGGGCGGGGAGAGCGCGACTACGGCGACATCCGCGACGTCAACGGGCCGCTGACGCACCTCGTGCACCGGCTCTTCCTCGCGCTCGGGGGCGCGGACGAGCATCGCTTCCACGTGCTCGACCTGGTCGTGACGGGCGCGACCTTCGCCGCAGTGGGCCTCTGCCTGCCGGGGTGGCGCGGGCGCGCGCGCGTCCAGCTCCCGGAGCGGCTCGCGTGGGCGCTGGCCGCCTGGGTGGTGCTCAGCGGGCAGTACCTGCTCTACGGGTACTGGGACATCGCGCAGCGCGAGAGCTTCTTCGACTGGTTCATGCTGCCGTCGGTCGCGCTGCAGCTCGTGGCGCAGAGGGAGCGCAGGCCCGAGCGGTGGCTCGTCGCCGTCGGGGCGCTCTCGGCGGTCCCGTGGCTGGGGAAGCCGACGTACGCGCTCTTCACGATGGCGCAGCTCCTCGGGCTCGCCGCGGACCCGGGGATGGGCATCGCGCGGCGCAAGGCGCTCGGGCGGTTCGGGCTCGGCTTCGTCCTGGGACTCCTGCCCGTGGGCGCGTGGCTCCTCGCGCACGGGGACATCGGCGCGTACGTGCACATCCAGGCCGCCGACGTGCCCGCGATGTACCGGTTCATCTGGCCGCGCTCGGTGTCCGACATCCTCACGAACCCGTGGAACGCGTCGCAGGCGATCTTCGGCATCATCGGCGCCATCGTGCTGCTGGCGCTGGCGGCGCTCGGCGAGATGCCCGCGCGCGTCGTGCCGGTGGCGCTCCTGCCGCTGGCGGCGCTCGGCGGCGTCGTCGCGCAGGCCAAGGGGTTCCCGTACCACTTCCACCCGCTCACGGCGGCGGTGCACCTGCAGTGGCTCGTCTTCGCCTCGTGGCTCGCCGAGCGGACGCGCACGGCGCGGCGGGACCGGGCGCTGCTGCGCCTCGTGCCCCTGGCCGTGTGCGTCGTCTTCGCCCTGCGCGTCGCGACCTCGATGGAAGACTCGCCCCACATCCGCGCCACGTGGCTGCTCTGGGCGCCGCCCACGCCGGAGGACCGCGAGAAGGCCGACTACTTCTCCCACTTCCCCGAGCCGGACTACTTCCCCTACGAGCTGCGCCAGACGGCGGCGTACCTGCGCGCCCACACGCGCGACGACGACCGCGTGCAGGTCTACGGGATGGATCCGTACCTCCTGTTCCTCGCGGGGAGGCTCTCGGCCACGCCGTACCTCTACGCGTACGACCTCGACGCCGACGCGGCGCTCGGCGGGTGGACCGGCGCGACGCCCGACGAGGCCCAGCGCGAGCGCATTCGAGCAATTCGCGACGCCCACGAGGCCGACTTGTTACGCCGCCTCGACGCGCATCCGCCGGCGGCCTTCGTGTTCCTCGACTCGTCCCCGCTGATGACCGAGAAGGACGCACGGCGGGACTTCGAGCGGCACTGCCCGGATGCCTGGGGCTGGCTCGAGAGCCGCTATGTGGAGTCGGCGCGCTTCGGCCACAACCACGTGTGGTTCCGCAGAGATATGGCGCCCCCGGCTCAGCCGGAGGAGCAGGAGGAAGCGCCCCCGGAGTCGCCTTAAGCTACCTTGGTGACCCTCCATCGGCACACCATGGACGACTCAGAGGCAGCCCCCGCATCCCAGTCCGGCGCATGGCCGGCTCAGCAGGGCTCAGCCGCGCAGAGCGTGACGCCCTCGACGGCGACTGCCTCGACGCACGCGCCGGCGCCGTCGGTCGGGCCCCCCTCGCTGGCCACCATCCTCGCGGCCGAGGTCCCGGACCTGCACGCGAACGCCCTGTACTTGAACCGCGAGCTCTCGTGGCTCGAGTTCAACGCGCGCGTGCTGGCCGAGGCGGACAACGAGGCGGTCCCGCTGCTCGAGCGGCTCAAGTTCCACGCGATCGTCGCCAGCAACCTGGACGAGTTCTTCATGGTCCGCGTCGCGGGCCTCAAGCAGCAGCTGACGGGCGAGGTCGACGAGATGGGGCCCGACGGCCTCACCGTCGGTGAGCAGCTGGCCGCCATCTCGTCGCGCGTTCACGAGCTCGTCTCGGCGCAGACCCAGAACCTGGCCACGCTCCTGGCAAAGCTCGCCGACGCCGGGATCGTCCTGGTCCGCACCGACGCCCTCCCCCCGGAGACGCTCGCCGAGCTCGACGCTCGTTTCCACAACGAGGTGTTCCCGATCCTGACGCCGATCGCGATCGACCCCGGACACCCGTTTCCCCAGGTCCGGAACCGAAGCTTGAACCTGGCGGTGATGTTCACGCGCGAAGGTACGTACGAGCAGGGCTTCGGCGTCGTGCAGGTGCCCTCGATGCTTCCCCGGCTCCTGCCGGTGACGGGGGTCAAGACGCCGGCGGGGCTCCAGGCGACGCGAGCCTACGTCCTCCTCGAGGACCTCGTCGCCCGACACGTCTCGACGATCTTCCCCGGCGTGCGCGTCAAAGGTCGATACGTCTTCCGCGTCACGCGGAACTTCGACATCGAGATCGACGAGGAAGAGGCCGAGGATCTTCTGCAGTCGATCCAGCAAGAGCTGCGTCGGCGTGAGCGCGGCAACGCTGTGCGGTTGGAGGTCGCGGGCGACCCTCCGGCGCAGTCGCTGGCCAAACTGGTGAAGGCGCTGCGCCTCGATCTGGAGCGAGACGTCTACTCGGTCGGTG
>DATJYG010000923.1:0-5796 GCA_035499695.1 Polyangiaceae bacterium
CGTGAAGTTGGCGTTGTTCGTCATGGCCGTGACCATGGCCCGCCCGTACTTGATGAGCGCCGGGACGGGGCGCGGCAGCTTGAGGGTGACGACGGCGCGATTGATTCCCTTCGGAGTGGTCATGGGACCTCACTGGTTGGGCGGGCGCCGACCTATTTGGGTCGGCGGACCGCCCGGTTGAACAGAGAGACGGGCTGGTTGGGTCATAGGACGACCCTTTTCGGTTGGAAGAAGCGCTTGTTGCTCCTGAAAACGCGCTTGTTGGTCCGGGAAGTCGGCTTCTCTCGCGGGTAATTCGGCTCTGCCCTCCGAAAGACGCGACGGGATCGAGATCGGACCGCCTCTTCGGACGACGAGACGCGCTCGAACGTCGCGGACTCGCGCTCTTCCGGCGTGAAGAGCGCCTCTTTCGTCCGTCGGACGCGACCGGGAAGAGGGGACTGCGCCATTGCGTGCGATCGGACGTGCTCCGCGGACGCGCACAGCGCCTCGTTCCTCGCGACCAGCGCGAAGACTCTCGAGGAGAGCGCGTCCGCACGAGATTCGGTGCGGTCCGGCCTCGTGCATCGCGCGTTTTCCGACCCTTCCGTCACGTTTCCTCGTCCTCCGAGCGCGTCTACCTGCTGTCCGAGCGCGTTTCCTACGCAGAGAGGCGGTCCGATCACTATCCCGTCGCGTCTCCCGCTCTGCTTGCCCCTCTACCCTTGGGCAAAGCGCGTCGTCCGAGCTCCATCGGCAACGAAACGCGCGACCGAGGCGGTCCGCGCGGTCGCGGCGACGACGGATCGCCGCGACCGCTACGGGCTCACCACTGCCGGCTCCGGCCGCAGCTCGGCGACCAGGCAGATGCTCTCCCACAGCGGAGGGATCTTGGCCCGGATCTCGGTCACCGGCACGAAGAGGACACGCTGCGCGCGAAGCAGGGTCACGCCGTTTGCGCGCAGTAGACGCCGAAGCGTGTAGGTGTTGACGTTGCCGATGCGAGCGAGCGCCGTGATCGAGTAAAAGGCGCGCGCCTGAAGGGGCGACTGAGTGCTCTTTCTGGAACGCATCAGGATTCCTCCTCGTGTTGGGGCACGACGCACGGGCGATTTCCGCGCGCGCCGTCGTAGGCGTGGATGGCCATGGCGAGATCGAGCTCGACCTCGGAGCGCCAGCGGTCGACTGTGTCGCGCCGGCCCCTGCGCACGAGCTCTTCGATCCAATCCTTGACGCTGCGGGTGCGGGTTTCGCATCGCGCGACGGCGCGGAGGTGCTCGACGTTGACGGTGGCGTACGCGGCTACGGCACCCGCGAGCCCGAAGTGGAGCACCTCGGTGACCGCCTCCGACCAGGGCTGTTCGGTGTAGAGGCCCGCGAGGAGCAGCGCGTGGTTCGTGTGGACGCGTTTGAGCCAGTCGTTGATCTTGCCAGCGGCGTGCTGCGACTCGATGCGGCGCTCGACCGCGTCGGCGCTCGTGGGGGAGACGCCCCAGAGGTGAGAGCAGATGTTCGACGGCACGTCGATCTCCGACTCCGCCTCGTTGAAGAACCAGCGAAGGGCCGACATTCGACGGGGGCGAAAAAGAAAATGTCCAGACTCGCTCGGAACTGCCGATGGGGAGGGCAAGGAGCGACGATGATGATGAAAACCCTCGAGCGACCCTCTGCCTGTCCCTTCGAAGCCCGCATGGTCAGCCGCTCCGTACCTCCTCGAGCACGACGACCGCCCGGTCGCGCAGCGCCTCGCCTTCGACGGACAGCACCGCTTCCGTCACCTCTTTCCGTCGCTTCTCCCCGTGGGAGAAGACGCCCTCGATCACTTTGATGGTCGCGAGCGGCTCTGCGATTGTCGGCACCCGCGCGCGCGAGGCCGCCGCCCCGCAGAAAGCTGACGTCGCGCGTGCCGCGAGGCGCAGGGCTCCGACGCCTGCCGAGATCGTCCGAGGATGCTCGCGGGGTTGAGGCCGACGCCCGAACCGGGACCACCTGAGAGACCATTAGCGGCCCCAGAGCGTTCTCTCCGCTTGCCCGAGCAGGTACGTGAAGACGTGCGCCGGGATGCGCAACACCTTCGCTCGCGAGCCGGGTACGGCCAAAATGTCGAAGTCTCTCTCGGCCTGCGTCACCCAGTAGCCCACCTTGACCTTCTCCTCGGCGCAGTACGCGAGCATGCCGGCGTCCTCGCTGATGCCTGCGTCCTGCCGGTACTTCACCTCGACGGGCAGCACGTAGGCCGGGCTTCGCACGATGATGTCGACTTCTTGGCGGGTCTTGGGATCGCGCCAGTACACGAACTCGGGCGTGTCCCTGTAGTGGTAGGCGACCAGGTGCCTCAGGACCGTGGTCTCCACGATCGTGCCCATCTCGGCAGCGTTCTTCACGATGTCCTCACCGCGCAGCAGCACGGCATTCCGGAGGGCAGCGTCAACCAGGTAGATTTTGTAGCGAGCCTTGAGGACGGTCTTGCCCCCGACGCCGGCGGGCGGAAGCCGAAAGATGAGGTTGGCTTGCTCGAGGGCCTCGAGGTGATTCGACACCGTCACCGTGGTGCTGCCCAGCGCCGAGGCGCACGCCTGTACCGACAGAATGCCGCCGGTGTGCAGGCACAGATAGATGAAGAGCTTCTCGAGCTCGTTGACGTTGCGGATGCCGAAGAGCGCGGTCATGTCCCTCTTGAGGACGCGCTCGACGACGTCCTCGCGAAGAAGGCGCTGGCACGTTGCGATGTCATCCTGCTTCGCCGTCTCCGGGAACCCCCCCACGAGCAGGTACCGCGCGAACAGGGGCATGAGCCTGCGGCATGCGGCGCCGACCTGGAGAAGGTCCGCCTGCCTCCTGCCGACCAGGTCGGCCGGCCGCAGGGTCTGGGCAATGTCGGGCGCAGGGTCGCCACGAATGTGCACGAACTCGTAGAACGACAGCGTCGGCACCTTCACGCTCACCCACCGGCCGACACCACTCTCCGCCAGCTTGTGCTTCTGCACCGCGCTGGCCGAGCCCGTGGCCGCAATGCGGTACGCCGGCTTGTGGTCAATGAGTTGCTTGAGCTCGAGCTCCCAGTCGGTCGCATACTGCACCTCGTCGAGGAGGAGCAGCACGGGCGAACCTTCCGGATAGACGCTCTCGTGATAGAGGCGCAGCACCTCGTGGAGCGAGATGAGCTTCAGGATAGGGTGGTCGAGGCTCAGATAAACGACGCTCTTCGGCTCGCGCCCCTCCTCGAGCACGGCGCGCACGATCTGGAGCAGGATGGTCGTCTTGCCAACCCGTCGCGGGCCGCTCAGGTGGACCGCGCGCTGCTGCTTGGGGTCGTCGAGAAACCGGCGGCTATTCTGGTAGGCGATCCGGTGAAAGGTGGGGGGGGAGGGTGGCCGCCCGCCCCACCACGGGTTGAAGCCCTGGAGAACGCTCAGGAGCTCGATGCGGTCGACGATGGGCGCCACGGCGAGAAGGTAGGCACTTCTTCCGCCAAAGTACATAGTCCACTATGCACTTATTCCGAACCCTTGGTCTCAAGCTGGTTCGACCCACCGCCCCGCGCGAGCCCCTTGCGGGCGCCCAGAGCACCACCCCGCTGTGATCAGGGTCCTTCGGCCGATGTCTAGGGTCGACGAGTTTTCCGGCGCGCCTGGCGCTCCACTTATTGCACGCATCGAGTGGAGAGACGGCAACGGCGCGACGTGGGGCAGCGACTTCGTGCCCGATCCAAGCGATCCGACCAAGCGTGTCTCGCAGCTCAGCGGGACGGCCGGCGCGGAGGGGGTAGTAGAGATCACACGCACGGACGGAACGCTCCGCGTGCACGTCGTGATGGTTGGAGAGAGCGTGATCTGGGATCCCACTCGGGGGACCTACACGTTCCCGCGTTGACGCTCGGCGGACAGATGGCGTCGTCCGTTACCGCGAGCTACAGAGAGCACCGCATGCATTGGCGGTGCGCATCACTGGCGCTGCTCTTGGCCTGCGGGGGATCGTCGGGTTCCGTCGGCAACCAGAACGGCGGGGACGGCGGCGCAATCACCTGCGCGTTCTCCTCGGGCACTGGGCCGCCAGGTCGATCTGCCGCGCCACCGCGAGCGGGCAGTTTGCGTGCTTTGCGGCTCCGTCCTGCCCTGCGAACGGGACCTGTCCCAGCCCACTCAATGGACAGGTGGGTGTCGGAGAGGCGCAGAATGCCGTGACCTGCAACACCGGGGCTGTCCCGTCGAAGGGAAGGATCTGCATCCCTGGCCGGTGTCTCTCAAACGAGGACTGCGCAGACCATGGCGACGTCTGCGTCCTCGAGCAGGCGGGCGACGTGCTCGGCTACTGCTACGCGGCCGCTGGGCAGCTCGGATCGGACGGGAACGGTGCAGCCTGGGAGACTGCGCCCGGCTGTGAGCTGACGCCTTCCCTGCTCACCGGCAAGGGCGCACCTGGGGCGCCTTGCACGCAGCCGACGCAGTGCGCGCCGACGTGCTGCTCGTGCTCCGCCGCCGCGGGTCAGAGCGCGGTGCTCGCCGCGAAGTGCGCATTGACCAGCGCGACGGCGGGCACCTGCGCCTCTGCCGCGGACGCTTGTGCGACCGCGTTCGATGGCGCGGTCAAGGGGGCGACCTGTTCCGCCCCGTAGCTCTCGCCGCGCTGTCGTTTGCCCACCCCATCTCCGCCGGGTGCACTCGCACGCCGCCATCGCAACCGACCGGTGACGCCGCCGCAAGACCGGCAACCGCATGCGAAGAGGTCCGGACGCTGCAGGCGCAGGCCTTCGATGCTTACCTCTCTCACAAGTCGGACTCGGGCTGCCGCACCGAATGCGTACCTGGCCCCGACCAATGTCTCGAGGCAGGCGGCGGCGGCTGGGGTGTGGTGGTCGACCAAGACTGCCCCTGCGAGGCCCAGCAGGACCGCGGCGACTACGCGCGCTGGCACTTGGTGTACGTCCCCGGTGATGCGGGCACTCCGAGCACCTCCGCTTCGCTCACCAGCCACGGGCTGCCGACGTTGTCGTTCGTCGGAGGGCGCCTTGTCGTGGGAATGAAGCATTGTCCGACTTCTGACGAGACACCGTGCGCAGACGTGAGCTGCCTTGCCTCCGCCACGTCGGGAAGCCTCCTGGACTGCCTCGACGGGCAAGACCTTCGACCCCCCGCGTGGATCTCGGGCGCAGTCGAAACCCTCGAGGCAAATTCGGCTTTGGTCGTGCGCATGCGCGACGGACGCTGGACGTTCGGACCTCATCTCGTTGCCGGAGAACACGGCGAGGCTTTCGTAGAGCTGAGGGCGATGCAACTCGACGCCGGTGGACGTTACGCCGGCCGGGCCTCCTACCTCGCTGGGTTACCTATCCGAGGAGCCCTCGGAGATCGCGGCGTCGACTTCGACGACCCCACGGCAAGGGCATGGGACGAGCAGACCTGTGGACGCTTCCCGGCCGACGACCGCGTCTACGACGCGCCTGCAGGCACGCCGCGCAACCTGCTCAAGTGCATGCGACCGAAGGTGCCGACCGACATGAGCGACCTCTGGTTGGCCGCTGTATGCTGGCGCCTCAACGGGACCCCACTCGCGGTCGTGGCTGAGCGCTGGAAGAGGCGGTGCCTCGTCATCGACATCCCCGACTGCGACCCAGACAGCGGCCCTCAGCTCCAGGCTATTTGCCAGGTCGACGGCGCCTCCGACGACACGCAGTGGACCCCCGCCAAGATCGGGATGCCGGAGCATCTGAAGCGTGCGCTACAGCGGGTCACGCCGCGGCGCGAGGGACGGTGACATTGATGGTTGCCTCGCTCTCCGCCCAAGCCTGCGCCGAGTCCAACAGCTGGTCGCCGGCTG
>DATJYG010000924.1:0-13622 GCA_035499695.1 Polyangiaceae bacterium
CATACGCACCCCGAGCGTCTTGAGGCCGCGCAAAACCAGGTAGCAGTCGAAGGGGCTGGGCACGCCTCCGACGGACTTCTGAAGGAACTGCAGCTTCTCGGCGAGCACTGAGTCGCTGGTCATGACCGCGCCGCCGACCACGTCGGAGTGGCCGTTGAGGTACTTCGTCGTCGAGTGGACGGCGAGCGTGGCGCCGAGCGCCAGCGGCTGCTGGAGCATCGGCGTCGCGAACGTGTTGTCCACGGCGAGCGGGACGCCGCGGTTGCGCGCGACCTCGGCGATGCGGGCGACGTCGAACACCTTGAGCATCGGGTTGCTCGGCGTCTCCATCCACACGAGGCGTGTCGTCGGGCGCATCGCCTCGGCGACGCGCGCCGGATCGCTCATGTCGATGAAGGTCGCGTCGAGGCCGAAGTGCTTGAGCACCTTGTCGAAGATGCGGAAGGTGCCGCCGTACACGTCGTCGCCGCAGAGCACGTGGTCGCCGCTCTTGAGCGTCAGGAGCACCGCGGTGGTGGCGGCGCACCCGCTGCCGAAGGCGATGCCGTGGGAGGCGCCCTCGAGGGCGGCGAGGCAGCCCTCGAGCGCCGTGCGCGTGGGGTTGCCGGCGCGCGAGTAGTCGTAGCCCTTGTGCACGCCGGGGCCGTCCTGGGCGAACGTCGACGCGAGGACGATGGGCGTCATGACCGCGCCCGAGATGGGGTCGGGCTCCTGTCCGGCGTGGATGCAGAGGGTGTCGAGAGAGGCGGGGCCAGCATCGCGAGAGACGGACATTGGTGACTCCTCGGGCTGCAACCTAGTCGATCCCGCGCGTGCGCGCGTCCCGCTCGAAGGCGCAGCACGCGACGAGCGCCGCCGCCAGCGCCGGCGGCAGAGCCGCCGCAGCGCGCCGGGCCCAGGGGTCGATGGGCTCCTCGCCGGCAGACAGGAGCATCGCCGCCTGCGTCTCGGCGCTTCGTGGCAGCTCGCCGGACGCGACGTGCAGGAGCGACGCGGCGAGCGCGAAGGCGTCCGAGCGCGCATCGGGGCTCTCGCCCCGGGCGACCTCCGGTGGGGCGTAGAGGAGCGTGCCGCGGAAGGGCCCCGCCGGCATCGCGGGCGCGCCGGGCCAGGAGGCCAGGCCGAAGTCGAGCAGCGTCGCCTGCCGCGCATCCGCCGAGAGCATCACGTTGCCGGGCGAGAGGTCCCCGTGCACGACGCCCGCCGCATGCACCTGCGCGAGCGCACCGAACGCCGCGCTCGCCGCGAGCGCGACCCACGCCGCGTCCACGGCGCCGATGCGCGCTGCCAGTGGCTCGCCAGCCGCGCGCTCGAGCACGAGCCAGGGCCCGTGCGCGTCCTCGCCCGACGCGACCAGGCGCGGCGTGGCGCGAGCCTGGAGGCGAGCGAGAAGCTCCCCCTCGGCCAAGAGCCGCGCCCGCATCCACGGCTCGCTCGCCGTTCGCTCCGAGAGGCGCTTGCACACGCACGCGTCGCCTCCGCTCGCGCGCCTCACGCCGAACACCACGGCGGTCGCGCTGCGAGAGGCTGGGCCCGTCCTTTCGAGGCCCGTCTCATCGAGGAGGATGAATCCGTCAGGAGCGTGCATTCTTGCCAATGCGGCCCGAGCCGCTATGTTCAGCGCCCGTTTCACGGTGGCCGTAGCTCAGTTGGTAGAGCACTGGATTGTGGCTCCAGTTGTCGCGGGTTCGAAACCCGTCGGTCACCCC
Organism: Polyangiaceae bacterium; assembly: GCA_035499695.1. GTDB lineage: Bacteria > Myxococcota_A > Polyangia > Polyangiales > Polyangiaceae > Palsa-1150. Next base: position 1,710 of record DATJYG010000924.1, read on the forward strand.
CTTCATCGCTAGCTCAGGAGACGGCGGCCCAGGCTTTCTTCGCCTGGCGGGCCGCTCGCTCCACGCCCTCGTCGTCCGGGGCACGCCCGGGCTCGCGCGCGACGGTCCCGTCGACCATGCCCGCGATGGCGCTCTCGAGCCCCCGCTCGAGCGACACGAGGTCGTAGCCACCCTCGAGCACGAGGGCCACGCGCTTGCCCCCGGCGGTCGCCACCGCGCGCGCCATCCAGCCGAACGCCTCGGGCGACACCTCCATCTGCGCGAGCGGGTCGCGCGCCGCCGCGTCGAACCCGGCGCTCACGAGCACGAGCTCCGGCGCGTACGCCTCGAGCACCGGGAGCACGACGCGCTCGAAGGCGCTCGCGTACACGGCGTCGCCGCCGCCGGCGACGAGCGGCACGTTGACCGTGTAGCCCTTGCCGGGCCCCTCGCCGATCTCGTCGATGTTGCCGGTCCCCGGATAGAAGGGGAACTGGTGCGTCGACAGGTAGAGCACCCCGGGCTCGCGCCAGAACATCTCCTGCGTCCCGTTGCCGTGGTGGACGTCCCAGTCGACGATGGCCACGCGCTCGAGCCCTCGGCTCCGCGCGTGCGCCGCCGCCACGGCGACGCTGTTGATGAGGCAGAAGCCCATCGCCTGAGCCGGACGGGCGTGGTGCCCGGGGGGCCGAAGCAGGGCGACGCCCTTGTCCACGGTCGCGTCGGGCTCGACCAGGCGGTCGACCAGCGCCACGAGCGAGCCCGCCGCGAGCCGCGCTGCGTCGATGCTGCCCGGGGCGACGAAGGTGTCCGGATCGATGAATCCGGTGCGCCCGCGCAGCTTGCCCAGGGCCTCCACGAACGCCGGATCGTGCACGCGGACGAGCTCCTCGTCGGTCGCCGGCCGCGCCCCCACGCGGTCGAACGCGATGCCTCCGGCCTCCGCCGCGGCCACCGCCGCCCGAGCTGCCGTCAGCCGCTCTGGCCGCTCGGGATGGTGGCCTGGCGCTGCATGCAGGTCGAACCGCGCGTCGTCTACGAGGAGAGCCTTTCGCATGTTGCCGCGCTTGTGTCGCGAATGATAGCGTCTTCGCGCGGGAGGCGGACTTGCGCATCAAGATCATCGCAGTCAACGCGCTCATTGTGGCCCTCGTCGGGCTGCTGGCGTTCCTGCTCGTGCGGTCGTCTTTGAGCTCCGTCGCGGGGAACAAAGACCAGCTGACGCTCGAGGCCCAGAACGACGTCAACGGCGCGGCGGGCAGGCTGCAGCTCGATGGCCTCCGGGCCGAGCGCTGGCTCGCCGGGGCGGCCACCGAGGCGGCGACGCTCGACGCGCTGGCCAAGGCGACGCCCACGGCGCGCGCCGAGGCAGCCAGCAAGCGGTGCGACGACCTCGTGAGCCGCATGAAGAACGAGCCGCTGTTCGAGAAGAACGTGCCTACGCTCGTTGCGTTCGTCGACACCCAGACCCGCATCGTCGGCCGAAGCGGCACGAACATGGGCCGCGGCGATTCCATCGGTACGTACGCGGGCCTCAAGGCAACGCTCACGTCCGGCCAGGGCGGATCCGACGTCTGGTACGAGGGCAAGGACCGCGTCCTCGCGTCGTACGTCGCCGTGCGCGACTCGGCGGGCGGCACGATCGTGGGGGCGCTCGTCGCGTCCCGGCCGCTCAACGACACCCTGTCGCGCGTGAGCGAGGCGACGACGGGCCGCGCGCTCGACGTGGTCGTGCCGACCGCGGATTCGTTCGACGTCATCGGCAACTCGGCGACGCGCCTGCCGCAGCTCGACGACGCGGTCTCCAAGTCCGCCAAGGACATGCTCAAGAACGCCCTCGCGCAGCAGCAGACGGGCAACGTCCGCGACGGCGACTACCTCATCGCCGCCTCGCCGCTCCCGGCGTTCGCCGACGGCAAGCGCGCCCTGCTCGTGGCGGCGGCGCCCGCGGCGCTCATCCAGGACCCGACGGGGCTCGCCATGCTGCCCATCTTCGGCGCGGTGGCCGTGGGGCTCATCCTCGTCATCGTGGGCGGGCTGCTCCTCGGCAACTACATCACGCGGCCCATCAACACGCTCGAGGAAGGGCTGCTCGCCATCCTCAACGGCCAGGCCGACAAGCGCTTCGAGCTCGAGCACGCCGAGCTCGGGGGTCTCGCCTTCCGCATCGACCAGCTGCTCAACCAGCTCATGGGCGTCGAGGAAGACACGACCGACGCCGAGGGCCGCGTCTCGATGGCCCCGAACGCGGGCAACTTCGGCGACGCATTATCGGTCGACGCCAAGCAAGGGGGCGAGCAGGCGGTCGATCCGGCGACGGCAGCGAGCCTCGCGGCCGAGCCGGCGGCAGCCTACTACTCGCGCATCTACCGCGAGTACATCGCCGCCAAGCGCAACCTCGGCGAGGCGACGGATCACATCACCGAGCAGGCGTTCGCACAGCGCATCCAGGGGATGGAGCAGGACGCGCAGACCCGCTCGGGCAAGCGCGTTCGCTACCAGGTGCTCGCGCGGAACAAAGAAGTCGTCCTGATCGCTGTGCCCTTGCCGTAGCGCGCTCGGCGCGCTACTTGCGGCGCAAGCGTACGGATGGGTCTCTTCGATCTCTTCAAGGCAGGCGACAAGAAGGGGGCTTCGAAGGCGAACCCGGCCGCCAAGTGGGCGGACCGCCTCGAGAAGCGCGCCCAGAACTACGACCGGCAGGAGGCCATCAACGCCCTGTCGGAGATGGGGACGTCCGAGGCCGTGGAGGTGCTGCTCAAGCGCTTCACGTTCCACATGGACCCGTCGATCACCGACCAGGAAGAGAAGGACGCGGCCTTCCGCGGCATCCTCAAGGCCGGGCGCGCCGCCGTGGCGCCCGTGCGCGCGTTCGCCGCGAAGGCCGAGAGCCTCGCCTGGCCCATGAAGATCATGGACGAGCTGCTCGACGAGCCCGAGTACGTCGAGGAGCTGCTCAAGTGGCTCGAGCGGTGGGACACCGAGTACGCCAAGTTCGTCGACCCCAAGGTGCAGATCCTCACGACGCTCGAGGAGCACAAGCACCCGCGCATCCGCGAGGAGGTCGAGCGCTTCCTCGAGGACGTCAACGAGCCCGCCCGCTTCCACGCCGTATCGACGCTCCTGGCCCAGGAAGACGCCGCGGCCGCCCCCGCCCTCGCGCGCCTGCTCGGCGACGAGGAGAGCCTGCGCGTGCGCAGCCGCATCGCCGAGGGCCTCTCGACGCGCGGCTGGGAAGTGCCCGAAGAAGAGCGTGAGGCCGCCCGCAAGGGCCTGCCCCCGGGCCATGCGATCGACGCGTCGGGCCGCGTGAGCAAGCGATAGGAGAAAAACAGCAAGATCAGAAGATCAGAAGGCTTGTGTGTGGATCCACACCAAAACCTTCTGATCTTCTGATCTTCCTGTTCAATCCTCTCGCGTCACTCGGAGATGGCCGGTTTCGTCGGCAGGAAGAAGCCGAGGCCGACGCTGATCATCATGTTGAACTTGAACGTCTCGTCCTGGCCGTTGACCTGACCGTCCGGGAAGTTGCCGTTCGTGCCGGAGCCGCGCGAGTCGAACCCCGAGCGGTTCCAGGAGAAGGGCAGGGCGCGGTACTCGACGTTCAGCGACCACCAGTTGCCGCCGAAGAAGTCGAAGCCGACGCCGAAGGTCGGCGCGATCTTGTTCGTGCTCTGCAGGGCGAAGGACGCGGGGTCGGCACAGGTCTTCTGCCCGCTCCCGCCGCAGTTCGAGCGCTCCTGGATGCCGACCATGGCGCCGCCCGCGGCGACGTAGAAGTCGGTATCGAGGAAGATCTTGTTGAAGATGGCGAGCTTGCCGCGGAACGGGATGAACGTGGCCTGCAGAGCGCCGACCCACTGCATCTTCGCCGTCTGGTCGGCGAACGATGCCGCGGTACACGGCTGGGCCGTGCCGCAGTTGCCACCCGCGTGGTTCATGTTGATCGCGGTCAGCGCGTCGCGCGGCGCCTTGGCGTTGATCTGGTCGCTCAGGTCCGTCGTGGTGCTGATGGCGCCGTAGTAGAAGAAGCCGCCGATCGCGATCCAGTCCTTGATGTTGTAGTTGAGGCGCGGCCCGACGAGGATCGTGCGGCGGTACTCGTCGAGGAGCGTGAAGGAGAAGACCGGGTCGAGCTCGAACCGTCCCTCGCGGTAGAGCCGCTGGTGCCGCACCGCGGGCGCGCCCTTGAGCGGGCCGGTGAGCTGGATCTCCTGGGCCTCCGCCCGGCGGGGAGCCGCCGCGAGGACGCCGGCCGCTGCGGCCGCTGCCAAGACTGCGCTGACGAAACGCCGCTTCATCGCCGTCCTCATTTGGGCAACCGGTATTCGAACGACGTCGGCAGGAAGATCGAGAGGCCGAGCTGCAGCTGAACGTCGTTGGTGAAGTGGGTGTCCGGGTCGAGCCAGGGGACCTGGCCGTTCGGATTGAGCGGCCCGTTCGGGTCGGTCGGCGGAAGGATCGAGACGTTCGTGTTCTCGAGCCGGTCGAAGAACATCAGGTCGCGCACCTCGAGGACGGCCGCGAGCCACCGCGTGAAGAAGATGCGGAAGCCGATGCCGAGGTCGAAGTTGACCAGGTTGTTCCAGTCGGTGAACTTCCGGTTGTCCGGATCGATGACCGAGACCGGCTGGGTGCGGATGATGCCGCCGCCGCCCGAGATGAACACGTCGTAGTTGAAGATGAAGTCACCGAAGCCGGCGAACTTGCCGTACATCGGCACGTACGTGAAGTTGAGGTCAGCCGAGAACTGGTAGTTGTTCAGCGGCACCGCGATGCGGGCCGCGCGGCGGTTCTGGAAGTTGAAGTCCGACTCGCCGTTGAGGCCTCCGTACCAGACGCCGTCGACGCCGATCGCGAGGACCTGCGTGATGTAGTAGTTCAGCGCGAGCCCCGGCCCGTTGTGGCTCACGAACTGGTCGTTCAGGGTGAAGTTGAAATAGGGCTGAATCTCGAAGCGCTGCGCGCGCAGAACGTACTGCTGCTGCACCGCATACACCTCGGCGTGGACCTGCTTCTTGGCCTCCTCGCCGAAGTTGATCTCCTTGGCGGCCGCGCACTGGGGCGCGTCCGGCGTGATCTGGCAGACGTCCATCCCGCCCTGGTCGCCGCCGGCGGCCGGGGGCGTCGCGCCGGTCTGGTCTCCTCCAGCCGCACCCGGCGCGGGCGTCGCGCCGGTCTGGTCGCCACCGGCTGCACCCGTGGCGGGCGCCGCCGGAGCCGGCGCGTCCGCGTCGGCCGGAGCCGGCGCCGCGGGAGCCGCGGCCGGCGGAGGATTGGCGTTGCCGCCCTTCGGCTTCTTCTTCTGCGCATACGCAGCCTGTGGCACCAACATGAGTGCCGCCGCGAGTAGAAGCCACCTGCGAGCCTGCTTCATTGCTACCCCTTCCGCATCCTTCGAGGGCAACGGGGAATGTGAGAGGCCCGACAGCGGCCGGTCCCGACTACTATCAACTCAGCAATAAGAAATCACGGCAAAAAAAGAGGTGGCCCACGGTCTCGTTTGTCGTTGGGGCCCCAACCCCAACGGGGTCACGATTGCATCTCACAAGCATCAAGCGGCTTGCGAACCGTCGCCCCCAGCCCCCTCGTCGCCCTTCCCGAACAGTGCTTCCACGAAGTCGTCGGCGTCGAACTCGCGCAGGTCGTCGGCGCGCTCGCCCAGGCCCACGTAGCGGACGGGCACGCCCAGCTCCTCGCAGATGGCGAGGACGATTCCGCCCTTGGCGGTGCCGTCCAGTTTCGTGAGAACGATGCCCGTCAGGTCCAGCGCCTCCTTGAACATGGAGGCCTGGGTGAGGGCGTTCTGGCCGGTCGTCGCGTCCAGGACGAGCAGCGTCTCGTGCGGGGCGCCCTCGAGCGCCTTCGCGATGGTCTTGCGGACCTTCTTGATCTCGTCCATCAGCGGCACCTTCGTGTGAAGGCGCCCGGCGGTGTCGACGAGGAGCAGGTCGGCCCCGGCGTCCTTCGCCTTGGTCGTCGCGTCGAAGGCGACGGCGCCCGGGTCGGCGCCCTCCTTGCCCTTGACGACGTCCGAGCCCACGCGCTTGCCCCACACCTCGAGCTGCTGCACGGCTGCGGCGCGGAAGGTGTCTCCCGCGGCGAGCACCACCTTCTTGCCGCCGGCGATGTAACGGGTGGCGAGCTTGCCGATCGTCGTCGTCTTGCCGACGCCGTTGACGCCGACCATGAGAACGACCGTCGGCTTCTGCGACATGCGCACGGCGCCCCCGCCGATGCCGAGGATTCGCAGCGCTTCGGCGCGCAGGGCGGCCCACACCGCGTCGGCGTCCTTCAGCTCGTTTCGGGCGAGCTGGTCGCGCAGGCGGTCGAGGATGACCCGCGTGGTCTTGGGCCCGACGTCGCTCGAGAGCATGACTTCTTCCACCTGCTCGAGGATGGCCGGGTCGATCTCCTTCTTGCCCTGGAAGATGGAAGTGAGACGCGCAATGAACCCGCCGCGCGTGGCGGCGAGACCCTTGCGGAGGCCCGCGACGTCCCCGCGCTTGGCGGGCTTCTTCGACGGCGGCGCGGCGCTCGGCGGCGGAGCGGCGGCGGGAGCGCCGGAAGGCAGGGGCTTCTGCGGCGCCGGACGCGGCGACGGCTCGGGTTGCGCGGTGGCCGCCGAGGTCTCTCCGCCGAACACGGAAGCCTTGGGGCGCTGGGCCGCCGGCGGGACCTGCTTCGCTCCGGGCGCCGGGCCCTGGAGCTGGGCGGTGCCGCGACCGCGGAGCAGAAGCAGCAGCACGACGGCCGCGATGATGACGGCGGCGACGACGATTGTGGCGGTGGTCATGGGGGGGCCATCCGGGCTGCTCGCGACAGCGGGGGCCGCGACTATAAGGAGCCGTTCAGGGGCCCGTCAACGTGGGCCTGGCTGTTCCGGTGGCGCTTTCTCGTTGTTCGGAGCCAGCCGCTCGATTTCCCCCTCGGCGCGTGCGTCGACCACCTGGCCCCCGAAGGCGGCGCGCTCGACCGCGTCGGCCCAGCGCGCCACCGTGAACTCGCCGCCCGCGGCGCGCCTCACGTGGCCCGGCGTGGGCTCGGGACGCGCGTCGTAGGGCATCCCGCGCCGCCTCGCCCACGCGACGAGTCGATCGAGCAGCGCGCGCTTGCGCAGCACGAGGGCGACGTCGAGCTCTCCCGCTTCGGGCAGGGGGCGCCGCAGCTGCCCGTGCAGCGGCCCCTCGCACACCAGCTCGTCGCCCGGCAGCGGCGCGACTCCGTGCGGCAAACGGGACAAGGGGAGCGCGAAGACGCCGGCCGCGTCGGTGCGCGTCTCGGCGAGGACCTCGATGCGCTCGAACCCACGACGCTCGACGGCGACGCGCCCGCCCGCGATCGCGTAGGCGTCGTGCGCGTCGTGCAGTCTGCCGGTCCAGCCTTGCGCCGCGGGGCCGGCGCGCACGAGCTCGACGCCCGCCTCGGGCCTGCCTCCGTGAGAAGCCGGCGCGCGGCTCGCGCGGGCCGCGGCCGGCTTGCGCGGCGGGAGCCTCGCGAGCACCAGCCACGCGATGGCCACGAGCCCGGCGAGCAGGAGCGGCACCTTCCGCAACGGACTCGGCGGCCGCACCGGCTGCAGCAGGGACAGCTCGTTTCCCGGCTGCAGCCACGGCGCGTCGGGCACGTAGCGCACGTGGAGCTGCGACGGCTCGGGCTGCGACGCGTACCGCGCGACCGCCTGCGCCTGGCCCCCCTCGAGCGAGCCCGCGCCCGAGATGGTCTCGTCGTCCCCGACGCGTACCTCGATCGTCCCCGTGGGTGCGCCCGCGCAGCCGAACTTCGCGCAGCGCAGCGTCGCGGCGACGCGCACGTCCACGCCGTCCTCGGGCAACCCCGGGGGCAGGCGGCCCTCGCGCGCGTCGGACGCCGCGATGTCCACGTGCGTACGCCGCTCGATGGGCGCCGAGTGCAGCGCGGCGCCGGCCGTCGCGCTCCCGGCGAACGAGACGCGAAGCTCGCCCCTGCCGGGAGCTCCCAGCTTGCCGATGGGCACGTCGAACCGCGCCTGTCCGTTGGCATCGGTCGTCGCCGTGGCGAGCATCGCGCCTGTCTCGTTGGACAGGCTGAGTACGACCTGCGCCGCGCCCGTGGTCACGCCGTCGCTCTCCGTCGAGGCGACGGCCACGAAGCTCCGAGCGGCGTCATCACCCTCATCGAGGTGCACGTTGCGTGGCTCGGGATCGAACCGCAGTGTCACGGGCGCGAGCGACAGATCGATCGGCACGTCGAGCCGCGCCGCGTCGATGGGTCCCGCTGTGCGCGAGTCGAGGTGCGCGACCCACGCCCCGCGCGTCGCGGGGAGGACCAGCCGTACGCAGAAGCGCCCCGAGTCGTCCGCCGGCAGGACCAGCGCATCGGCCGACTCGACGCTCGGCGGCGAGGCGCCCTCGCTGCACGCGGCGGGCGCCGCGTCGACGAGGCTCAGTTGGCCAGCCGCGCTTCCATCTGCGCCTGCAATGCGTAGACCCACACGCGCGCCACTCACGGCACGCGCCGTGTCGTCGACGACCGTGCCCGCGAGAGACACTTCTCCCGCGTGCGTTCCTCCGGCACCGTGCGCCCAATGCGCGTCGATGTGCGCCGACCCGCGCAGGTGAATGCGCGGCGGAGGATCGGCGCGCGCGTTGCTGGCCATGCTGGCACCGAGCGACGCGGCCAGAGCGAGAACGCCGAGTCGCCACGTCCGCATGGTCATCATGGTATCCTCGGAAACGATGGCGAGGCTCGCGCTGCGCATCCTCGCCGTGGCGATCGTGCTCCTCACGAGCATCGTCGCGACGGCCGACGGGCGCATCGACTTCCTCGCCGAGCGCCTGCGCTATCCGCCTGCCGCCGGCCAGGCCGACGACTTCCGCGTGCGCACCAACGCCGCGCTCGCCCTCGGCGCCACCAACGACGACTCCGCGGTGACCCCGCTCTGCCGCGGTCTCGACGACCCGAGCGAGGTGGTCCGCCAGGCCGTCGCCGTCGCCCTCAAGCGCCTCGCGCGCAGCTCCTCCCTCGACTGCCTCAGGCGCCGCGCTTCCGTCGAGTCCAACTCGTCCGTGAAGCTTCAGATCCAGCGCGCCATCGAGGCCATCGACTCATCCGGTGGTGGCGGCGGCGGTGGCAGCGGCAGCGGCGGCGGCGACGCCCCCTACGTCGCCGGCGCGAAGTACTACGTCTCCATCTCCCCCGTCGCCAACAAGACCGACCGCTCCCAGGCCGACATCGACCGCATCGTGCGCGGCGCCGTGGCCTCGAAGCTCGCGCAGCTCGGCGAGTACCAGCTCGCCCCCGCGGGCGAGTCCAGCTCCGCCGCCAAGGCCGTCCTGGCCAAGCGCCAGCTCAAGGGCTTCTACCTCGCGGTCAGCCTCGAGCCCCTCGACTACTCGGACGGCAGCCTCCGCGTCCGCGTGAAGATCGCGGTATTCTCGTATCCGGGCAAAGACTTGCGCGGCGAGGTCCCCGCCGGCGCGACCTTCCCGGGGGCACGCCCCGGCGATCACGGCGCGGAGGACAACCTGATGAGCGTCGTCGCCGGACGCGCCGCCGAGCTTTTTGCCCAGAACTTCAAGTAAGCGTTTTTCGTAGAGCCCGAGGAACTCATGTCCACCACTCCTTCCACAGCGCCTCCCGACCAGACCGGCTCCTACAAGAGGAGTGTCCGGAACTACCTGCTCGATTCGCGCTTCCAGCTCAAGTACTCGGGCTTCCTCGTCGCGGTGGCGCTGGTCATCAGCGGCGTGCTCGGCGCGGTCGTGTGGAGCACGACGACGGCGATGGTGGGCGAGAGCCAGAAGGTCGTCGAGGAGAGCACCAAGGTCTTCGAGGAGAGCAAGAAGGTCTCCGAAGTCAGCCGCATGAACATCAAGAACTTCGCGCCCGACAGCCCCGAGCTGCTCGCGGAGTTCACGAAGGAAGCCGACGAGCACGACGCGGCGCTCGCCGCGCAGCAGAAGGCCATCGCGGACCAGCAGGCGATGCTGATTCACCGCCAGGCGGTGCTCATCGAGAGCGTCGTCGGGTGCCTCGCGCTGATGGTGGTGCTCATCGGCCTGCTCGGCATCTACATCACGCACAAGATCGCGGGCCCGGTCTACAAGATGAAGCGGCTGCTGGGGAAGGTGGGGCAGGGGAGCCTGCGCGTCGACGCACGCCTCCGCAAGGGCGACGAGCTGCGCGACTTCTTCGAGGCCTTCCAGCAGATGGTCGCGAGCCTGCGCGCGCTCGAGAAGAAGCAGCTCGACGACGTCGACAAGGCGATCGACGCGGTCGAGCGCGGCGCCAAGGAGGACGCGAAGGCGTCCCTCGGCAGGGTGCGCGACGCCATGCGCACCGCGCTCGAAGGCTGACGCCCAGCGTTCGCAAACATGCGCGAGGCGTTCGGTAGCGAACGAGAGCCATTCGGAACCATGCGCAGGGCATTCGGTAGCGAATGGGAGGCATTCGCAACCATGCGCGAAGCATTCGGTAGCGAATGAGAGGCATTCGCAACCATGCGCGAAGCATTCGGCAGCGAACGAGAGGCATTCGCAACCATGCGCAAGGCATTCGGTCGCGAATGAGCGCCGTTCGCAACCATTCCAGAGACATTCGGTAGCGAACGAGAGCCGTTCGCAACCATACGCAAGGCGTTCTGGACCGAACGCGAGGCGCACGCATGCCAGCGCCGGTCATTCGTGCGTGCTCCCGGGGGAAGGATGTGCGATACCCCGCCGTACATCGGGGAACACAGGGCCGTGGAGCACGGGGAGGCCGAGTTGCGCATTGTGGTAGCAGCCGTTCTTGCAGGGATTGCCGTCACTTGCGCGCGCTCGGCGCATGCCGAGGAGGCGACGACCATTGCCGAGATGGCCACGACGCGCGCCGACGTGGCCGACCACCTGAGGCTCACGGGCTTCGCCGTCGGCGAGCTGCCCATCGACCTCGGCGTCGCCCGCGCGCCCCGCCTGTACATCTGGGACCCGATCTCCCGCGAGCGCTCCCTGCCCGTGACCAACATGGGCGTCGCCTCGGGCCTGGTCGTCCTGCACTGCGACTGGTGAGCCCCGCTACTCGACAGCGCCCTCGACGTACTCGACCTTCGTCTCGCCGCCCTCGAAGCTGACCGCGGCGGCGTCGATGCGCACGCGCTGCACGTCGCGCATCTTCACGAGCTGCTCTCTCCAGAGGCGGCGCACGGCGCGCTTCAGGCGCAGGCGCTTGGTGTACGTGACGCTCTCGAAGGGGCGCTGCATCGAGCCCTTGCGCCGCGTGCGCACCTCCACGACGACGACGAGCGGACCGCGCCGCGCGACGACGTCGAGCTCCAGCGCGCCCAGGCGCAGGTTGCGCGCGAGCACGTCGTAGCCGGCGGCCACGAGGTAATCGGCGACCGCCGTCTCGGCCAGCCGGCCGAGGGCGGTGCGCGTGGTCACTGCGCCGTGTTCGTCGGGCCGCAGTACCCGGGCTGTCCCGTCTTGGCCGAGGGAAGACAGCCCGGCTCGCCCGAGAGGCAGGACGTGTTCACGTTGTACTGCGTGTTGTGCTTGACGCAGTAAGCGCCCGTGAGGTTCTCGCCGGCGACTCCGGTCTGCGAGACGAGCTGCGAGCAGTCGTAGCCGTCGGGGCACGAGCAGTAATTGGCGCCGTCGTCGGTCTTGCCGTCGACGTTCGCGCAGCGGCACGAGCAGTAGACCGCGACGCTCGCCGTCCGGTCGCCGCAGTTGGGCTGCACGGTGTAGTTCGTGCCAGTCCCCGTGCCGCCGTCGCCGCCACCCATGCTGACGACCGCCGTGGGCTTGACCGGCTGATAGATGCCCGGCGTGCAGCACGCGGTGTTCTGATCGCCCGGCTTCTGGTTCATGCACGGTTTGTCCGTGGTGTCGCCTGAGCCGGTTGCCGTCGAGTTCTGCCCGTACGGACACGAGACGCGGCCCTGGAAGTGATTCACCAGGCAGAGGCGCGTCT
>DATJYG010000925.1:0-11979 GCA_035499695.1 Polyangiaceae bacterium
CGTCGGTCGCGCCGTAGACGCGGCGAGCGCGGGCGATGCGGGAAAGGCGGCGCTCCAGGGCGCGGCGCCGCTGGAGCACAACGGGTACAAGTTGCCGCTCATCGAGGTCGCCGTGAGGCGCGCGGTGCTGGCGGCGGTGGAGGCGACATGAGCAGCGACGGCGACCGCAAGCAGCTCCCCGAGTACCGCACGCTCGAGCGAAGCGAGAGTGCGGACTCACAGACCAGACCTGTCGTGTGCCGCAAGCTCCGCACCAAGACGGCCTTCGGCACGCTCGAGGGCCTCACGGCCGACTGGCGCGAGGGCACCTCTTCCACAGCGGTCTTCTGGTGCCTGCGCACCATGGAGCCGTGGGGCACCGACCAGCGCCCCGCGCACGCGTGCTCCTGCCGCGAGGGGCGCGCGTGCTTCGCCGCGCCGGACGTCACGCCGTTCGATTCAGTCTGAGGTGGCGTCGCTCGCGCCGGCGTCCGTGGTGGCCTCGGTGCTGGCGTCTCCCACTCCCGAGTCGTTCGCCCCCGCGTCGCACCCTGCCGCGGCCGCGCCGCCCTCCGGGTTGAGCCCGTCCGGGATCTGGCACACCGACACGTTGTCCGAGTTCGGCGCGCCCGTCGACCACCCCATGGGCGCCGCACACGCCGCGTTGTTCGGGCAGGTCTGCACGATCTGCCCCGTCTTGAAGAACTGGTCCACCATGTCCTGCGCCCACTGGAGCTTGCGCAGCTCGTCGTGCGGATCCGTGTCGCACGTGTCGCTCGAGCACATGTTCTGGATCATGCCCCCCGAGATGCACGAGCAGCCGGGGTAGTTGACCGGCGGCGGCACGTTGGTAATCGGCGACTGCGACGCCGGCTCCCAGAAGTTGAACTCGACGTACCCGTTGCCCGTGAAGCCGCTCGCCGCGTCGTCGATGCCCCACACCTCGCGGTTGACCGGCTGCAGGTTCTTCGCGCCGATGGTCCGCGCCTCGAACTGCGCCCCGATCGGCGACACCTGCTGATCCCCGAGCGCGTCCTGGATGATCACGTTGTGCGACGGCGTGTTGGGCAGCATGTTCTCGCTGATGTACGGGATGAACCCGTTCGGCTCGGCGTTGTCCCAGAGCTGCTGGATCAGATCGATGAGCAGCTGCTGCTGCGCCGGATCGGTGTAGATGCCCTTGAGCTCGAGGAAGAACGGCGAGAAGTCGCGGCTGCGGTCGAGGATCAGCGCGTAGGGCCCGCCGGTGTTGTCGAGCAGGCCGCGCGTCACGTCGGTCGAGATGGCCATGTACACGCCGCCCGAGATCCCGCCCTGGCTGTCGCCGCGGTAGAAGCGCTTCGTCGTGTCGATCGTGGGCTTGCCCTCGGGCATCGTCTGCGGATCGGTGGCCATCTTGCCCATCATCATGCGCATCGCGAGGAGCTCGTTGACGAACCCCTGGTGCAAGCGGTCGGGCAGGTGCGCGAAATCGGCGATGTCGCCCGCGAGGGCGTTCGGGATCCAGTTGCCGTCCTCCGAGTCCATGCCGACGAGGTCCACGGCGATCTCGACGTAGTGCAGGCGGTCGCAGATCTCGGCCATGTAGCCGTCCTGTCCCTCGGTCTGGTCGCCGAAGAGACCGTGCGCGTTCTGGAGGATGGGCGCCGTGGTGCCGAGGTTGACGATCGAGTTCGGGATCTGGACGAGGAACGGATAGTCCATCGTGCCGTTCTGCGTCGGCTTGCCGCTCGCGTCGCGGTTGATGTTCGATCCCGGGCAGCCCGGCTCGGTCTTGCCGCCCGTCGTGCACGACGGCGGCGTCGTCATGTAGAGCGGCACGGTCATGTTGCCCTGGATGCGCCGCCGGATGTACGGGTTCGGATTCTCGGTGACCTGCGTGATCGTGTACTTCGGCCCGTCGTTGCCGACCGCGGCGAGCGCCTGGTCGCGGATCGAGACCATGTCGCTCGTCGTGTTCTCCTTGCTCGCCGTGGTGAAGTCCCAGGCCATGATGAGGTCACCGGTCTGCACCCCGTTCTTCTGCAGCGTGGCCAGGATGTCCTTGTAGAGATTGCGCCGGAGCGAGACGGACACGTCGTTGCTCGACGTGTTGTCGCGGAGTGCCTGGAACTCGGGCGACGGCTGGATGGCGGCGCCCGTGCTGTCGACGAGGTGCCGGATGGCGACGAGATAGCGCGTGGAGTCGTTGAGCCGGATCGCCGGCCGCATCATGAAGGCGCGCTCGCCGGCGCCCGTCGTCGAGAGCATGTCGACCTCGTCCCAGTGCGGGACGAGCTTGCCCGTCGCGTACTCCATGATGATCGTCGGCGAGCTGGTGGTGATCGACGACGCGATGGTGTTCGGGTTGGGCAGCTTGCTCACGTCCACGTCGGGCCAGAAGGCCATGATGGTGCTGCCCGGGGAGAAGCCGTCCTTCGTGGCCCACGGCGTCGGCGTCACGTGCTTCTCCGGGGACACCTGCCACGTGGGCAGCGTCGTCGGCCCGTAGAACTGGTGCATCCCCGTCGGCGTCGACTTGTCGGGCGTGGTCCAGACGTTCGACGGGTAGGGGAAGCCGCACTCGGTGGCGATGGGCTCGATGGGATCGCAGTCCTCACCGAGCAGCGGCGGCGACGCCGGATTGGGCGGCGGCGTGCTGCCGCTGTTGCCGCCGGAAGACGAAGAGCACGCGAAGCCGATCGGGGCGAGGGCCGCCGCCACGAAGAGGGCGAAGGGGAGAAGGGCACGCTTGTCCATGTGGGACGGCGGTATACGCCACGAGCGGACGCGGTGCACGAGCTACGAGGGAGGGGGAGACGCGGTCAAGACGGGGGCCCCCTCCACCCCAACCCCGACGCATCTCTTCCCCCGTCGCTTGCTGTGATTCATGCTTGCGCCGACGCCATGACGCGGGCAGAGGGGAACGGAGGCGCGGGTCGCGCGGCGCTCCGCGCTGGGCTGGCGGCGCTCGGCGGACTGCTCGTCATCGCTCTCGCGCTCGGGCGCAATTACGTGGTCGGCGCCGGGATCGTCATGCTCGCGTACGTGCTCTATCGCGGCTGGCGGGCCGGGCAACGTGGGGATCGTGGCGAGCGGCGCCGCGCGACCGGAGCCCTGGGTGGAGTTGTCGCCGCGTGCGTCCTCACGGCGGCCACCATCGTGGCCGCGTACGTTCAATGCGCCCGCTCCTTCCACGCCGCCTGCGAGGCCGCCGCCCGCACGCACACGCTCGGCGAGCGCCGCGCGGCCTGGTCCGCCGTTCGCTCACACGCCTGGTGGGGCGAGCGCGTGGGCGCAGACGATCTGGACGTCTGCTACGACGAAACGCTCCTCGACGAGGTCAAGCCGGGCGGGCCGTGCCCCGACTGGCCGCTCGACGACGTTCCGTGTGTCTGCGGGATCGGGGCCAAGTGGCCGGGAGACATCCACTGCGGCGACAAGCGCGCTTTCTGCGGATGCGTACCGCCGGGCAAGCCATGCGGCAAGGACGACGACTGCTGCAGCGACTCCTGCCAGTCCGGCACCTGTGCCGAGGGGACCTGGTCTGGCGCGATCCGCACCTTGCGCTGCGTCGCGCCTCATTAGGCAAGGCGCGCGAGGGCGGCGCGCATGCGATCGGGAATGGGGGTCGGCCGGCGCGTCTCGCGGTCCACGAAGACGTGGACGAACCAACCCTGGGCGCTCGCCTCGTCGGCGCCCGCCGCGAAGATGCCGATGCCGTAGCGGACGCTCGAGTTGCCCAGGTGCTCGACGCGCAGGCCCGCCTCGAGCACCTCGGGGAACGCGGCGGGCTTCGCGTAGGCGCAGTGCGATTCGACGCACAGGCCGATGATGGCGCCGCGCGCGATGTCGAGGCCGCCCTCGGCGACGAGGTACGCGTTGATCACCGTGTCGAAGTACGCGTAGTAGACGACGTTGTTCACGTGCCCGTACGCGTCGTTGTCCATCCAGCGCGTGGGGATGGGCAGGAAGTGCCGGAAGGCCTCTCGCGTGTCCATCTCAGCACGCGACCACGTCGGCGCGCGGATCGATACGCCGGAGATCCTCCGGATCGCTCGTGACGATCACCGCACCGTGCCGTCGTGCGAGGAGGACGACGCTCGCGTCGACGACGTCCGTCGTCCCCGACTGGCCGCAGATGGCCCCGGTGGCCTGCCCCTCCTCGCGATCCAGAGGTTGGACCCGCACCAGCTCCGAGCCGAGCAGGCGCGCGATGCGGGCCTGCCGGCTGCCATCGCGCCAGACCTGGGCGACGACCCCACCGGTCGTGAAGAGCGCCCCTCCGTGCGCGAGCGCGAGCTCGACCAGCATCCGGACCTTGCGATCGTTCTTCTCGAAGGCGATGAGCGCGCCGGCGTCGAGGACTACAGGCCGAGGACGGCGCGGGCCCAAGCCTCCTCCTTGGCGGTGGCGGGACCGTTCTCGGCCTTCATCTGCACGAGCAGGGCGGCCAGATCTTCGCGGCGCGCCTTCTCCTCCATGGCGGCATCGACCCAGGCGCTGACGGACTTGGCCCGCCCGCGGCGGACCTGCCGTTCGGCCTTCGCCAGCACGTCACGTCGCACCGTCACCGTCACGCGCGCCTTCTGCATACGAAGATCATACTCGTCACAAGCTCGATGCCAAGAGGGCGCGCATGAGCTCCGGCGCGACGGGTAGGGGCGCGTTGTCCACGAGGCGCTTCTGCACGACGGCGCCGCGCGTGAGCGCCTCGAGATCCGCGTCGGCGTAGCCCAGGGCGCGAAGGCCCATCGGCACGCCGGTGTCGCGCATGCGCTCGCGCAGGGCGCCCGCGAGGATCTCGCCCGCGTCGGCCGGGGACGCGCCGCGCACGTCGGACCCGAGTGCGGCGGCCGCGGCCAGGTGGCGCTCGGGGGACGTCGCGGCGGTCGCGCGGAACACGGCGGGCGCGCCCACGACGACCGAGATGCCGTGCGGCACGAGCGCCTCGTGCTGCGGATACCCGGCGCAGCGGTACTCGCGCACGAGGCCCGCCACGGCGTAGCTCATGGCGTGCGGCAGGTGGACGCCCGCGTTGCCGAACGCGATGCCCGCGAGCGTCGCCGCCCACGCGAGGCCCTCGCGCGCCTCCTCGTCGCTCGCGTCGCGCACCGCGCGCACGACGAAGCGGCCCGCGAGGCGCAGCGCCTCGACGCTCCCGACGTCGCTCCACGGATTGCGCCCCTGGCTCATCGGCCGCGCCCCGGGCCCGCCGCCGGGCGCCGTGCGCGCCGTGAAGGGACGCGCCGTGTACGACTCGAGCGCGTGGCACAGCACGTCGAACCCGCTGGCCGCGACCACCATGGGCGGCAGCGTGCGCGTCGCCGTCGGGTCCACGAGCGCGAGCGACGGCCGCAGCCGCCGCGAGGCAATCCCGGTCTTCGCCTTCAGCTCCAGATCGTCGAACACGGCGATGCCTGTGCACTCGCTGCCGGTCCCGCACGTCGTCGGACACGCCACGTGCGGAGGCAGCGGCCCCGGCACCGCGCGCCCCTCGCCCACCGGCGCATTGACGTACACCCGCAGCTCCGCCGGATACGTCGCGTAGAGCGCCGCCGCCTTGCACGTATCGATGACCGATCCGCCGCCCACCGAGAGGTACCCGTCGAACCTCCCGTCCTTCGCGAACTTCGCCGCCGCCCGGAACGACACGTCCGTCGGCTCAACGTGCACCTCGTCATAGACCGCGACGTCGAGCCCCGCGTCCACCACGGACTTGCGCGCGACCTCCACGTGCTCCAGCCGCGCCAGCCCCGGATCCGTGAACAGCGCCACGCGCTTTGCCCCGAGCGCCCGGAGCTGCTCCCCCGCCTCCCTCAGCACCCCCGGCCCGAACGTGATGGCCGACACGTCGACCGAGAACGCCGCCTCGTTCCCCTCGACCAGCGCATACCCGAGACAGCAACCCACGGCCCCTCACGTACCACGATCCTGCCCGGCCCCCCCAAGGAGCCTTCGGTCTGCTCAGCCGCCGTCGCCGATGGCGCTCGTCGTCGACTCGAGACACTGGAGACTCGTCGTCGCCCCCGACGGCGGCATCGTACTCGTGAACTCGATCGTGTACGGGCACCCGAGCTTCTGCGCGGCAGCGCCCTGGACGTAGCACCAGCCGGGCTGCGAGGAGTTCGAGCAGTCGGTGGTGTCGTCCTTGTCCAGGATCAGTTGCGTCATCGCGCAGACCGGTACGTTCGCCGGGTCTCCCTGGGCCCCGGGCTTGCCACCCGATGCCGCATACGAGGACTCGAGCTGGTCGCAGTACTTGTCGAGCACATCCTGCGAGAGAAGCGGCGTGGTTTGACCTGGTTGCACGACATTGGGGCCCACCAGACCCGGGCTGTTGCACACGTTCCCCGGGCTCTTGCAGGTGCCTTGCCCCTGTGTGCTCGGCGGCATCGATACGAGGATCAAGCACGGGGCACGGCCGGTCGTGTCGGGCGAGAGCTTCTGCGGCACGCACGCGTTCGCGAGCGACGCCTTGAGGCGGTCGACGATCGCGTCGGCGGCCGGGTTGTAACCGAAGAGGGGGTCCTGCTGCGCCTGCTTCACGGTGCTGCCGACGTCCTCCTGGATCGGGCAGAGGCTCGAAACGATGCCCTGGTTCTGCACCTGCCCGTCGACCTGCCAGTTCGACATGGCCTTGGCGACGATGAGCTCGTCGATGCTCGGGTAGGCCTTGCCGTTGATCTGCGTGGTCGTGTAGTTGCCGCTCGCGTCCTTGGCGCAGAGCTGCGTGTTCGAGTTGATCTCGCCGTTCTGGCAGTCGCAGGCGTTCTTGTACAGGTTCGACGTGCAGTCCTTCTGGAAGGACTGGATCGTGTTCATCGCGTCGACGTGGATGAGAGGGAAGGTGCAGGCCCACTGCAGGTCCTGCTTCTTCGTCGGCCACTCGCGCCCGTTGATGGGATCGCAGTCGTCGGCCGCCGTGTCGGGGCACGACGAGTGGTTGGCCCACACCGGCGAGGAGGGATCGGTGGTCGACGACGTGCGATCCTGCTCCGACTCGATCATGTGGAAGTCCGAGCCCGAGAAGTCGTAGTGCTCCGGATCGTTGCCCAGGATGAGCTTCCAGTCCGCGGCGCTCAGATTCAGCTTCTGGGGACACTGCGCGGCCGCGGTCCCTGCCGGACACCCGTCTCCGGCCCCGTTGGCCGTGTCGGGGTCGCCCGGCTTGGATTGCAGCAGCTGGTGCGGCACGCCCGTGATGGCGGCGTAGTAGACGAGGTTCTGCTGCCCGCTGCGTGGCCCCAGCTGCAGCTTGCATAGCTCCTGCGACGAGCTGGTGGGCAGGTTCTGGGCGTAGATCGGGTTGACGCAGTTCGCCTGCGTGTCCTGATCGCCTACGTAGTTGCCATTGCCGTCGTGCTCGTGGGCGCGGTCGGGCACGCTGGTGCGTTGCAGGCCGCGGACGTAGCGGGACATCGGGAAACCCGCATAGATTCCGAACCGCTCCTTCTGGTGGAAGAAGCGGACGTTGAGCTGGTCGTCGCTCGGATCGAGATCGCCGCCCGTTCCCGACGGCGGGTCGGCAGGACACTCCGAGGAGAAGTTCGCGTCCTTGGTCGCGAAGGCGCACGAAGTGCAGCTCTGGCTGTTGGGGCCCGACGTCGACGGCGCGTTCGGATCGAGCTGCCCGCAGGAAGTCGTGCCCTCCGGCGCCGAGCCCTCGCCGCAGATGTTGCACGCGAAGGGGGAGTTCTCGAAGTCCCAGCCCTGGGCGCTGACCGAGAGGGGGTCGGCCGTTTCCTGCGTCTCGTCGGTCACGACGATGACAGCGAGCAGCGAGTCGGGCCGCAGGAACGCGGCGCGCTGCTCGAGGATCGTGTCGTCGACTCCCTGATAGGCGGCCATGTTGCCGTTCACCGTGATGCTTCCGTACGGATCGGGCTGCACGAGGAAGCGGTACCAGGACTCTTCCTGGGCCTCGAAGCCGCAACCGTGCTCGTGGACCCCGGAGACCGCCGCCTGGAAGTCCTGCACGAGCTTCGTGGGATCCGTGATGGCGTCGGCGGGCGCGGTCTTCCCGCTGTTCGAAGGGACGCTCGGGAAGTACGCGAGGAAGTTGTTGGGCGCCGTCTCGTCCGGCATCGGCATCTCGACGGTGGGATCGGAGGGCGTTCCGGCCCGGTTGACGAGCTCCCCGTTGTCGTTCATGTGGGCCGACAGGCTCGGGTTCGCCGGGTTCGTCGTGGAGTCGGGGCACGCGTTGCCCCCGCGGCTGCCGAGAGAGGACGACACCACGCCGACGTGCAGATCGTGCACGGGGGGGAACTCGTACTTGCTCCCCGCCGGACAGGTACCGTCCGGTTGAGCCGTGCCGACCGCCTTTCCGCTCGTGGTGTCGATGCAGTTCGGGCCGACCAGGCGCCCGATGAGCAAGGGCACCGCCAGGCTCAAGATCGTCTGCTTGTCCCCCATCGATGCGGAGTTGTCGATCATGAAGAGCAGATCGACCTTGTCGATCGTCTGCTTCTGAATCTTGGTGACGAACGTCTCGTTCGTGGTCGGGTCCCGGTGCACGACGGGCCGATCGAGACAGCCACCGACCACGATGCCGATCAGGCCCAGGATTGCGACGGCCGCGCACGAGCGGCCGATGGTCTTGCGCATGGAGCAAGGCCCAGTGCAGCGACCGTGCCGGAGCAGAGTGCCTTGGAATCACCGGGGAGAGCGTGCGGACGACCCGAACCGAGTTGGCTCGACGCCAACGGAGTTTCTTCCGACATTTCTCGGATCCGACGTTTGTCGGATATCGGTCGAGCGCGATGAATCAGTGCGGGAACACCAGCCGGAAGAACTCCGCCTGCGACTTCACGCCGCACTTCTCGTAGACGCGCGTCAGGTGCTGGCGGATGGTCTTGGGGCTGTTGCCGGACCGTTCGGCGATCTCCAACCCCGACAGGCCCTGCAGGAGGTAGCGGGCGACCTCGTGCTCCTTCTCGGTGAGGTTCGCCCGGGTGAGGACCTGCTCGACCGCGTGCTGCACGCCGGTGCCCGGCTGCTGGACCCTGCGGATTGCGTCACACAGCTCGCCGGCCCGGAAGGGCTTCTCGAGCAGGTGGGCGGCGCCCTCGTTGAGGGCCGTCTTCACCTTCTCGACGTCGGCGTAGGCCGTTATCACGATGACCGGGGCGAGCACCCCGGCCGTGCGCAGGTTCGCGAGCAGGCGGAGTCCGCCGCGGTCGTCGTCGTGCCCGAGCACGATGTCCGTCACCACGACGTCGACGAAGTCGTCACCCCCCGCGAAGGCGAGGGCCTCGTCGGCCGAGCGCGCGAGCAGGCACCGAAACCCGGCGCGCTCGAGCGAACGGGCGAGCGACTCGCGGGTGTCGTCCTCGTCCTCGACCAGCAGCACCGTCGTGGTCATCCGGGGACCTCACGCACGGGCAGCTCGAGGCGGAAGGTCTTGCCCGCGCCGCGCTCGAGCGAGAGCTCTCCCCGCATCGCGCGGGCCAACGCGCGCGCGATGGGCAGACCGAGCCCGAGGCCGTTCACCTTGGTGGTTCGCAGGGGCTCGAAGAGAAGGGCATCGACCTCGGCGTCGATGGGCGGGCCGTCGTCATGCACCCGGATGACGGCGCGACCATCCTCCTCCGTGAGCCGGATGGTGACGCGCTCTCCACCTCCCTCGCGCAGGGAGGCCAGCGAGTTGTCCACGAGATTCTCGAGGATGATCCGGACGTACGTCGCGTCGGCGCGCGCCTGCACGGGCTTCTCGCACTGCGCCTGGACCATCAGCCCGTCGACCGAGGCCACCGAGCGGACCTCCTCGGCCACGCTGCCGATCACTCTGTCCAGTGTCACGCCTTCGACCTCGGGCTCCCCGGTTGCGCGCATGGTGCGCAAGGTCTGGAGGTGGCGGCGCGCCTTGTCGGTCTGCCCGCGGATACGCGCGAGAATGCCCCTGCGGTGGACGGCATCGGCCTCCACGTCCGGCTCGGTGAGCTCGTCGAGCAGGAGGCCGATCGCGTGCAGCGGGTTGTTGAGCTCGTGGAGTATCGCCGCAGCCAGCACCCAGACGGCCTGATCTCGCTCCACCTTCTGCAGACGCGCTCGCACGCGTGCCGCCGCACTCTCGGCCCTCGAGAGCTGCGCCCGAAGGCGCAGGTAGTGCGCCGACAGTCCGAGCATGACCCCGACGAGCACGGGAGACAGGCGATCGACGAGGGTGTGTGCTCCCTCCATGAGGCCCGTGAGGTTGCCCTGGCGGATCCGCGACTCGGACAGGACGTCGAAGAGCACGTAGCAGCCGCCGAGCAGGGCTCCGACGATGACGTAGAGAATCAACCGGAAATCCCGGGTCTTGGGCTGCGTTGCTTCCGCCACGATGACTCATGGTACCGCCGCGAAGAGGCCCTTCTATCCGACAATTGTCGGATACCGGCGCGCGGGGCCCATCCGTATCCTGCCGCGCATGTGGCTACACCGATCTTCCATCCTCGTTCTCGCCAGCGTCGCGCTCTTGCACTGCAGCTCCTCGAGCGCGGGCTCCTCGAATTCCGGCTCGTCGTCCGATGGGGGAGACTGCTATCCGGACAACGACGGCATCAACAACGTTCCGACTCCGATCGACCTCGTGGTGGACGACACGGGGTTCTACGCCGGATCTCCGGACTCGGGCGCCGTCGACTACGACGCCGGCATGAAGACGGTCATCACGACGCAAAACTCCTCGACGATCACGTTCACGCTGAGCAACAAGGGCACCAAGGACCACGGATTCGAGGTCTCGTGCACGAGCGTCAAGCCGGCGTACCCGAACTTGCCGGCGGGCTGCTCGATGACGGCGTGCTTCCCCAGCGACTCGACGATCGCGCCCATCGGGCCCGGCATGAGCAAGACGGTCACGTTCGTGACGCCCGTTCCGGACAACCTGCTATACCCCTTCAAGTCGAACGCCCCGGGTGATGCCAACACCCCCGCGCTGAACGGGTCCGACGGAACCGCGTGGAGCCTCATGTGAGGGACTGCCGCTTGTTGTGAGAATCGATCGGATGTCGACGCGTGTCGCTGCGTCACTCGTGGCCACCGCGCTCATGACGAGCCCTGGAGTCGCGTCGGCGCAGCTCGCGCAGGCCGAGCCGCGAGCCCCGATTGTCGCGCGCCTGCCGGCCGGCGCACCGGCCGTCGAGACGCAGGTGACGCTGCAGCTCGTCGTGAGCGAGACGGGCGCGGTGGAGTCTGCCGTCGAGGTGTCGCGTCTCCCACGCGACACGCCCGACGCCGTCGTGTCGGCCGCCGTGGCTGCCGTGCGGGCCGCTTCCTTCGTGCCGACGACGCGCGACGGGCGGCCGATCCGCTCGCGCATCGAGTACGTCGTGGTCTTTCACCCGACGGCCGCTTCGACCGCGACCCCGACTACGACCGCGACCGCGACCGCGACGGCGACTACGAGGCCGCCCCCGACCGCGACTCCGGCCTCCACCGTCGAAGTGCGCGGCCTCACGTGGGCCTCGCCGCGCGGCCTGGGTGACGTCCGCGTCGACCGCGAGACGCTGACCGCGTCGCCACGGCAGCAAACGAGCGAGATGCTCTCGGCGGCTCCGGGCTTCTTCGTCGACCACGAGGACGGCGAGGGCCTCGGCAACGACGTCTACCTGCGCGGCTTCGATCTCGACAACGGTTCTGGAATCGAGATGAAGGTGGGCGACGTCCCCATCAACGTCCCCCTGCACATTCACGGGCAGGGCTACGCGGACGTGAACTTCATCATCCCCGAGGTGGTCCACGGCATCCGCGTCCTCGAGGGCGCCTACGACCCGCGACAGGGCGACTCCGCCATCGTGGGCAGCGCCCTCTTCGACCTCGGGGTCAGCGAGCGGGGCTACCAGCTCAAGACCACCTACGGCTCCTTCAACCAGGCGCGCGTCGTCGGCATCGCGGCGCCCGAAGGGGTGAGCGACGAGACGTTCGCGGCCTTCGCGATGCGCGAGACGCAGGGCTTCGGGCAGGACCGCGCGTCGAAGTCCGCCTCGGTCAACGCCCAGTACGGAGTCGACCTCACGGACCGCGATCACCTGC
>DATJYG010000926.1:0-10116 GCA_035499695.1 Polyangiaceae bacterium
CGCGGTGCCGGTTGACGAACCGTACGCCTCCGTCCTGCGAGACGACGATCGCGAGCGCGCCAGGCAGCGCCTCGCTGAGACGGTAGGCGGAGCGATGGCGCGTTCCGACGTCCTCGACGATCTCCGTGGCGAACGAATCGGCCTCGAGATCGTGCCCCCGGCGGACGTGGGTGACGGCCGGCAAGCCGCCCGCGATCTCGGCGCCGAACCCGAGGAGCTCGAAGCGCTTCGTGAGGACCACCGCGCCGTCCACCTGCGACAGGGCCGCGATGAGGTGGCTCCATTCGAAGAGGCCCTCGTCGAGCTCGGCGAGGAGTGCGTCGTCTTCGTGGAGATACGAGTCGGCGCTCGCGGGCTTCCCCGTCTCTGCGGCACGGCGAGCGAGTCGCTCCAGGCTCGCGAGGACGAGCGTTCGAAACCGCCGCCTGGGCGGCGCATCGTCGAACGCGTACCGGGGATGCAGGTAGCGCTCGCCCGGGCAGTCGGCGGGCACGGCGAGGATCGTCCCACCGTGGTGTGCCGTGCGAATCGTCGCGACGACCCGCTTGATCATCTGCTGCGCGAGGACGCCCGTGAGCGCCCCGGCCACCGCAGGCTCGAGCGGTGGCTTCGCGGCTGCGCGATGCTCCGCCGCCATCGCCTCGCGTTCGGCGGCGAACAGGGCAGGGAGCCACGCCGAACGAAAGACATCGAGCGTGAAGTCCGAGAGCCGGCCGCCGCGAAGCTCGGCGAGCTCCTGGTTTCCGCAGCTCACGACGAGGTGCCCCGGCCGCACCACGCGGACGACGAGGCTGCGGGGCATCGTCGTCTCGCGCGCGCGCCCGCCTCGGGACGGCTGCATCCAGCGGGGCCCGCTCTGGAGCAACCCCCACGCCGAGAGCTCGCCCGGTGCGGCTTCGTCGACGCCGACGAGCGCGCGGTAGAAGTTCGCCGCAGGAGCGATCCTCCTCAGCTCGTCTTCGTCGAGCCGGCGGGGCGCCGTGACCGCCATCGGCAGCAACCCCGATGGTGGGCCGTCCTGCAGCGCAAACGCCGAACGGGGCGACACGAGGAGGCGGCACGCGACCGGCCGCTCTTCGTTGCGCATGAAGGACGCGTGGTACGCGACGTCGAGGAGCGCCTCGAGCCCGCCCGGAAGTGGGCGCGCGTCGCTGGGCCACGCGCCCCGGACGCGGGCGGCGAGGTGCCGTGGATAGCTGTGCTCGCCGTCGTGCATGCCCTTTCGTATCACGCGGTGGAGCAGGCGCTCCTCCGCTAAGGTAGGGGCCAATGACCGCCCAGACTCGCGCTGCCGTGTGGATCGATCACCACGAAGCTCGCATCTTCCACGTCGATCTCGACGGATTCGACGAGCAGACGTTGAAGGCGCCTGCGCACCACTTCCACCGGCACCCGAAGGGCCCGTCCGAGCCGCACGCCCACCCGGACGACGAGCACCGGTTCTTCGCCGAGGTCGCGAAGGCCCTGTCGACGGCCGACGAGATCCTGGTGCTCGGGCCGTCCACGGCCAAGAGCCAGTTCCTCAAGTACGTGCAGGACCACGTGCGCGCGCTCGCCGGCAAGGTGGTCGGCGTCGAGACGAGCGACCACCCGACCGACGCCCAGATCGTCGCGCACGTGCGGAGCCACTTCCGCATCCCCGAGCTGCGCGTCCGCTGACGCGCGCCGGCGCTAGGATGTGCCCGCGCGACCACGGGCCCCCGCTCGTCATCTGAACGTCTGGGGAACTGCAAGCAGGGGAGCCTTCGGCCGCCCCCACCAGATGACACTCTCCGCAAATCATCGAATCCACACGCATTCCGGTCTCGCGGCGCTGCTCGTCACCCTCTGCCTCGCGTCGGAAGCGACGCCGGCGCAGGCTGCGCCCCCGCCGGCCGCGCCCGCTCCGGCTCCAGTGACTCCCACACCCGCCGCGGCGTGGGAGGACGACCCGCTGCTGGCGCCTCCTCCAGCCGCGCCACGCAAGATTGCGTCGTGGGACGAAGCCCTGGGGCTCATCCGGGCACAGTCGCCCGACTACCGGTCGGGAGCCGAGGCCGTTCGTCGGGCCAGCGCTCAGCGAGAGATCGCGATGGCGGCCGTGCTGCCCGTCGTCAACGCACAGGGGTCCTACACCCATCAGTTCCTGTCGCCGGTCCGTGCGACGCTCGCGGGTCTGACGCCCGCCGGGGCCACCGTTCCATTTCCGCTGGTCGCGCCACCCGAGGACGTCCTCGGCGTGGGCGGCACCGTCTCGTGGACCGCCGTGAACCCCCGAGGGATCTACGGCGTCGGCACGGCCAATCGCACGATCGAGGCCGCGCAGCTGACGTTCCAGGATCAGCGCCGGCAGATCGCTTCAGCCGCCGTCGACGCCATGCTGGCGACACTCGCCGCCACGCGCGTCGCGGAGCTCAACCGCGTCGGCCTGCGTGCATCGCTCGACCGACTCGCCCTCGCGCGGGCTCGCCTCCAGTACGGACAGGGCACGGAGCTCGACGTGGATCGGGCGACGCAAGACGTCGCCACGGCGCGGTCGGCCGTCGTCTCCGGCGACGAGTCGCTGGTGCGCGCCCGCGAAGCACTGGGGCTCGCGCTCGGGTCTGCGGTGCCCATGGCGCCTCCGGAGGGTGATTCGGCCTCGTTCGATGCGGCCGTCGCGCGCACGTGCAAGCTGAACGACGACCTCGAGCGTCGTCCCGACGTGGCCGCCGCTCGCAAGCGGGTCGAGATCGCCGAGCGGGCCGAGACCGACGCGGAGCTCATGTTTGCCCCCTCGCTCGTGCTCTCGTCTTCCCTGCAGTACAGCAACCAGCCCGTGCTCGCTCCCAACACGACCTGGTCCGCGACGGCGCTGGTGAACGTTCCCCTCTACGACGGCGGGGTGCGCTACGGCGCCCTGCACGACGCTCGAGCCGCCCTCGAACAGGCGCGGGACGCGCTCGTGCAGACGCGACTCGCGGCGGTCGTCGCGTCGGCGCGCGCGCGTCGCGCCGTGGGCGTCCTCGAGCACACGCGCGATCTCGCGCAGGTGCAGCGGGACATCGCGGCGCGGGTCGACGCACGCATCCGCGATGGCTACGCGCACGGTCTCGGCACCAGCCTCGACCTCGTCATCTCGGCGCAGGCCCTGCGGCAGGCGGACATCGATCTGGCCATCCTCGAGTTCCAGGTGGAGGACGCGCGCGCCAACGCCGTCCTCGTCGACGCGGAGTGTGTCTATTGAATCGGTCGATTCTCGCCGTCCCGGTCCTCGCGGCTCTCGCCGTCAGCGCGTGCGCCGAGAAGAAGGCGCCTCCCGGACCGCCTCCGCCGCCCCTCGTGTACGTGGCGTCCGTCGCGAAGCGCGACGTGCCGCTCTACACCGACTCGGTCGCCGCCCTCGACGGCTACGACAACGCCGACATCCGCGCTCGCGTGCGCGGTTACCTGCGGACGCAGTCCTACAAGGATGGCGCGCGCGTGAAGGCGGGCGACCCGCTCTTCACGATCGAGGCAACCGAGTACGCGGCCTCCGTCGCGTCGGCGAAGGCGGCGCTCGAGCGCGCCAAGGTGGCGCGCGATCGCAACCGCATCCAGCTCGAGCGCGATCAGGGCCTCATCAAGACGGGCATGATCTCGCAGCAGGACCTGGACAACGCCACGGCCGGTCTCGCCGACACCGAGGCGCAGATCACCGCCGCCGAGGCCTCGCTCCAGACCGCGTCGCTGAACCTCTCCTACACGCAGATCCGCTCTCCCATCGACGGCGTCGCCGGGCTCGCGCTCGTGCGCGTCGGCAACCTGGTGGGGCAGGACGGGCCGACGTTGCTGACGACGGTCTCGCAGACGGATCCCATCCGCATCAACTTCGCCCTCAGCGAGGTCGACTACGTCCGTCACCCCGAGCGCTTCATGAACCTCGAGAAGCGCGATCTCGCGTGGGTCAAGAAGCAGACGGCCACCCTCGACTCGGGGGGCACGGCCGAGGGAGGCGACCCCGGCGTCGAGCTCGTGCTCGCCGACGGAAGCGTCTACGGGCACCGCGGCATCATCGTGACCGCCAACCGGCAGATCGACGCGACCACGGGAACCATCACCGTGCAGGCGCTCGCGCCCAACCCGGACGGCCTTCTGCGCCCCGGTCAATATGCGCGCGCGCGCATCCGCCGTGCCGAGGCGGGGCACGACGAGCTCGTCGTCCCCGAGCGCGCGCTCATCGCGGTGCAGGGCACCTATTCGCTCGCGGTCGTCGGGCCGGACAACAAGGTGCAGCTCCGCAGGGTGGAGCTCGGCCCGGCTTCCAAGGGAATGCAGATCATCACGAAGGGCGTGGCCGAGGGCGACCGCATCGTCGTCGACGGCGTGCAGAAGGTGTCCGACGGCGCCCTGGTCGATCCCAAGCCGGCGCCGACGGAGACCGCCCGATGATGTCGGCGTTCTTCGTCCGGCGGCCCATCGTGGCGATGGTCATCGCCATCCTCACCGTGCTCGTCGGCATCGTCTCGCTGCTCGGGCTGCCCATCGCGCAGTTCCCGCAGATCCTGCCGCCGCAGGTGAACCTGACGACGACGTACACGGGCGCCGACGCGCTCACGATCGAGCAATCGGTCGCCACGCCCATCGAGCAGCAGATGAACGGCGTCGACCGGATGCTCTACGTCCAGTCGACCAACGCGAACGACGGCTCGATGAACCAGACCGTCACGTTCGACGTCGGCACCGACGGCGACGTGGACAACGTGCTCGTCAACAACCGCTACTCGCAGGCGCAGCCGTTCCTGCCGCAGGACGTGAAGAACTTCGGGGTGACGATCAAGAAGTCGCTCGCGTTCCCGCTCATCGTCATCTCGCTCTACTCGCCCGACGGCCGGTACGACGCCGCGTTCCTCTCGAACTACGCGCTCATCAACATCAACGACGCGCTGCTCCGCGTGAAGGGCGTCGGCGACATCCGCAACCTCGGCTCGTCGGACTACTCGATGCGCATCTGGCTCAAGCCGGACGTGTGCGCGCGCCTCGGGCTCACGGTCACCGACGTGCAGAACGCGCTGCGCTCGCAGAACGTCGTCAACCCGGCGGGTCAGGTGGGCGCCGAGCCGGCGCCACCGGGTCAGCAGCTCACGTTCACCGTCAGGGCGCAGGGGCGTCTCGTGGAGCCCGAGGAGTTCGCGAACGTCGTCGTGCGCGAGAACGCCGACGGGTCCGCGGTGCGCGTGAAGGACATCGCCCGCGTCGAGCTCGGGTCGCTCAACTACGCGCAGTACGGCACCTTCAACGGGAAGCCCGCCGCCGTCATCGCCGCGTTCCAGACGCCCGGGTCCAACGCGCTCGACGTCGCCGAGCAGGTCCGCAACCAGATGAAGGAGCTGGCGACGCGCTTCCCGCCGGGCATCGACTACATGGTCTCG
The DNA here is from genome assembly GCA_035499695.1 of Polyangiaceae bacterium. Lineage (GTDB taxonomy): Bacteria > Myxococcota_A > Polyangia > Polyangiales > Polyangiaceae > Palsa-1150. The sequence continues at coordinate 5,370 of DATJYG010000926.1, forward strand.
CTCGACACGACGGCGCCGGTGAAGGCGGGCATCCGCGAGATCGTCGAGACGCTGCTCATCGCGGTCGTGCTCGTCGTCATCGTCGTGTTCGTGTTCCTCCAGAGCTTGCGCGCGACGCTCATCCCGCTGCTCACCGTGCCGGTGTCCCTCATCGGCGCGTTTGCGGTGTTCCCGCTGCTCGGCTTCTCGGTCAACACGCTCTCGCTCTTCGGGCTCGTGCTCGCCATCGGTCTGGTCGTGGACGACGCCATCGTCGTGGTCGAGGCCGTCGAGCACCACATCGAGGAGGGCATGTCGCCGAAGGAGGCGACGCTGACGGCGATGCGCGAGGTCTCCGGGCCGGTCGTCGCGATCGCGCTCGTGCTGGCGGCGGTGTTCATCCCGGTCGCCTTCATGAGCGGCGTCACCGGCCGCCTCTACCAGCAGTTCGCGCTGACCATCGCGGTATCGGTGCTCATCTCGGCGTTCAACGCGCTCACGCTCAGCCCGGCGCTCAGCGCGATGCTCCTGCGCCCGCGGCCCCAGCAGCGCACCTTCTTCGGGCGGATCGGCGACGGCTTCAACGCCTGGTTCCGGCGCGCGACCGACGGCTACGTGAGCACGAGCCGCCTGTTCGTGCGCAAGCTGGCCATACCGCTCTTCTTGCTCGCGGGTGTGTCGATAGCCGCCCTGGCGCTCGGCCGGAGGCTCCCGTCCGGGTTCGTGCCGGACGAAGACCAGGGCTACACCGTCATCGGCGTGCAGCTGCCGGACGGGGCGTCGCTGCAGCGCACGATGGCCGTCTACCGGCAGATCGACGAGATCCTCGCGAAGGAGCCGGGCATTCGGACGTACAACGGCATCGCCGGCTTCAGCTTCTTCACGCGCACGGCCGCCAGCTACACCGGCACGGGCTTCGCGGGTCTCAAGCCGTGGGAGGAGCGAAAGACGCCCGACCTGACCGCCACCGCGATCATCGCCCGCCTCAACGCCGCGTTCTCGCGAATTCCAGAGGCTCGCATCATCGCCGTGGCGCCTCCGGCGATCCCCGGCATCAGCGCCACCGGCGGCTTCAGCATGATGCTGCAGGACCGGAGCGGCGGGACGTACGACTTCCTCGCGCAGAACGTGCAGAAGTTCGTCGCCGAGGCGCGCAAGCGTCCCGAGCTCGCCAACGTGCGTCCCAATTTCTCGCCGGCCGTCCCGCAGCTGTTCGCCGAGGTCGACAAGGACAAGGCGCTCGCCGAGGGCGTCGCCATCTCGGAGATCTACAACGCGCTGCAGACGTTCCTCGGCGGCTCGTACGTGAACGACTTCACGCGCTTCGGGCGGCAGTGGCGCGTCTTCCTGCAGGCCGACTCCCAGTTCCGCACCGGGCCGGAGGACATCGGCCAGTTCTACGTCCGCAACAACCGGGGCGAGATGGTCCCGCTCTCCTCGTTCGTCCGGGTGAAACGCACGAGCGGCCCCGAGTACACTGTGAGGTTCAACCTGTATCGCTCCGTCGAGATCCTCGGGAGCCAGGCGCCCGGGTACAGCTCCGGGCAGGCTCTCGATGCGCTCGAGGACGTCGCGGCCAAGACGCTTCCGCCGGAGATGGGATACGCGTGGAACGCGCTCTCGTACCAGGAGAAGGTGGCCTCGGGCGGCTCGGCACGGGTGCTGGGGCTCTCGCTCGTGTTCGTCTTCCTGATCCTGGCCGCCCTCTACGAGAGCTGGTCGCTCCCGTTCAGCGTACTTCTGAGCACGCCGGTGGCCGTCCTGGGCGCCTTCGTGGGGCTCTTCTCGCGCCACTTCGACAACAACGTGTACGCGCAGATCGGCCTGGTCATGCTCGTGGGGCTCACCGCGAAGAACGCGATCCTCATCGTCGAGTTCGCGAAGGAGCGGATGGAGCAGGGGCGTCCGATCATCGACGCGGCGCTCGAGGGAGCGCGGCTGCGCTTGCGACCGATCCTGATGACCTCGTTCGCGTTCGTCTTCGGCTGTCTGCCCCTCTGGGTCGCCAAGGGCGCTGGGGCCGCCGCGCGGCAGATGCTGGGTACGGCGGTCGTCTCGGGAATGCTCGCCGCGACCCTGGTCGGCGTCTTCCTCGTGCCGCCCCTGTTCGTGCTGGTCGAGCGACTCGTCGGCGGGAAGGCGGGGCACACCGCTTCGCAGTCCGAGGCGGCGACGCCCTCTACGCCGCCGGATCCTGCGCCGCTGCACAGCGCCGAAGCGGGGCCGTCGCGATGACCCCGGCCGCGGGGTCGAGCTGGTCGCGCAACGCGCGCGTCGTGTAGGGCTTGAACAGGAACCGGGAGACGCCGACCGTCAACCAGGGCCGGATCTGCGGCGGCCAGGTCGTCAGGACGATCAGGCGCGAGCCGATCGCTTCCCGGATCGCATACTCGCTCCCCGTGGCGGTCCTCGCGTCGACGATCGCGGCTCGAGGCCGCTCCACGGCATGCCCGTGGCGCGCCTGGGCGTGGAAGAGGAGGCTCTCGGGCGTCACGAAAGGCAGCGCGGGTACACCGGCGCGACCGAGCGCATCGAGCAAGACGGCGAGGTTTTCCTCGTTCCGATCGAGAATCCAGACGGTGCCCTTCATGACGATCCCTCCCTATCGCTCGGCACGGCTTCACCCGGCGCCGGCGAGGCGCACGGGACCATTGGACATGCTCACGCGGCGGCGCGCGGAATCCGGAAGCTCGGCCGAGTTAGTGCTCACAGGCCACTCGGTCAAGGCGTCGAGGCACTTCCGCATCTGAATTCACGGGACCGAGCACGACTCGTCGCGCAGGAGTCATCAGCCCACCGCCGGCCAGCGCACACGCATCAGCGACGGCGCGTCGGACGGCGCGATCTCGAGGCGGCCACCGTCTGCGGCGAGTCGCGCCGCGAGGTGCACGACGGAGAGCGGCGAGCCCATCGAGCGCGCATCGACGCCGTCGACGTGAACGTCGAGAACCGCATCACCCTCGTGCCGCCCGAGGCGGACGCGGAGCTCGGCCCCGTCGGGGGCCGCCGCGAGCGCGATCTGCATCAGCGTGCCGATCGACTGCTCGAGCCTCGCCGCGGACGCGTGGACGTCGTCCGCCAGATCGCCACCCTCGACGGCGAAGCGTACGCGTCGCTCCTCGGCCGGCGCGCTCAGGCGCTGGATGGTCCTCGCCACCAGGTCACCGATGCGAGTCGTACGCTCCCCTGATGTGCCTGGGCCCTCCTCGCGCGGCATCGATCGAGCCAGCATCGCGACGGCGCCGAGCACCTCGTCCAGACCGCTCGCGTCCGCCGAAGCGTTCGCAGGGCCGAGGATCGTCCAGCGGTAGGAGATGGGCTCGTCGCTCGCAGACCGTCGGCCGCCGTCGACCCAGAGCGTCGCCTGGAAAGGCGCCCCCTTGCGCGCACGCATGCGCAGACGGATCGGGCTACCGGTCCTGACGAGCTCGCCCAGATTGGCGAGGTGACTGCGGAACTCGCGCGTGTCGCCACGCACGACGAACGCGATGAGCAGCTTGCCGCGGAGCGCAGCAGGAGACATCCCGAGGGCGTCTCCGGCGCGCCGATTGGCGTCGCGGATGACGCCCTTCGCGTCGGTGACGATGCAGGCGTCGCGGCTGCTTGCGAAAAGGTCGTAGTAGCGCGCACGCTCGGCAGCGAGCAGCTGGCACGCACGAACCAGCTCGTCGTTGGACGCCGTGGAAGCGGCCTCCAGTATTTCAGCCACGTCGCGATGCGCGCTCGTGACGGACAGGCTCGCTTTCATCCTATGCCTCCTCCCCAGGCAGTTCGGACCTCAGCTCACGCTGCGGACAAGTTGTCGCGGCATGAAGTTCTCACGCGTGTGACATCACCTTGCTCACGGGCCTGGACGCGCCGGGACCCGGAATGGAAACCCGTTTTTCATAATGTCTGGCCGAGCGCGGCGCAAGTTCGATGACTGCGGATCGCTACACGTTGCGGCGCGCTACATTGAACGGAGAAATGGGCGATTCGCCGCTGGTCGGCCTCGTCGGCACCGTCCTCGACGGACGGTTCCAGGTCGAGAAGACGCTCGCTTCGGGCGCGTCCGGCGACGTGTACGAGGCAGCGCACCTGACGCTCGGTCACCGCGTGGCGATCAAGATACTTCGCCCCGGCATTCCGGAGACGGCCGACATCCGGCGCAAGCGGTTCCTTCGCGAGGCGCGTGTGGCGGCGCGGATCCGGAGCGACCACGTGGTGCGCGTCTTCGACTTCGTCGCGCCCGAGCAAGGGCCCACCTACATCGTCATGGAGCTCCTCCATGGGGAGACGCTCGCGGAACGCCTGGGGCGCGCCGGGCCACTGCCATGCGCCGACGCCGTCGACTTCGTGGTGCAGGCCGCCAAGCCGCTCGCGCAGATGCACGACGAGGGAATCGTCCACAGAGACGTCAAGCCGTCGAATCTCTTCCTCGAGCGCGATGCGGACGGCAAGGAGCGGATCAAGCTGCTCGACTTCGGCGTCGCCGCGTTCCAGGCGCCCGTCGCGCGCCCGGACAGCTCGCTCACGTGGAGCGAGATGATCGTGGGCACGCCCCGCTACATGGCGCCGGAGCAGATCGCCTCTTCCAAGCAGGTCGACGCGCGCGCCGACGTGTGGGCGCTCGGGGTGACGCTGTACGAGCTGCTCTCGGGAGCTCCTCCCTTCGACGGGACCACCGTGCTCGCCGTGCTCAATCAGATCGAGCACCAGCAGCCGACGCCGCTGGTCGAGCGTCGGCCCGACGTGCCCGCGGAGCTGGCCGCGCTCGTGCACCGGTGTC
>DATJYG010000927.1:0-8997 GCA_035499695.1 Polyangiaceae bacterium
ATCATGAGGGCCACCGAGGCCTCGGCCGCCTCGAAGGCGTAGCCGCGCGCCTCGCGGTCCTTCACCGCACGCAGCACCGCGGACTCGTCGCCCGCTCCGAGCGCGACGTCGTGCTCCTCCGCCTTGCTGAGCACGTTGCCGCGCCCCGACAGCTCGCTCACGACGACGCGCGTCTCGTTGCCGACGAGCGCCGGATCGATGTGCTCGTATGCCCGAGGGTGCCGCCGGATGGCCGCGACGTGCACGCCCGCCTTGTGCGCGAAGGCGCTGCGGCCGACGTACGCCGCATGCGTGTCGGGCGCGAGGTTGGCGATGTCGGCGACGCGCCGGGCCACGTTCGTGATCTCCCGAAGCGCCCCGTCGCTCAGGCAGCGGCGGCGCATCTTGAGCTCCAGCGCCGGCGCGAGGGTGCAGAGGTTCGCGTTGCCGCAGCGCTCGCCCCACCCGTTGATGGTGCCCTGCACGTGCACGGCCCCGGCGCGCACCGCGGCGAGCGCCGCCGCGACGGCGCACCCGGTGTCGTCGTGCGTGTGGATGCCGATGGGCCGCTCGAGCGCCCGCGTGATCGCGCGCACGCGCTCCGAGACGACCCACGGCAGGGTGCCCCCGTTGGAGTCGCAGAGGACGAGCATCTCGGCGCCGGCTCCCGCCGCCGCCCAGAGCGTCTCGATCGCGTACTCGGCGTCCTCGGCATACCCGTCGAAGAAGTGCTCGGCGTCGTAGATGACGCGCCGGCCGTTCGTGGCGAGCCAGCCGACGGTCTCGGTGATCATGCGCAGGTTCTCCTCGGGGGAGACGCGCAGGACCTCGCGCACGTGGACGACGGAGGTCTTGCCGAAGATGGTGCACACGGGCGTGCCCGCCGCGTGCAGCGCCGCGACCTGCGGGTCGTCGGCCGGCTCGACGCCGGCGCGCCGCGTGGACCCGAAGGCTGCGAGCGTCGCGTGGTGCCAGGGGACGTCGCGGGCGCGCTCGAAGACTTCGACGTCCTTGGGGTTCGACCCGGGCCACCCCAGCTCGACGAAGGAGACGCCCAGGTCGTCGAGCATCCGGGCGATGCGGATCTTGTCGGCCGCCGAGAGCGAGAGGCCCTCGCGCTGCGTGCCGTCGCGAAGCGTCGTGTCGTAGAGCTGGACCGCGCGGCGGTCTTCAAGAGATGCGGGTTGCTTCATGGCGTTCGATGTCCGGCAGGCGCGCGAGCAGGTATCCCAGCTCGTCGACGCCGTGCAGGAGGCACTCCTTGGCGAAAGGGTCGATCTCGAAGCGTGCGGACGCGGCCGTGCTGCCGGCGAGGGCGACGGTCTGTGCCGCGAGGTCGATCGCGATGCGCGCCGCGGGGTCGCGGGCGCGCTCGGCGACGAGCACTTCGTGCAGGCCGAGCGGTACCTCGACGGGGAGGAGCCCGTTCTTCATCGCGTTCTGCCGGAAGATGTCGGCGAAGGAGAGCGCCACCACCGCGCGAAAGCCGCGACCGACGAGCGCCCAGGGCGCGTGCTCGCGCGACGAGCCGCAGCCGAAGTTGGCGCCCGCGACGAGCACGTGCGCGCCCTTGGCTTCGGGGCGGTTCAGGGGGAAGTCCGGATCCGGCGTGCCGTCGGGGCGGCAGCGCCAGTCGGCGAAGAGGGCGTCGCCGAGGCCCGCCTTGTCGGTGACCTTGAGGAAGCGCGCCGGGATGATCTGGTCGGTGTCCACGTTGTCGGCGCGCAGCACGACGTACGGGGAGTCGAGCGTGGTGAACGGTTCGCTCACGGTGCATCTCCCATCAGGGTGCGCGGGTCGGTGACGCGGCCGGTCACCGCGGCGGCGGCGGCCGTGAGCGGCGAGGCGAGCAGCGTGCGACCGCCGCGGCCCTGGCGCCCCTCGAAGTTGCGGTTGCTCGTGCTCACGGCGACCTCGCCGGGCGCGAGCTGGTCGCCGTTCATCGCGATGCACATCGAGCACCCCGACTCGCGCCACTCGGCGCCGGCGTCGCGGAAGACGCGGTCGAGCCCCTCGGCCTCGGCGCGCCGTTTGACGTCCTTCGAGCCGGGGACGACGAGCATGCGCACGCCGGGGGCGACCCTGCGGCCGCGCATGATGCGCGCCGCGGTGCGCAGGTCCCCCATGCGCGAGTTGGTGCACGAGCCGACGAAGACGACGTTCACGCGCTGCCCGGCGATCGGCGCGCCGGGCGCGAGGCCCATGTACTCGAGCGCCTTCGCCAGCGCCGCGCGCGACGACGCGTCCGGCGCCTCGTCGGGGCGGGGGACGGTCCCCGTCACCGGGATGCCCATGCCCGGGTTGGTGCCGTACGTCACCATCGGCTCGAGCGCGCTCGCGTCGAGCGAGACGGACGCGTCGAACAGGGCGCCGTCGTCGGTGCGGAGCGCGCGCCATCGCGCGACCGCCTCGCGCCACGCGTTGCCGCTCGGCGCCATCGGCCGGCCCTCGAGCCACGCGAAGGTCGTCGCGTCCGGCGCGATCATCCCGGCGCGCGCCCCCGCCTCGATCGACATGTTGCACACCGTCATGCGCCCCTCCATGTCGAGCGCCTCGATGGCCGGGCCGCGGTACTCGATGACGTGCCCCGTGGCGCCGCCGGTGCCGATCTTCGCGATGAGCGCGAGGATCAGGTCCTTCGCGCCCACGCCGGGCCCGAGCTTGCCGCCGACGCGCACCTCGAGCGTCTTCGGCTTGCGCTGCAGGAGGCACTGCGTGGCGAGCACGTGCTCCACCTCGCTCGTGCCGATGCCGAAGGCGAGCGCGCCGAACGCCCCGTGCGTCGAGGTGTGGCTGTCGCCGCAGACGATGGTGCGTCCGGGTTGCGTGAGCCCGAGCTCCGGCCCGATGACGTGCACGATGCCCTGCTGCGCCGACTCGAGCGCGTAGAGCTGCACCCCGAACTCGGCGCAGTTCTCGCGCAGCTTCCGGAGCTGCGCGTCGGCCTGCGGGTCCACGACGGCGAGGGCGCGCGGCAGGGTAGGGGTGGAGTGGTCCATGGTCGCCACGGTGCGGTCGGGCCGCCGCACGCGCAGGCCGCGCGCGCGCAGGCCGTCGAACGCCTGCGGCGACGTGACCTCGTGGACCAGGTGCACATCCACGTAGAGGACCGCGGGCGCGCCCTCGTCCTGGCGGACGACGTGGTCGGCCCACACCTTCTCGAACAGCGTCGTCGGCGTGGTCATCAGGCGCGCTCCTCCGGCTCGCGGCGCACGTCGTTCGCGGGGGCGCTCATGCTCCGGACGAGGGCGTGCAGGTCGGCGTCGTGCATCGCTTTGCGCCTCTCGGCAAGCGACTTGAACCGCGCGAACACGTGGTCGAGCGCCGTGTCGTCGAACGAGTACCCGAGCTCGGCCAGGCGCGCCGCGAGCGCCGACCGGCCCGAGTGCTTGCCGAGCACGAGGCGCGTCGCCATCGCGCCGACGCTCTCGGGGCGCATGATCTCGTAGGTCCCCGCGTGCTTGAGCATCCCGTCCTGGTGGATGCCCGACTGGTGCGAGAAGGCGTTGGCGCCGACGACCGCCTTGTTGGGCTGGACCGGCGTGCCCGTCGCCGCGCTCACGAGCCGGCTGAGCTCCGCGAGCTGCCTGGTGTCGATGCCCGTGTGCAGCCCGATGGCGGCGCCGCGCGTGGCGAGGATCATCACGATCTCCTCGAGCGCCGCGTTGCCCGCGCGCTCGCCGATGCCGTTGATGGTGACCTCGGCCTGGCGTGCGCCCGCGCGCAGCCCGGCGAGCGCGTTCGCCGTCGCGAGCCCCAGGTCGTCGTGGCAATGCACCGAGACGACGACCTCGCCGGTCCAGACGCGCGGCACGTTCTTGACGATGCCGGCGATCATGACGCCGTACTCGTCGGGCGTCGTGTAGCCCACGGTGTCCGGGATGTTCAGCGTCGTCGCGCCGGCGCGCACCGCGCGCGTGAGCACCTCGTGCAGGAAGGCGCGATCGGTCCGGCCCGCGTCCTCGGGGCTGAACTCGACGTCCTCGCAGAGGCTTCGCGCCTGGGCGACGCTCTCGTCGACGCGTGCGAGCACCTCCTCGCGCGTCATCCGGAGCTTGTGCTCCATGTGCAGGTCCGACGTCGCGATGAACGTGTGGATCCGCGGGCGCGCCGCGGCCGACACCGCCTCCCAGGCGAGGTCGATGTCCCGCGCGTTGGCGCGAGCGAGCCCGCAGACCACGGGGGGCAGGTCCGAGGGCCGCCCCTCGACCGATCGCCTGCCGACGTGCTCGGCGATGGCGCGCACGGCGGCCAGGTCGTCCGGCGACGCCGCCGGGAACCCCGCCTCGATGACGTCGACTCCCAGGCGCGAGAGCGCCCCCGCCACCTCGAGCTTGCGCGCCGAGGTCATCGCCGCGCCCGGCGACTGCTCGCCGTCGCGCAGCGTCGTGTCGAAGATGCGTACGTAGCCGTCGCCGGTCTTCAGCATGGCGTCACCGACGCTCGACGACTACGGGGTCCAGGAACGGCATCATGGCGCGCAGCTTCTCGCCGACCTCCTCGATGCGCTGCGCTCCCTCCTTGGTGCGCTGCGCTTCGAACCAGGGTCGCCCCTTGTCGTTCTCGTCGATCCACTTGCGCGCGAAGGCGCCGGACCGGATCTCCTCGAGGAGCTGGCGCATCGTCTTGCGCGCCGACTCGTCGACGACGCGCGGGCCCGACACGTAGTCGCCGTACTCGGCGGTGTCGCTGATGGAGTGGCGCATGTACCGCAGCCCTCCGCGGTACATGAGGTCCACGATGAGCTTGAGCTCGTGGAGGCACTCGAAGTACGCGACCTCGGGCTGGTAACCGGCTTCCACGAGCGTCTGGAACCCGGCCTTCACGAGGGCGCTCACGCCCCCGCAGAGGACCGCCTGCTCGCCGAAGAGATCCGTCTCGGTCTCCTCGGCGAACGTCGTCTCGAGGATCCCAGCGCGCCCGGCGCCGATGGCCGCTCCGTAGGAGAGCGCCAGCGCGAGCGCCTTGCCGCTCGCGTCCTGGTGCACGGCGACGAGCGCCGGCACGCCCTGACCCGCCTGATACGTCTCTCGCACGCGGTGGCCGGGGCCCTTGGGCGCGATCATGCTCACGTCCACGTCCGCCCGCGGCTCGATGGTGCCGAAGCGGATGTTGAACCCGTGCGCGAACATGAGCGTCTTGCCCGGCCGGAGCGCCGACGCGACGTCGTTCTTGTAGAGCGCGGCCTGCGCCGTGTCGGGCACGAGGATCATGACGACGTCGGCCCACGCGGCCGCCTCGGCCGGCGAGGTCACCTGCAGTCCGGCGTCCTTCGCCTTCGCGATGCTCCGGCTGCCGGCAGGAAGCCCGACGCGCACCTCGACGCCGCTGTCGCGAAGGTTCAGCGCGTGCGCGTGACCCTGCGATCCGTAGCCGAGGATCGCCACCTTCTTCGCGCGGATGAGGGAGAGGTCACAGTCCTTGTCGTAGAAAACCTTCGCCATCGTCGCTGTCCTTTCAAGCTGCCTTTGCGTCGTCCGTCTCGATGCCCGCACCCTGTTTCGCCGGCTCGCCGCCCGCCTCGGCGCTGCGTCGCATCGCGACTGCGCCGGTGCGCACGATCTCGAGCAATCCGAAGGGCCGGAGCACGTCGACCAGCCCGTCGATCTTGTCGGCAGTCCCCGTGATCTCGGCCACGAGCGCCTCCGTCCCCACGTCCACCACGCGCGCGCGGAACACCTCGCACAGGCGGATCACCTCGCTGCGCACCTTGCCGTCGGCGCGCACCTTCACGAGCGCCAGCTCGCGCACCACCGTCGCGGCCTCGGTCACGTCCTCGACCGCGAGGACGTTGACCAGCTTGTAGAGGTTCGCTTCGATGCGCCTCGCCGCGTCGGCGTCCGCCTCGAGCACGATGGTCATCCGCGAGACGCCCTCGCGCGTCGTGCGCCCCACCGTGAGCGACTCGATGTTGTAGTTGCGCCGTCGCAGCAGCGAAACGACGCGATTGAGCACGCCGGGCAGATCCTCGACGTGCGCGATGAAGGTGCGAAGAGAAGGTCTCGTGCTCATGAGTCGCTCGTCTCCACGATGGGGCTCGGGCGCCGGATCATGTCGTGCAGGTCTGCCCCGGCCGGCACCATGGGGTAGACGCTGTCCTCCTGCTCGACGCGGAAATCGATGACGACGGTGCCCTCCGAGGCGCGTGCGCCGGCGACGGCGTCGGCGATCTGCTCGCGCTCGGTGACGCGCAGACCCACGAGCCCGTGCGCCTCGGCGAGCTTGACGAAGTCGGGGCCGCGAAGCGGCGTCGCCGCGTAGCGTCCGCCGTAGAAGAACTGCTGCCACTGGCGGACCATCCCCAGATAGCCGTTGTTGATGACCGCGACGTTCAGCTTGATCCCCTCCTGCGCGCAGGTGGACAGCTCCGCGGCCGTCATCTGGAAGCCGCCGTCGCCGACGACGACCCACACTTCCTCGTCCGGGCGCGCGAGCTTCGCGCCGATCGCGGCGGGCAGCGCGAACCCCATCGTCCCCAGGCCGCCCGAGGTGATGAGGCGCCGCGGGTGATCGTGCTTGTAGTACTGCGCCTCCCACATCTGGTGCTGGCCGACGTCGCTCACGACGAGCGCCTTGCCCTCGGTGATGCGCCAGAGGTCGTGCATCACGTGCGCGGCGAAGAGGCGCCCGCACGACGGCATGCTCTGGATGTCGCGCACGGCCGAGTCGCCCTTCATGCCGCGGATCGCCTCGAGCCACGCGCGTCGCTCGCGCCGAGCCACCGCCGGCACGAGCGCCTCCAGCGTCTCGCGCACGTCGCCCACGAGCGCCACGTCGGCGCGCACGTTCTTGTTGATCTCGGCCGGATCGAGCTCGCAGTGGATCTTCTTCGCGCGCGGCGCGTACGTCTCGAGCTTGCCGGTGACGCGGTCGTCGAAGCGCATCCCGAGCGCCACGAGCACGTCGGCCTGCTGGATCGCCTGGTTGACCCACGCCTCGCCGTGCATCCCCATCATCCCGAGCGACAGCGGATGCGTCGCCGGGAAGCCGCCGAGGCCGAGCAGCGTGGACGCCACCGGGATGCCGGCCTTCTCGACCAGCTCGCGCAGCAGTTCGCCCGCGCCCGCCGCGACGATGCCGTGCCCGCAGAAGACGATGGGCCGCTCGGCGGCGTCGATGAGCTCCACGGCACGCTGCAGGTCCTCGGGACGGGCGCGCAGGTCGGGGCGGTAGCCGCGCAGTCGCACCGGCTCGTCGGTCCACGTGAAGTCCGCCGCCGCCTGCTGCGCGTCCTTCGTGATGTCGACCAGCACCGGCCCCGGGCGCCCGGAGCGCGCGACGTAGAACGCCTGGCGCAGGGTCGGCGCGATGTCCTCGACGCGCGTGACGAGGTAGTTGTGCTTCGTGATGGGCAGGGTGACGCCCGTGATGTCCGTCTCCTGGAACGCGTCGCTGCCGATGAACTTCGACGGCACCTGGCCCGTGATGCAGACGATGGGGATCGAATCGAGCATCGCCGTCGCGATGCCGGTCACGAGGTTCGTCGCCCCTGGCCCCGACGTCGCGAGGGCCACCCCGACCCGCCCGGAGGCGCGCGCGTAACCGTCGGCCATGTGCGCCGCGCCCTGCTCGTGGCGCACCAGCACGTGGCGCACCGGCGACTCGAGCATCGCGTCGTATGCGGGCATCACGGCGCCGCCCGGGTAGCCGAAGACCACCTCGACGCCCTCGCGCGCGAGCACCTCCCAGAGGATCTGGGCGCCCGTGCGTCTGCGTGGCTCGGCGGTGCTCACGCAGCCCCCCGCCGACCCGCCAGCGCCGCGCGCAGTCCCTCGTAGTAGCGGAGCGCCGCCTCGTCGGGCTCGTGGCTCGGGTTCGCGAGCACGCGGTCGATGTCGGCGAGGACCTTCTCGACACCACCCTTGCGGTCCACCAGCGCGCGCAGCTCGCTCTGGACCTCGGACTCCACCGTGGTCGTGCCGACCCTCGCGTCGCCGAACGCGGTGCGCGCGAAGGCCGCGGCGCGCTCGAGCGCCCGCCCCGTCGCATCGTGGTGGACCGCGACGCGACAGCCCGCGCTCGAGGGATTGCGCGCCAGCAGCACCACGTCGAGGCGCGCGTCAGGCTCGAGCGCCCCCGCGTACAGCGCGGCACCATGCGCGAAGACGACCAGCGTGCCCGGCGCCACCCGCGGGGCGATGCTCGAGGCCCACATGGCGGGCTGCTCCGACTCGGGCATGTGCACGACGACCACGTCGGCGTGCGCGAGCGCCTGCGATACGAGCACCGGCCGGAAGCCGTCGGCGACCGCGCGGATCCAGCTCATGCCCCCGGGTCTGAGCGCGACGCCGACGTCCCATCTCGCGGCGCGCAGGCGCCGCGCTTGCTCGCGTGCCTCGTCCCCGTAGCCGATCATCGCGACGCGCGTGCCGCTGCGCTGGTGTGAGTCGCCGTTGCCCTTTGCATCATCCATGACGTCCCTCTCCTTCGTTGGACCCTGCCGGGGCGCGCGTGACGGCGCCCTCCGAAGCGGAAGAAACGAGCGCGGCGTACTTGGCGAGCACGCCGGTCAGCGCCCGGGTGCGCGGCGACGCGGCGGCGCGTCCGCCGAGATCCGCGTCCACGTCGAGCCTTCGCGACGCGAGGTCGATCGTGATGACGTCGCCGTCGCGCACGTGGGCGATGGGCCCTCCGCGCTCCGCCTCGGGGCAGACGTGCCCGGCCATCATGCCGTACGTCGCCCCGCTGAAGCGTCCGTCGGTGACGAGGGCCACGGCGTCGCCAAGCCCGCGGCCCACGAGCGCCGCGGTGACCGCGAGCATCTCGCGCATCCCCGGCCCGCCGCGCGGTCCCTCGTGGCGGATGACCACCACGTCGCCCGGCTGGATCAATCCCGACTGCACGGCGGCGAAGGCGCTCTCTTCTCCGTCGAACACCCGCGCAGGCCCGACGTGTCGCTGCCGGTCGTGTCCCGCCAGCTTGAGCACGCAGCCCTCGGGCGCCAGCGAGCCGCGGAGGATCGCGAAGCCCCCGCGCGGCTTGAGCGGCGCCGACACGCGCCGCACCACGGGCTGATCG
>DATJYG010000928.1:0-5835 GCA_035499695.1 Polyangiaceae bacterium
CCGCGCGCCTGTTCGGGGCTCATGTATCCGAACTTGCCCTGAAGCTTGCGCGCGCGCGTATCTTCGACGTCGCGCTCGAGAACGCCGCGCGCCTTGGCGATGCCGAAGTCGGTGACCTTGACCTCGCCCTCGAAGGAGAGCAGCACGTTCTGCGGCGACACGTCGCGGTGCACGACGCCGAGCGGGCGCATCTGCTCGTCGCGCCGCCGGTGCGCGTGGTCCAGGCCCTTGGCGACCTCCGACGCGACGTACACCCCGAGCTGGATGGGGAGCGCGACCTGCTGCCGGCGCGATCGCGCGAGGACGCTCGCGAGGTCGAGCCCGTGCACGTACTCCATCGCCATGTAGTAGGCGTCGGCCCCGTCGTTCGCGGGCGCCTTCCCGAGGTCGAATACCTGCACGATGTTCGCGTGCGAGAGGCGCACCGCGAGCTTCGCCTCGTGGATGAACATGTCCACGAAGTCCTGGCTCTTGGCGAGGTCCGGGAGGATCCGCTTGATGACGAGGATCTTCTCGAAGCCCTCGACGCCGTAGCTCTTGGCCTTGAAGACCTCCGCCATGCCGCCTTGCCCGAGGCGTTCGAGCAGGCGATAACGGCCGAATGCGGCGTCCACAGGTGTCCGTGCCCCCTAGGGAAATCGAAGTGGAATCGCGTCAAACGTAACACTGACGCCACCTGGCCGCGAGCTTACGGCGCCGCGGGCTTCTGCTTGTCGGCGGGTGGTGCCATCGGTCCTCCAACGGGCCACGGTGGCGGAGGTGTGGGACGTCGCACCACGTACACCGGGTTCGTGAACCCGAGGGGCGGCGAGGGCATGAAGGGCAGCACGTCATCCATGGGCCGCTGCCCGCGCGCGATGATCATGACCCAGCCGTTGTCGGGGCCGACGGCGACCTCGATGTCCTTGTCGAAGCGGATCGTGCGGTCCTGCGCGTCCTGAAGCGTGCCCGGCTCCGGGCCGAGCGTCGTCGGACGCGAGGGGATGTCGAAGCTCTGCACCACGGTCGTGCGCCCGCCGCCGGCCTGGACGATGTCGCCGACGACGACGTCGATGTGCGTGACGTCGACCCACGGCGCCGCGCGCACGCGCACGTGACCACGGATGGGGTCCGCCGACGTCTCGATCTCGTCGCCCGGGCGGGCGTTCCCGAGCTCGAACTCGATGATGGGACCGTCGGTGACCGTGGCGTGGCCCTTCTTGATGTTCGCGACGACGGCGGAGGGGTCCACCTTCTTCTCGTCGCCGCCGACGCTCACCATGGTGCGCGGGTAACCCGCCCAGTGGAACTGGATGCGGTGCGAGTCGCTGCTCCCCGTCGCGGTGTAGCGCCAGCCGAAGTCGAGCAGCGCCCAGTAGTCGCGCAGCACCGCGTCGACGCGATCGGGCTTCTCGCTGTCGTAGCCGTTGAAGACCTCGATGCCGTCGAAGTCGATGCGGTTGTGGATGCGGCTCCGCGGCTGCTTCGGGTCGAAGCCGAGGTTGGCGAAGTAGCCGATGCCCTTGGGCAGGCGCGGGTGATTGAGCTGGAAGTAGCGCGCGGGATCGCCGTTGCGCACCGCCCGGAAGATCGCGTTCATCGTCGTGTGCTTGAACGGCGGGATCGGCGCCGTCGTCGGGTACGGGAACAGGCCGAAGTGACCGAAGCCCTTGCTGTACGTCGTGATCTCGACGCCGCTGACGCTCAGGAGCTCGCCGCGGAAGTCGAGCGTCTCGATGGCCGACGAGTAGTCGCCGACGAGGTTGTGCTCCGTGGGCACGGCGAAGTCGATGCCGGCGGCGACGAGGGAGAGCACGCGGTCCTCGGGCGTCACCGGCGTGTCGAAGCTCGGGCGCGCGTGCACGTGCAGGTCGCAGCCGAGGACGCCGGGGGTGGGCACGACGTGGCGCGGCGCGAGCTGCACCTCGGTGACGTGGCCCGGGGTGACCACGATCTCCTTGGCGTCGACGCTCCACTCGATGCCGCGCGTGGCGGCGACGCGGTAGTGGCCCGAGGGGAGCGGGGTGCTCACCTCGCCGCGCAGGGCGTCGATGATGGGGCCCGCGCCGGACGCGCGGTAGTCGGGGCCGAAGCTCGGGTCGACGGTGCCGTCGATGCCGTGCACGAGCAGGCGCGCCGTGAGCGGCTTGCCGGTGTCGGCGTCGACGATCGTGACGTGCAGGTCGCCGCCCGGGGACACGTCGAGCACGAGGTCGCCCCCCGAGCCGGGCGCGTAGTTGACGACGGTGCTCGAGCGGCCCGGGTCGATCGCGGCGTACCACTGCACGATGGAGGTGGGGACCTCGAGCTCGAAGGCGCCGCCCTCGGGGGCGTGCGCGCGGATGCGCGGGAGGCCCTGCGCGTCGCGGCCGAAGACGAGGGCGCGCTCGCCGGTGCCGGTGACGTGGCCGTGCACCGACGCCGTCGCCGTGCCGGTGAGATCCGAGAGGGAGCGCCAGAGCGCGGCGCTGTCGGCGCCGACGGCGATGCGGAGATCGGCGAGGCGATTGTCGGAGTCCGGCACGTGGATGGGCGTCGTGACCGCGACGCGCATCGGCTCGCCCGGCGGGAGCACCTCCTCCATCAGCGCCTCGACGGTGAGCTGCCCCTGGTCGCTCACCATGCCCAGCGGGTGCGGCACGGCGTCGACGAGGAGCGCGCCGCCGCTCACGGTGGCGCGGTCGGCGATCTGACCGACGCCGGACACGAAGACCACCTGCCCCTCGCTCGACAGCTCCGCGCGAAGGGACACCGTGTGCCCGACGAGCACCGGCAGCGCCGTCTGCGGCGCGGCGAGCTCCACGACGAGCGCGTCGCGCGCGGGGTCGACGTGGAGCTCGAGGGTCGCGTCGATCGAGGCCGAGTCGTTGAGGGCGAGCGGGAACTGCGCGCGCAGCACGTCGCCGGCGGGGCGCAGGTCCTCGCGCCCGAGGGCGAGCGGACGCGTCACGCCGTCGACGACGAGCCCGAGGTCCACGTCGCGCGTGAACGCCCCGTCCTTGCTGCGCACGGTGAGCCGCGCGGCGCCCGCGTGCAGATCGAACGCGGCGCGCTGCGCCTCGAGGGCATTCGGCGCGCGTTGCGCCGCGCGTGTGGCGCCGCGGGGGCGACCGGCCAGCGCGAGGCCGAACGCGACGAGACCTGCGATGAGGCCCATCGCCACGAGCTCCCCCAGAGGTCTCGATGGGCCGCCGGCGCCTGTGGGAGCCATCTGACGCTCACACATTACCAAGCCCAAGCGGTCGACGGGTCACGAAGGCAGAGGTGCTCGGCGCCCCGAGAGTGTCGCGCTGCGGGTGGTGTCGCCCGTGATGGTCAGGTGGACGACGAGCGACGGGTCGCCGCCGAGGGCGTCGATTGCGTCTTCGCCCCACTCGACGAGCAGGATGGCCCCCTCGGCGCGGCGTTCGCGCAGGCCCAGCCGGGCGATCTCCTGCTCGAGCGGCGTCTTGCTCTCGCGCAGGCGATAGAGGTCCACGTGGAGGAGGGGTGCGCGCTTCGTCTCGTACTCCTGCACCAGCGTGAACGTCGGCGACGTGACCGCCCCGGGCACCCCGAGCGCGCGGGCGATCGCGCGCGCCAGGAACGTCTTGCCCGCGCCGAGGTCCCCCGCGAGCACCACGAGGTCGCCCGGTTCCAGGGCGCGCGCGATCGTCGCGCCGAGGCGCGTCGTGTCCCGCCGCGAGCGCAGCGCACGCGCCGGCGTCATCGCAGCGTGCCTACGGCGTCGCGCCCGCCGGCGGCGTCTGCTGCTCGATGTGGAACTCGACGCGCCGGTTGTTGGCGCGGCCCTGGTCCGTCGTGTTGGTGTCGATCGGCTTTTCCTGGCCGAAGCCCTGCGTCGTGAGCCGGTCGGTCTTGATGCCGTGCTTGACGAGCCACGCCTTCACCGAGTCGGCGCGCGCCTGGCTCAGCTTCTTGTTCATCGCGGGCTTGCCGACGTTGTCGGTGTGGCCCTCGATGCGGATCTTGGTGATCTCCGGGTGCTTGTTGATGACGTCCGTCACCGCGCCGAGCAGCTCGTCGCTGTCGGCGAGGATCTTGGCGCTGCCGGTCGCGAACTTCACCTGCTCGGTGATCTTGATCTGGCCGCCGACGACGGCCGCCTTGGGGCAACCGTTGGTCTTCGGATCGTCGGTCTTCGGTCCGGGCGCGTCGGGGCACGCGTCGTCGTCGTCCACGATGCCGTCGCCGTCGCGATCGGCCGGGCAGCCGTTGGTCTTCGGGTCCTCGGTCTTCACGCCCGGCTTGTCGGGACACGCGTCCTCGGCGTCGGGGATGCCGTCGCCGTCCTTGTCCGGCGGGCAGCCGTTGGTCTTCGGATCGTCGGTCTTCACGCCCGGCTTGTCGGGGCATGCGTCCTCGGAGTCGACGATGCCGTCGCCGTCCTTGTCGGGCGGGCAGCCGTTGGTCTTCGGATCGTCGGTCTTCACGCCCGGCTTGTCGGGACATGCGTCCTGCGGGTCGGGGATCCCGTCGCCGTCCTTGTCACCGGGGGGCGGGCAACCGTTGGTCTTCGGATCGTCGGTCGCCGGCCCGGGCTGATCGGGGCACGCGTCCTGCGCGTCGGGGATCTTGTCGCCGTCGCGGTCCGGCGGAGCGACGGGCTCCGGGGGCGGCGGGTGATAACCCGGCGTCCACTCGGCCGAGAGCAACACGCGCACCAGCGGAGAACCGAGATCGCGCGTGATGCCGGGGCCGGCGCCGGCGCCGATGCGCCAGTCGTCTCCCAGCGTCGCGTGCAGACCGAGGAGCGCCTCCACCGGCGTCGACCCGCTCGCGAAGAACCCGCCCGAGGCGCCCGTGTTCGTCTCGCCGTAGATCTCCGGCCCGATGAGCAGGTGCCGGTCGGCGAGCCGCAGACCGAGGGCGGCGCCGTAGACGAGCGCGTCGCCGTAGGGGTGACCATCGATGGTCGTCTGGCTCGGCTGCGCGCGAACGTGGAACCCGAGCTTCACCGAGTACGCGAGGACGCCGGCCTCGCCCGCGGCCTGCACGTGGAGGATGCCGTGCGCCAGATCGTCGCCGGTGTACTGCTTGGCCTCTCCGGAGGGCATGAAGAACTGCCCGCCGACCGCCATCGTGAACGGCGACGCGTACCGCCCGACGAGGCGAAGGTCGGCCCCGATGCGGAAATCGCCGAGCGCCACGTCGGTGGGCGCGGCGAAGACCTGGCCCGTGGTGCCGCTCGTGACCGTGTTGCCCTGATCGATGACGGCGACCGGCAGGTCGAAGCCGAAGCGCAGGCTGTCGAGCACGACGATGGATGCGCCGGGATGCAGGAAGAGCTGCGACGAGACGACCGCGGGGGAGCTCGGGTTGCTCAGGACGAGCGGCTTGTCCGCCCACTCGCCGACGACGCCGATGGCGGGGCGCACGTTCCCGCGCATGTCGAGCGTGTCGAGCGCGAACCACTCGCTGCCGCGCTCGGACGGGTTGAACCGGTCCACGTTGAACTGCGTGAGCGCCTGCTGCTGCGCCTCCGCCGGCGAGGCAATGGAGGCGAGCGCGATGGCCGAAAAGATGACGAGTGTTCGTCGCATTACGCCCGATGGGACTCGATGGGACGAGACGGCGTCAACCGTTATTCATCGCGGCGCGGGCGGCTTCAGACTCCCGCTCGGCGTGGACGATGTGGGTCCTGCCGGCGCCGGCGCCGGATCTCGAGGGGCGATCGCGATTTTCCTCGGGACGGTCACTCCCGGCGCCCGTCGTGAACAGCAACCCGGCGAGCACCAGCTCGTCGGGTGCGTCCCCTAGCGGAGCGACCGGCAAGTCGAGCCCGTGAGGGGTCCACGAGGAGGGCCCCCGGCTTCAGCGATGGAGCCTGGGGCCCGACTCACCTCGCCCGCGCCA
>DATJYG010000929.1:0-5534 GCA_035499695.1 Polyangiaceae bacterium
GGGCCGACGAGATCCTCGCCCGCGAGTGCGACGGCTGGACCGTTTCGGTCCACATGGGCGCCGAGGCGGGCACGGGCGACTTCATCGACGTTCACGGGGCCCCCCCGGCGAGGGACGGGACCGTTCAACCGGACCGTGCGCCGCCGGCCGGAATGCGATAGACGTCAGAGGCTCGATCGATGATCCCGTACATCCACGTTCCCGACCTGCACCTCGGGCCGGTGCCGCTGCACCCGTTCGGGATCCTCGTGGCCACCGGCGTGCTCCTCGGCACGGCCGTGACGACGCGCCGCGCGCGAAGCCTGGGCTACGACCTGGTCAAGCTCAACTCGTTCGTCACCTGGATGCTGGTGACCGCCTTCGTGCTCTCGCACGTGCTCGACTCGCTCTTTTACCACTGGGACGAGGTGGTCAAGCGGCCCTGGTCGGTGATCATGCTCTGGGAGGGCCTGAGCTCGTTCGGCGGCTTCCTCGGGGCGCTCATCGGCATCATCTTGTGGAAGTACTTCTGGATCGACGGATGGATCCCGAAGCTCCGCGACAAGCCGCACCCGATCCTGCCGTTCGCCGACCTCGTGATGTCCGTGCTCCCGCTCGGCTGGATGTTCGGGCGCATGGGCTGCTCGACGGTGCACGACCACCTGGGCGCGACGGCGCCGGCCGGCACCTGGATCGCGGTGGAGGCGCCGCAGGATGCAC
Organism: Polyangiaceae bacterium; assembly: GCA_035499695.1. Taxonomy (GTDB): domain Bacteria; phylum Myxococcota_A; class Polyangia; order Polyangiales; family Polyangiaceae; genus Palsa-1150. The sequence goes on from DATJYG010000929.1 coordinate 700, forward strand.
GCGACGAGATCGGCAGCTTCCACCTGGGGCCGATTGAGCTCATCCACGGTCACCACCTGCGCTTCGACCTGGGCCTGCTCGAGATGCTCTTCACGGTGCTGCTCACGGCGGCCTTCGCCCTCACCTGGCGCCGCCGGCTGCCGCTCGGGTCGTACGTCGTGGCGACGGCGCTGGCGTACTCGCCCGTGCGCTTCGCGATGGACTTCCTGCGCATCCCGCAGTCCGAGGGTGGGGACACGCGCTACCTGGGCCTCACGCCGGCACAGTACGGGTGCATCGCGCTCTTCCTCTTCGGGATCGCGATGATCTTCTACATGCGCAAGCTGAAGAAGAGCGGGGTGGACCTCATCCAGTCGGTCCGTGCCCCGGCGCCCGAGCCCGACGCCGGCACCCTCCCTGGCGCCTCAGCCACCGGATAGCCGGTAGCGCTCGAACACGGCGCGCACGTCGTCCGGAAGCGGCTGGGAGCGAATGCCGCCCAGGTCGACGAGCGCCACGACGTGCTTCACGACCGCCACCGGCTCGCGGCCCGGCGAGCGGAGGATCTCGAAGCGCAGCGCGACGGAGCTCGTGCCGAGCCGCTCGACCACGGTCTCCACGAGCACCTCGTCTCCGAAGCGGAGCGGGGAGCGGTAGTCGGCCTCCACGTGCACGGCGGGCAGGCCCAGGCGTCGCTTCGTGACGAGCGCGGTGTAGCCGCCGTCCAGCGGCGCGAGCATCGCCTCCATCGCGTCGTGGCACCACGTGAAGAAGCGGGCGAAGTACACGATGCCCGCCGCGTCGATCTCGTCGAAGCGAACGCGGTGCCCGTGGACGAACGGGGTCATCCTTCGAGATCGTTCCCGAACGCCAGGAGCGTCTCGGCCGGCAGCACGACGTGCGCCTGGTACGCGGGGTGGTCCACGACGATCTCGAGGTGCGTCAGCGTCAGGTTGCCCGCCGCGGCGCCGCGCAGCGCCTCGGCGAGCCGCTCGGGCAGGGCGAACTTGAGGTAGTGCACGGCGGTCGTGCGGTCCTCGAGGTCGCCGCCGCGGTCGATCGAGCGCGCGAGGATGCGCTGCGAGCCTGCCGCGATCCACACGTGCTTCTCGAGGCCCTTGGCCGCCGCGAGGAAGGCGTCGCGCTCGGTCTTGTCGGCGATCTCGATCATCAGCGTGCACGAGAGCTCGTGCTTGCCGGGGAGGAGCTCGTTGTAAGTGTCGATCTCGTGCTGGATCGCCCCCTCGCGCGTGATGCGCTCGGTGCGCAGCATCTCCTGGATCTGCATCAGGACGGTGTCGCGATTCTCGAAGACGGCGCTCACCTTGGGGCCGACCTGGACGCGCCGGGCCTTCTTCTCGCCGATGACGCGGGCGCGGAACTGCTCGCGGATCTTCTCGTACTCCGCCAGACCGAGGACCTCGCCACGCTGGATGGGCTTCATGGGCGGCTCTTAGCCTACGTCGAGTGCGATGCCGTAGGCGATGGCCATCGCTTCCACGGGGTGCAGCGGGGCGTGCCCCGACTCCCCCTCGATGCGGCGCGAGGCCAGCGCGCAGTCGCTGACGACGTGGGCGGGGCCCACCTGGTCGACGCCGCGCACGAGCTTCTGGGCGTAGCGCCGGCCCATCTCGTAGTGCTGCGTCTTCATGCCCCACGTGCCGTCGACCGCGGAGCACTGTTCGATCACCTCCACCTCGGTGTCGGGCAGCGCGTTCATGACGCGCAGGGCGGGGTAGCCGATCTTCTGCGCGCGCAGGTGGCACGCCGCGTGGTACGCGACCTTGCCGAGACCGCGCTCGAAGTCGCGCACGAGCGTCTTGTCGCGGCGCTGCGCCTCGAGGAGCTCCATCACGTCGATGCCGGCCGCGGCGACCTTGCGCGCGTCCTCGGTCCCGACGAGCTCCGGCCACTCCTTGCGCAGCATGTACCCGCACGTCGGCTGGAGCGTCGCGATGCGGCGTCCCTGCTCCACCTCGCGCAGGAGCGACGCGACGTTCGCCCGCGCCTTGTCGCGCGCGGCGTCCACGTCCCCTCCGTCGAGATTCGGCATGCCGCAGCACGTCTGCTCGGGGCGAACGACGCTCCAGCCGTTCTTCTCGAGCACGCGCACAGCGGCGGCCCCGACGCGCGGGAAGTTGTAGTCGCACAGGCACGTCGCGAAGAGGGCGACCGTGCCGCGCGTTCCCGCCGAAGGCAGCGGCTCGTGGTGGGCCATCCACTTCGCGAGCGACGTCTCGCCGAAGGGCGGGACGGGGAACTGCTCGGCGATCCCGGCGACAGCGGACATGGCCTTTCGCACCAGGCGGTTCGCATTCACGAAGTTGGCCACCCGCGCCTGCGGGCCGGCCGTGAGCCGCCCGAGGAGCTGCGGCTCGCCGAGCACGCGGTCTTGCACCGTGATGCCGTCGCGCTTGGCCCGCTGCGCCTTGTCGCGCATGAGCAGGCGGGGCACGTCGAGCTGCCACTCGTGCCCCTCGTCCTTCGTGTACGGGCACTTCACGTAGCAGAGCTTGCACTGCCAGCAGAGCTCCGTGGCGCTCTTGAACGCCTTGTCGTCGAGCATCTCGGCGCCCGTCGCCCCGCGCTTCTCGATGTCGTGATCGATGCGCGCGAAGAGGTCGGGGAACGTGCCGCAGTAGCCCACGCACATGCGGCATCCGTGGCAGATCTCGAACGTCCGCCGCATCTCCTTCTCGTGGTCACGCGCATCCCAGAACCGCTCGTCGTTCGGATCGAGCGCGGGAGGCTGCTCGGGAAGGAGGCTCGTCTTGGCCATGTGAGTTTCACAGCAAGATCGGAAGATCAGGAAGGGAACCCTTCCTGATCTTCCTGATCTTCCTGTTTCTCAACCCTTGAGGACCTGGAGCATCTTGGTGAAGCGGCCCGCGTGGCTCTTCTCGGCCTTCGCGAGCGTCTCGAACCACTCGGCGATGTCGTCGTAGCCCTCTTCGCGGGCCGTCTTCGCCATGCCGGGGTACATCGTCTCGTACTCGTAGGTCTCGCCGGCGACCGAGGCGACGAGGTTCTTCTCGGTGTTGCCGATCGGCTTGCCGGTCGCGGGATCACCGACCTGCTTCAGGTAGTCGAGGTGGCCGTGCGCGTGGCCGGTCTCGCCGTCCGCCGTCTCCTTGAAGTTGCCGGCGATCTCCGGGTACCCCTCCACGTCCGCGACCTTCGCGAAGTAGAGGTAGCGGCGGTTGGCCTGCGACTCGCCCGCGAAGGCTTCCTTCAGGTTCTGATGCGTCTTGCTTTCCTTGGTCAGGGGCTTGCTCATCGATTTCTCCTATTGGGGTGACTCATGAGCGGCTCTGTGCGCACTTCGCACAGAGGCCGCGGTAGATGCGTTCGACGGCGCGCACGCTGAAGCCGGGGGCCGCGCGCTTCATCTTCTTCACGGCGCCGGGCGTCGGCTCGAGGGTGCCGGCGGCGATGTCGAGCACGGCGCCGCAGCCGTCGCACACGGCGTGATGGTGGGCGCTCGTGTTGGGGTCGAACCGGGCGGCGTCCCCGCGCTTGCCGGGGATGCGCACGATGCCGGCGAGCCCCGCGCGGGCCAGCGCGTCCAGCGTGTTGTACACGGTGGCGAAGCTCATGGTGGGGAACGCCGGGCGCAGGCGCTCGTAGAGGTCCTGCGCGGTGGGGTGCGACTCGTCCCCCGCGAAGAGACGCACGATGGCGATGCGCTGTGGGGTGAGCTTCAGGCCCGCCCGCTTCAGGTCGCGCAGCATCGCGTCGGACACGTGCCCCGCCGTCGCCATGGTGGACGGAAGCTAGTGATAATGATTCTAAGTTGCAAGGGGTTCTAAGAGGAGAGAAACAGGAAGATCAGAAGAATCAGAAGGAATCCTTCCTGATCTTCTTGTCTTCCTGTTCAATCTCTCTTCTTTCGTCCCCCGAGAACCGCGAGCTTGAAGTAGCTGAGCTGGCTCTGGGCGGCCTGCTTCACGAGGTCGAGCTTGCTGGCCTCGCGCGTCGCCACGCGTCCCATCAGCTCTCCCGTCTCGTACAGCTCCCGCGTCTTGGCGCGCTGCAGCTTGCCGCTGGACGTCTTGGGCAGCGCCCCCGGGGGCAGGGCCACCACGTCGTCGAGCGTCAGCCCCATGCCCTCCTGGACGGCCTTGCGCACCTCGGCCAGGAGCGCCGACGCGTGCCCGAGCCTCTCCGGCTCCTGCACCTCGAAGGCCAGGACGACGCGCTCGCGATCGCGCTCCATGCCGCTCGGGTCGCGCGCGCCGAAGGCGACGACGTTGCCCTTGCGCACGCCGGGGACCTTGCTCGCCTCCCACTCCATGTCCTGCGGGTAGTAGTTGCGGCCGTTGACGATCACGACCTCCTTGCTGCGCCCGCAGATGTAGACGTGCCCCTCGTGGATGAACCCGAGGTCTCCGGTCTTGAGCCAGCCGCCCGCGAACGACTCGCGCGTGCGCTCGACGTCCTCCCAGTAGCCGCGCATCACGCTCGGCCCGCGGATGCGCATCTCGCCCACGGTGCGCTCGGGGAGTGGCGTGGCGCTCGCGATGTCGTCGGGCGCGAAGACCGAGACCTCGTGCTGCGGGAAGCGGGGACCGCACGAGACGAGCCTCACGGCGTCCGCGTCGTCCTCGGGCACGAGCTTCGCGGTGCCCTCGGCCCAGAGCGTCGGCCCGTGCACGCCGAGGGTCTTGATGCCCTCGCCGAGCTCGGTGAACGAGATGGCGAGCGACGACTCGGCCATGCCGTACGACGGCAGCAGGGCGCGCTTGTCGAACCCGATGCGCTCGAACGACGCGGCGAAGCCCTCGAGCGTCTCGGGGCGGATGGGCTCCGCGCCGCACCCGGCCACGCGCCACGACGAGAGATCGAGCCCCTCGATG
>DATJYG010000930.1:0-7861 GCA_035499695.1 Polyangiaceae bacterium
TGCGCGACCTGCTTCTTGCCCGTCGCCGGGTCCAGCGAGTAGAGCGCGCGGAACTCGCCCTTCTCGTCGCTCGTCAGCAGCAGCGTGCGACCGTCGTGGGTGAAGTTCGCGTCGAAGAGCACGTCGCCGGTGTGCTCGGTCAGCAGCTTTCGCTCCGTCGGCTTGGCGCGCTCGACCAGGTAGAGGTCGTTGTTCGCGTCGCTCTTGGTCTCGACGACCAGGAAGCGCTTGTGGTCGTCGCTCACGCCGCTCAGCGCGAAGGCGCCTTCGCTCTTCCAGAGCATCGTCGCCTTGCCGGCCTTCACGTCGTACTCGTAGAGGTCCTCCTGCTTCGGGTCGCGCGCGCTCGAGAGGAAGAGGAAGGTCTTGCCGTCGCGCGCCCAGTCGATGAACTGCGTGCGCGCTCCCGCGGGCAGGTCGGAGACGATGTCCTTGGGCGCGTCTCCGTTGGCGTTCGTCAGGTAGAGGTGGGGAAGCTCGTCGCCGCCCTTGTCGGCCTCGTAGGCCAGGACGTCCGCGGTCGGCGAGAAGGCGAAAGAGTGAATGAATCCCTCGGCGTGCGTGATCTGGGTCGGCGTTCCGCCGCCGATCGGCTGCACCCAGAGGTCGGCGCGCCCTCCGCGATCGCTCATCGTGACGACGAGCTTCTCGTCGTAGGAGAAGGACAGGCCGCGCACGCGCAGCGTCTTGAAGTACTCCTCCAGGGCGACCGGAGCCTTGTTCGCCTTGCGCGACACGTGCGGCGTGGCGGCCGCCGTGGGCGTGGACGCGAGGGGCTGCGATCCCGCCGAGGTGGGGGCCGCGGGCGGGGGCGAGCCGGTCTCGCCTCCGCAAGCCACGAGGATTCCTAGGGTGAACGGGAAGAGCGCCAGGCGGTTCATGGGGGCGCAGACTCCCCTGGGGCCGGGGGCGGCGTCAACCCGCGTCCGTCCGGGCCGGTCACACAGGGTGCTGAAACGGTACAGTACGGCTGTTTGTGACGCCAAACGTAACGGGGACGACATTGCCCGTTATCCGGGGAAGAGCAGCCTTTGCGACCGTGAACCGGCTCAGCGCTCTGCTCGGCGTGCTCCTGTTGGGGTCCGGATCGTTCGCCGTCGTCGCGTGTGCGACCGGAGGTCCGTCGGACAACTACGGGGTCGACTACAACCCGACCACCGGGGGCGGTGACGACGGGGGCGACGCGCAGGCGGAGGGGGGCTCGGGCAGCTCGTCGGGCAGCGGCTCGTCCTCGGGCAGCAGCTCTTCGTCGAGCGGCTCGTCGTCGTCATCGTCTTCGTCTTCCTCGTCGTCCAGCTCGAGCAGCAGCAGCGGCGGCTCGGGATCGAGCTCCGGCAGCGCCTCGGGCTCCAGCTCGGGGAGCGCATCCGGTTCGAGCTCCGGGTTCTCGGGATCGAGCTCGGGAAGCGGCTCGAGCTCCGGTTCCAGCTCCAGCTCCGGCTCCTCGGGCAGCAGCTCCGGTTCGTCCAGCTCCAGCAGCGGCGGATCGACCGGCGCCTGCGTGCCTCCCAACACGAGTGCCAACTGCACCGCCTGCATGAGCGGCGGTCACACGTGTCAGGCGAACGGTTGCTTCGGCGGCTACTACTGCGACACGGCGACCGGCGGCTGCCACCAGCTCGGCGACTCGTACTGCCCGTGACGCGGTGACCGTCAGTTCGGCGAGTCGCGGCGCGCCGCGTCCACGAGCTCCTTGGCCCACGCGCGGATCCGCTCCTCGCGCGGTCCCTCGAGCATGATGCGCAGCTTCGGCTCGGTGCCGCTCCAGCGGACGAGCACCCGCCCGTCGTCGCCGAGCGCCTTGACGATCTTCTGCGTCGCCTCGGTCAGCCGGCGCATCTCCTCGAGCGGTCGGCGCGCGGGCAGGGTGATGCTCTCGAGCACCTGCGGCACGCGCTGCATCGCTCGCTCGGCGAGCTCCGAGAGCGGCCGCCCCGTGCGAAGCATGAGCGCGAGGACCTGCAGCGCCGCGAGCATCCCGTCCCCGGTCGACGCGTGGTCGAGGAAGATGAGGTGCCCCGACTGCTCGCCGCCCAGGTTGAAGCCGCCTGTGCGCATCGCCTCGACGACGTAGCGATCGCCCACCTGCGTGCGCAAGAGCTTCGCGTTGACCCGCACGAGCGCGTGCTCGAGCCCGAGGTTCGACATCACCGTGGCCACCACGGTGCGCTTCCGCAGCGTGCCTTCGTCGACCATGCGCGCCGCGCACATCGCCATCACCTGGTCGCCGTCGACGATCTGCCCCTTCTCGTCCACCACGATGACCCGGTCCGCGTCGCCGTCGAGCGCGATGCCGATGGCGGCGCCGCGCTTGACCACCTCGGCGCGCACGTGGTCCGGATGCAGGGCGCCGGCGTCCTTGTTGATGTTGACGCCGTTCGGTTTCACGCCGATGGCCGTCACCTGCGCTCCGAGCTCCTGCAGGACCAGGGGTGCCACGCGGTACGCCGCACCGTGGGCCGCGTCGACCACGACGCGCACGCCGTCGAGCGACACGTCGCGCGGGAACGTCTGCTTGAGGAACACGACGTAGCGGCCGCGCGCGTCCTCCAGCTTCTCGGCCTTGCCGATGCCGGGGCCCGTCTGACGCTTGCCGAGGCGCGTGTCGTCCTCCATCAGGCGCTCGATCTCGGCCTCCGACGCGTCGGGAAGCTTGAAGCCGTCGCTGCCGAAGATCTTGATCCCGTTGTCCTGGTACGGGTTGTGGCTCGCGCTGATCACGATGCCGGCGTCGCACCGCATGCTCGCCGTGAGGTGCGCGATGGCCGGCGTCGGCATCGGTCCGCAGAGCATCACGCGCCCGCCCGTGGCGCACACGCCGCTCGCGATCGCCTGCTCCAGCATGTAGCCCGAGAGGCGCGTGTCCTTGCCGATGAGCACGCGCGGCACGTGGCTCTTGCCGCGCCCGGCGACGAAGGCGACGGCTCGCCCGAGCTGCAGCGCCAGCTCCGGCGTCATCGGGTGCTCGTTGGCGACGCCGCGGATGCCGTCGGTGCCGAAGAGCTTGCGCGTCGTATCGGGCTTCGGCGCGCGGGCGCCGTTGGTCTGTCGCTTCGCCACTCTCTAGTCCCTCATGTTGACGAACTGCAGCTCGATGCCGAGATCGCGCCCGCGTACGGCGTGGATGGCGGCCTGCAGGTCGTCCCTGTTCTTGCCCGAGACGCGCACCTGGTTGTCCTGGATCGAGGCCTGCACCTTGAGCTTCGACTCCTTGACGATCTGGACGATCGCGCGGGCCTTCTCCACCTCGATGCCTTCCTTGATCTTCACGACGATGCGCGCCCCCTTGCCGGTGGGCTCGGGGTTGCCGGGCTCGGTGAAGCGAAGCGACACCTTGCGCTTCACGAGCTTGTCCTGAAGCACGTTCAGGGCCGCCTTCGCGCGGTCCTCGCTTCCGGAACGGATGGTGATGGCGTCGGGCGCTCGCTCCAGGGTCGTGTCCGTGTCCTTGAAGTCGAATCGCTGCGCGATCTCCTTCTGAGCCTGGTTGAAGGCGTTGTCGACCTCGTGCTGCTGCACCTTCGAAACGATGTCGAAGCTCGGCATGGCGGGCTGGGGAATCTAGCCGCAGGGGGGCGCGCCTTCAAAGCGCCACGGGAGGATCGCGGGGCAGCCCGAGCAGGAGCCCCCGCGCCTGGCCCACGAGGACCAGGGAACCGGCGACGACGGTGAGATCGGCCTGACGGGACGCGTCGAGCGCTTCCGGGAGGGACCGGGAGACGGCCCCGGCATGCCGCGCGACCATGGCGGAGGGGTCCACCGCCGAGCGCGACGCGCCCGCGGGGGCCACGTAGAGGCGGCTCTTCGCGAGGGGGGCCAGGGTGTCCAGCATGGGCGCCCAGTCCTTGTCGGCGAGCGTCCCGAAGACCAGCGTGGCCCGCTCGGGGGGGATCCCCAGCGTCCGCACGTGAGCCGCCAGCGCCTCGGCGCCGTCGGGGTTGTGGGCCGCGTCGAGCAGCACGTTCCCGATGCGCTCGAGCCGGCCCGGCCACCGGACGCCGGCGAGGCCGTCCTGGATTGCACGAGCCGGCGCTCCGATGCGCCTCCCCAGCTCGGCGGCGATGCGCGCGTTGTCCTTCTGGTGCGTGCCCGCCAGCCCGATGATCGAGGGCAGGGGAGCGCTCTCGTCCAGCATCGTCGTGGTCGCTCCGGCAGCTCGAGCCACCTCGTCGATGGCCGCGCGCACCTCGGGCGCCATGGCCCCGAGCACCAGATCGAGCCCCGCCTTGGCGATGCCCGCCTTCTCGCGCGCAATCTCGACGAGCGTCGTGCCCAGTCGATCCGTGTGATCGAGCGCGATGCGCGTGATGGCCGCCGCGCGCGGCGTCGGGATCACGTTCGTCGCGTCGAGGCGCCCACCGAGCCCCACCTCGATGACCGCGACGTCGACGCGTGCATCGCGGAACGCGAGGAACGCCGCCAGCGTGGCCGTCTCGAAGAAGGAGAGGTCGGGCCCTTCGTCGAGGGCACGCCCGAGCAGGTCGGCCAGGGCATCGTCGGTCACCGGTTCGCCGTCGACGCGGATTCGCTCGGCGAAGCGACAGAGATGCGGCGACGTGTACAGGCCCGTGCGCTTGCCGTGTGCGCGTGCGATCGCCTCGACCATCGCCGACACGCTGCCCTTGCCGTTCGTGCCGGCGACGTGGACGACGGGAAAGGCTCGCTCCGGCTGGCCCGTGCGGGCACATGCCTCGCGCATCGGCTCGAGTCCGAGGCGCATCCCGAGAGGGATTCGCTCGTAGAGCCTGCGAAGCGCGTCGACGAGCGTGGGCACGACGCTACGGCGCGTGGCCGTTGGCGGCGCTTTCCTGCCGCTCCCTCGGCTCGCGCGCGAGGTGCCCGAGGATGGTGGCGATCGTCTCCTTCATCTGGAGGCGCGGCACGATGACGTCGACCATGCCGTGCGCCAGGAGGAACTCGCTGCGCTGGAAGCCCTCGGGCAGCTTCTGGCGAATGGTCTGCTCGATGACGCGCGGACCGGCGAAGCCGATGAGGGCTTTCGGCTCGGCGACGTTCACGTCGCCGAGGAACGAGAAGCTGGCGGCGACCCCACCGGTCGTCGGGTCGAGGAGCACGCTGATGAAGGGCAGCCGCGCGTCCTTGAGCCGCTCGAGCGCCGAGACGGTCTTGGCCATCTGCATGAGGCTGAGGATGCCCTCCTGCATGCGCGCTCCGCCGCTCGCTTGCAGCAGCACGACCGGGAGCTTCTCGGCGGTCGCCCGCTCGAAGAGGCGCGCGATCTTCTCGCCGACCACCGAGCCCATCGAGCCACCCATGTACGAGAAGAGGAACGCGCCCCAGGCGATGGGTCGGCCCTCCATGCGCCCGCGGCCAATCTCGATGGCCTCCTTGGCCTTCGCACGCCGCTGCGCCGACTCGACCCGCTCGGGGTAGCTCTTGCCGTCCACGAACTCGAGCGGATCAGCCGGCTCCAGGTGCGCGTCCCACTCATCGAGGTGCCCGTCGTCGAGCAGCAGCCGCCGCCAGCCGGCCGACGAGAGCCTGTGGTGTTGCCCGCACTGGGGGCAGACCTCGAAGTTGCGGTCGAACGCCTCGGCCGGCAGCGTCTCGCCGCAGTTCTCGCACTTGCGGAAGACGCCTTTGCCCAGCGTCTTCTTCTCGGTCGCGTCGCTCTCGGGCGGCTTCTTCTCGGGCCAGGGCATCGAGGCTCAGTATCTAGCGCAAACCTCGGCGCGATTCCCGCGCAGCTCGCCGGGCCGAGACGCCTGCCGGCTCGGCGGACGTCGGGGCGGGTCCCTCGGGCTTTCGGGGTCCGAATCTCACTCCCACACGTCCGCGACGGGGATGCGCCGCGCCGGGACCGTGGGCGGCGACGGGTGCGCCGGCGAGTGGCCTTCCGCTGCCGGGTACCACTGCACCGTCCAGGTCGTCCCTCGATCGATGGTCGTGACCAGCCCGGCGCTTCCGGGCGACGACGCATCGGCGCACGACCAGCGAGCCTCCTCGGTGCCGACCTCCGGGACCGTCCCGGTGAAGGGAGTGCACACCTGGCCGTCGGCGAGCCGCAGGAGCCAGGGCTCCGCCGTGCTCGAGGGCGTCACGACGTCGCCGGGCAGCGGCTTCGTGAGTCGAAGGGCGAAGCCGGGATCGCCCGTCGCCGGATTCGCGGCGCAGACGACGACGCCCTCGGTGGACGGAGGCGCGAAGCACGGGTCGACGATGAGGTTGCCCATCGCGCATCGCCATGCCGCTCGGCGGGGCGCCGCGATCGAGAGCGTCCAGCACGATCCTTCTCTCGGGCTGCCGGGAGGTACGACCGGCACGAACGTCGTCACGCGCGTCGGCGGCGGAGTCGGCGTGGGATCACCCGGCGGCGACCGCGCCGGTTCCGACACCGGAGAACAGCCGGCGGCGAGCGACGCCAGTGCGCAACCGAGAGCGATCGAGAGAGAGGAGCTCACGCTTCCGCGAGCTCAGACGGTCATCGTCTTGAGCTCGGGGACGACCTTGAGCGTCGGCTCGGTCTTCTCCTGCACCTCGCGCGCGCTCACGCCGGGAGCCACTTCGCGAAGGAGCAGGCCCTCGGGCGTCACATCCATGCACGCGAGGTCCGTGATGATGCGGTGGACGACGCGCCGGCCCGTGAGCGGCAGGTTGCACTCCTTGAGGATCTTGGGGCTCCCGTCCTTCGCGGCGTGCTCCATGATGACGACGACGTGCTTGGCGCGCGCGACGAGGTCCATCGCGCCGCCCATGCCCTTGACCATCTTGCCGGGGATCATCCAGTTGGCGAGGTCACCGCGCTCGCTCACCTGCATGGCGCCGAGGATGGCCAGGTCGATGTGCCCGCCGCGGATCATCCCGAAGCTCTCGGCGCTCGAGAAGATCGCGCTCCCGGGGAGCATCGTGACCGTCTCCTTGCCGGCGTTGATGAGGTCCGCGTCGATCTCGGTCTCGCGGGGGTAGGGCCCGATGCCGAGCAGGCCGTTCTCGCTCTGGAGGACGACCTCGACGCCCTTGGGGATGTAGTTGCTGCACAGCGTGGGCATCCCGATGCCCAGGTTGACGTAGTAGCCGTCGCGCAGCTCCTGCGCGGCGCGCATCGCGACCTGGTCTCTCGTCAGCGCGGGCATGGCTCAGTTCTTCCTCGTGGTGCGGCGCTCGATGCGCTTCTCGTACTTCTCGCCCTTCACGACGCGGTGCACGTAGATGCCCGGCGTGTGGATGGTGTCCGGATCGAGCTGGCCCACGTCGACGATCTCTTCGACCTCGGCGATCGTGACTTTCCCGGCGGTCGCCATCATCGGGTTGAAGTTCATCGCGGTGTGCCGGTAGACGAGGTTGCCGAAGCGGTCGGCCTTCCAGGCTTTGACGAGCGCGAAGTCTCCGGTGATGCCGCGCTCGAGCACGTAGGTGCGGCCGTCGAAGTCACGCTGCTCTTTCTTGTCAGAGAGCTTCGCCACCTTGCCGTCGGGCGCGTAGCGGAGCGGGAGGCCGCCGTCGCTGATGGCGGTGCCGGCGCCGGTCGGCGTGTAGAAGGCGGGGATGCCGGCGCCTCCGGCGCGAAGGCGCTCGGCGAGCGTGCCCTGCGGCGTCAGCTCCACCTCGAGCTCGCCCGAGAGGTACTGGCGCTCGAACTCCTTGTTCTCGCCGACGTAGCTCGAGATCATTTTGATGATCTGCTTGTTGCGGAGAAGGATCCCGAGGCCGAAGTCGTCGACGCCGCAGTTGTTCGAGACGACCGTGAGGTCCTTCGTTCCGAGCTCCCGGAGGGCCCGGATGCAGTTCTCGGGGATGCCGCAGAGGCCGAACCCGCCGGCGAGGATCGTGGCGCCGCTCGGGATGTCCGCGACGGCATCACGAGCGCTCTTCTGAACCTTGTCCATGTCGCGCGGACCCT
>DATJYG010000931.1:0-4304 GCA_035499695.1 Polyangiaceae bacterium
GCTGGCGCGCACACGGCGGGCCTCGCGCTGCGCGCGGGCTGGTAGGCCGGCGCTCAGAAGCGCAGCGACGCGAGCGTCGCCGCCACCGGCGCGTCTTCCCAGATCACCTGGTGCAGCGCGCGGAGCAGCGGCAGCTCCGTGACACCACGCTCGCGCGCGAAGCGCCACGCCGTGTCGATCGCCGGATACCCCTCGGTCAGCTCGCCCGCTGCGAGCATCTCCGCCGCCACCTCGCGCGCAGGCCTCCCCTTGCCCACGCGCTCGCCGAAGGCCCGGTTGCGCCCCGCCGCCGCCGTCACGTGCAGGTCCCCGACTCCCGCCGCACCGTGCACCGTCTCGGCGCGCCCACCCGCCGCCGCCACGAGCGCCGCCATCTCGACGATCGCCTGCGTGAAGCACGCGGCCCGTGCGTTGTGCGCCTCGGCGCCGACCGCGCCGTCCCACAGCCCGAGCCCCGTCGCGTACGCGTTCTTGAGCGCCGAGCACAGCTCGGCCCCCGCGATGTCGTCGCTCGTCTGCACGACGAGCCCGTCGCCCTCGAGCGCCCGCGCGCACGTCGCCGCGTCCGCCGGCGCCCCTGCGAACTGCATCAGCGTGAGCACCCGCCGCGCGATCTCCTTGGCCTTCGCCGGCCCCGCCGCGTGCACGAAGCGCACGCGTCTCCCCACGTGCTCGCTCACGACGAGGTCGATGCGATCCATGCGCTTCGTCGATGGCGACTCGAGCAGGCCCTTGGTCACGCTGAGCACCGGCACGTCGGGCAGATCGGGCGCCGCGCGCGTCATCACCGGCACCGCACCGTCCGAGTTCACGGCGTGCACCACGAGCTCGGCGCCCTTCAGCGCCTCACCCAGACGCGGCGCGCGCAGCAGCGCGATCTTCTCGAGCTTCAGCCCGAGCCTCGGGTGCGGCTCGCCGCGCTCGCACGGCTCGAGCAGCGCGTCGTCGAGCCACGTGCCCCACAGGCGCACCTCGTGCCCGCGGCGCGCGGCGACGCACGCCATCGCGCTCCCCATGTACCCGGCGCCGAGGACTGTCACGCGCATGGCGTGGTGGACCTGCCTCTCGCGTCAGTTGTTCTGCGCGCCCTGGGCGATCCAGCGGCGGATGTTGTCGCGCGTCGCGGTATCGATGACCCCGGAGTTGTAGGGCATCTGCACGCCGCACTCGTTGAAGATGGGGTTCCCCGTCTTGTTGCACGTGGCGGCGTACAGGCACTGATCGCCGTCCACCTTGTGCATCAGGAAGCTGTTCTCCGGGTCGCCCGCCTTCACGATCTCCATGTTCGGGTTCTCGAGCGCCGACTTGCCGACGATGGCCTGGATGACCATCTCGGCGGGAACGCCGCCGTCGGGCAGCCCGAGCACCAGGTTCGCGACCGCCGGATTCGCGGGCGGCTGGTGACACGCGTTCGACACGCCGCAGCTGTCGTTGAACGTCGGCACGATGTCCTTGCTGAACGAGACGGTCGGCGACGTCAGGGTCGCGCAGCTCGTGTACGCCGGCGTCGGGTTCGACGAGGTCGGCGGGTTGCACGTGCCGCCGTCGGCGCCGCCCGTGTCGCAGCTTCCCCCGCCGCTGCTGCTCGAGGAGCAGCCGGTCATCGTGCCGATGGTCGCGACCGACGCCGCGACGAACAGAGAAAGGAGGACGGTGGCGGCGCCGAGCGATCGAAGCATGGGAGGCAAGAATCCTTTCGGGCGCAGACCTTAGCAGACGGCTGAGCTAGCGGTGTGCCGTGCACGAAGCGCGCCTGCGGCGAGCAGGGCGAGTACGGGCGTGACGACGACGTGGTACCGGTCCTCGCCGAAGAAAACCGCGTGCGTCACGACGGTCGTCGCCAGCAGCGCGATGCCGAGGAGCAGCGCGGGGGGGACGTCGGGACGTCCAGAGAACGGGAGCCATGGCACGACCGCGGCGAAGACCGCGATGGGCCAGAAGACCGGCGTGTCCGCCGCGAACGCGAGCGCGACGAGCCCCGCCGCGACCCCGAGCGTCGCGCTCTGCGCGATCGAGCCGCGCGGGCGGCGGAAGTTGGGGAAGGCGACGCACCCGAGGGCCGCGGCCGCGAGCAGCAGCCGGTGCGCGAGCGTCGTCACGTCGCGTGCGGTGCGCCGCGCGGACTCCGGCCACGCCTCGGGCCGGGCCTCGTGCAGGTACTCGACGGCGAAGGACTCGTGGTCGAAGGTGAACCCGAGCTTCGCGGGGACGAGCTTCAGCCAGTGCCACGGGTGCGCCGCGATCTGGTGCACGCCGTAGTCGAACCAGCAGCGGTCCTGCTGAACCTGGCCCGACACGACGGGGCATCCGTCGCTCGCGCGCAGGGTCTCGAAGCGACCGGTGGCGCGGGGGAAAGCGCCGATGGCGAGGTTCCACCCCGCGTTCGTGCTGACGAGGGCGCACGCGTCCATCACGCGGCAATTGCGCGCCGTCCACGGCAGCACCGGCAACAGCGCAATGGCGCATGCGGCGACCACGGGCAGGAGAGAGGAGAAAACAGGAAGGCGGGAAGACGGGAAGAGGGCTGGCAACAAACCTTCCCGTCTTCCCGTCTTCCTGTTCAACAGCCCGAGGAACGGAGCGCAGAGGAGCGCTTGCGGCCGCACGAGCGCCGCGAGGCCCAGGACGAGCGCGCCGAGGACGAGGCCACGGCGCCACGACGCGTCTCGCACCGCCAGCCAGAACGCGGTGAGCGTGAGCAGCGCCGCCAGCGGCTCGCTCATCACGAGGGCCGAGTAGAGGACGAGCCCCGGGTGGAGCGCCACGATCGATCCCGCGATGCGCGCACGGAGCGGCGAGAGCGCGTGACGGGCGAGCGCCCACGTGACGACCGCCAGCGCCGCGCCCGTGAGGGAATCGAGGACCGCCGCGATCGACGGCCCCGACCCGAGGAGCCGATAGAACAGCGCGAGCACCGCGCTGTAGCCGACCGGGTAGTGACACCACGGGTGCCACACGAGCGTGCCGGCGATCGTCAGATCGTCCGAGTACCCCAGGCCCTGCGCGATGCGGCGCGCGCCGAAGTCGTAGTAGTGCCCGTCCCACACCGGCTCGCCCGCCCACGCGAGCGCCACGTACAGACGCGGCACCAGCGCCAACGCGAAGAGGCACGCGCCGAACAGCGCGTCGCCGCGCGCACGCATCTACACGAGCTCCTTGCCCCTCGCCGCGAGCTCCTCGCGCAGCCGCCGCAGGTAAGTGCGCTGCACCTGCATCGGGTCGAGCCGGAGCTGCTTCGCGAGCTCGCCGAGGAAGCCGCGCGTGTAGACGAGCGCCGGGAGCTCGTCGAACCGCTCGTCCTCGATCGCCTGAAGGTGCGAGCGCGCGATCTTCGTCTTGTCCGAGATGTCGTCGATGTCGAGCCCCAGCGACTCGCGCACCTTGCGCAGCAGGCCTCCGCTGAACTCGGTGTCCGGGCCGATCTCGCGCTGCAGCTCCTCCTGCAGCATGATCTGCTCGGCGGCGAGGGCCGGACGCGTCGCCGTCGCCGCGAGCGCCAGCGGCTCGGGCTCGGGGAACGTCGACAGGTCGTAGGCGCGGCGGCGCACCGGGTCGAGCAGCGTGTCGTACGCCTCGTCGAGCTTGCGCTGCGCCGCCGCCTGCTGCTTCTCGTCGAGCAGCGACACGGTCGCGAGGCTCCCCGTCGCGTAGATCTCGCGCTGCCTCTTGTAGGCGCGCCGGATCTCCTCGTCGCTCGCCGTGCGCGTCACGCCGAGCACGGCGTGCAGCGTCGGCTCGTCGACGGGGATTGGAGGCGGCGCCGGGCGGTCGCCGGTCTTGCTCGCGGCGAGCGCCAGCACGCGCCGCGCGATTCGCTCGAGGTTGCGCGCGCTCTTGGTCGTCGGGCTGTCGACGAGGAGCGGCTTGTTGCGCCGCACCGTGATCCACACCGTGTCGTCCTGCTCGATGTGCCCGAGCTCGTCGAGCCCCACGCCGTAGTGGCGCGAGACGAGCCCGCTCATCCAGCTCCCCAGCTCCGCGTCGGTGCGCACGCGCGTCTGGTTGACCACGAGCTGCACGCGCATCGCGCACGCCTCGGCCCACGCCAGGTCGCTCAGCGTCTTGTCCATCTTGGCGAGCTTGTTCACGAGGTCGATCGGCGCCGGCAGCGCGCCGAGCTCCGCGAGCCCGCGCTCGAAGATCGACGAGCGCAGCTTGTCTCGCACCAGCGCGCGCCTCAGGCGACGGCGGAACATGGCGCGCAGGAACCGGTACGTCGTCTCCACCGCGGGCGGCTCGGGCACCGTGACGGCGATGGGCACGTCGGCCGCGAGCATCACGTCGACGGCGAAGTCGCTCTGCCC
>DATJYG010000932.1:0-2960 GCA_035499695.1 Polyangiaceae bacterium
CGTCGCGACGCCGGGCAGCGCTTCCCCCACGTTGACGCTGCTCCATACGGTGTCCGCGGTGCCGCCGTCGGGAAAGCCCCGGCCGGTCGCAGGGCGCGCTTGCACGACCCACGTGCGCTCGTCGTCGCAGGCGAACTCCACGTCCCACGCGACGGCTTCGAGCTTCTCGAGGCGCGAGGCCACGGCTCCGAGTTGGGCGACTCGATCGGGGCCGAGCGCGGGCAGGTCCGGCGCCTCGATGGCGACTTCTTCGATGCGGCCGTCGCGTACGACCATCGCCCGCGTCTTGTGCGCGATGATCGACTCGACGAGCCGCCCGTCGGCGGCGACCCGCAGCAGATCGGGCGTCGTCACCCCGTTCACGACCGGTGCACCCAGGCCGAGCCCCACGTTGATGATGCGCTCGTCGCCCGCGCCGTCGCCGCGCACGCGCGCATCCGGGGCGCGTGTGAACATGACGCCGCCCGCGCGCGCTTCGACCATGCGCTGGATGACGATCCCCATCCCGACATCACGGACGCCGTGCGCGGCGAGATACGAGAGCGCGCGGCCGCTCGCGAGCGACGCCCACACTTGCCGTACGGCATCAGCGAGTGCCCGGGGGCCGCGGACGCCGAGGACGCTCTCGGCCAGGCCCGCCATCGAGACCAGCGCGCCGTCTTCGCAAGTGGCGCTCGATCGCACCGCGAGCCCCCACGACGAGGCCTCGCCGAGCTCGCGCCAAACCGCCTCGAGCTCCGCGTCGAGGCCAGGCGGGAGCGGCGCCGCGAGGATTTGCTGGCGAGCCTCTGCGACGCGCACGTAGCCGGTGCGCACGCTCGCGGCACGGAGGAGAGCGCGTGGCTCGACGCCGCTCGGCAGGCTCCGGAGCGCCTGCGCGAAGGCGTCCGCGGGTAGAATCACCGCCCGAGGCACGTCGAAGCCGTGGCGGACGAGCCACACGAGGCGCGCGGCTTTCCCGCCGACCGCACGTGCGTCCGCACCGTTTCGCCGTTCGGCGAGCACTTCGAGCGGTACGAGCCACGGCGGCATCGGCGCCGATGGTAGCGCGCCGCGCCGAGCCGCCTACTTGGCCGTCGAACGAACGCGCCGGCACGCGTGGGCGAACGCGCTCTCGGGCTCGCGCGCTTCTCAGTCGGCGCTCGGGATCTCGGGCGTGCTTGCGTCGGGCGCCGCGAGGACCTTTGGCGCATCCGGCGCGGCGTCGACCGCGGGGATCGCGAACGACCCCGCATCGGGTAGCTCGATGTCCGGTCCCATCGTATCCGGCATCGAATCGACGGGTTTGTAGGCCCGCCCGACGAGCCGTACTTTCGTCTTGTTCTGCAGCGGCATCGGTTCGCCGACGTTCTGGTCCACGGTAACGAGCGTCGCGCCGAGCGCGGCGGCCTTGTTGCGAAGGTCGTTGCGGGCGGCTTCGGTTGCGGTGTCGAGGTCGTTCGCCGCGGCGATGCCCTTCACGGTCCCCACGAGCCGGTACCCGTCCTTGCTCGGAGCTTCGACGGCGAACTCCACGTTGTCGGCGCCCGTCGCGAGCTCCACGTGCGACGGCAACTCCTCAGCGCAGGCGGCGAGTGTTCCCGCGGCGAGGCCGAAGAGGCTCGCGCAGACGACCGTTCGAAGCGCGCGCGGCGGAGGCCAAGGACGGTGGAGCATCAGCCCCAGTCTAACCTGCATGAGGTTCGATCATGAGCGAGCAAGGGCACGGTCGTGCCAGAAAAGAAGCTCGATCGACCCTGGCCCCCGGTTGAACACATAGTCGTGCGGTCCGGGGACGTCGGCGAAGTCGTGTGCGACGCCGGCAGTGTCCCACGAGCGGGAAAGGCTCACGATGGCGTCGTGAAAATAGTCCTCGTGGCTCGTCAGCAGGTGGAGCCTCATGCCGGGGCGCGCCGCCCGGGCGCTCTGGGCGAGCGCAGTCCACTCCGGCGTCTGTTCCTCGCTCAACGCGGGCTGGATGCCGCCCACCGCGCCGAACGACGTGGGGCTCGTCAAGCCGATGCGAAGCGCGAGGGCGCCGCCGAGAGAGACGCCGTCGATGCCCGTGGATTCAGGGGCGGCGAGGGCGCTCGTCTCGCGCCGCACGCGGGGTAGAAGCTCGTCGAGGACGAAGCGCGCGTACGCCGTGATGTCGGCGGTGGCCGCTGGGCGGACGTCCGGTAGCCACGGGCAGGCGACGATCAGGCCCCGGAACGGCCTTGCCGCGAGCGCCGCGTTCGTTTCTGCCATGCGGCGAGGATCGGCGAGGCCTTCGTAGTCCGCGTTCGACAGCGGAGGCGTCCGAAGGCGGTCGTACGCGCGCACCATGGCGTAGTCGCGCGGCCATCCGAGTGCGCCCTCCTGCGGCGACTTCACCGCCTCACCGCGGCCGTGCAGCGCGACGAGCACGGGGAAACGCGTTTCTGGATCGCCCCAGGTAGGAACGACGACGGCGGCGCGTGCGTGTCCCCACGGCTTGGGCCCGAAGTCCCACTCGAGAGTGCGCGCCGAGGCCGAAACCAGCGGCGCGGCCGGCGGACCGCCATGCGCGGTTCCTTCGCCGCGCGAGCACGCGAGCGCCGCTGCCGCTCCGGCTGCGCCGAGGAGCATGGCGCGTCGCTCGAGGAGGCGGGTCAATCGTCGTCCGGCACGCGAGGGGCGCTGCCGGTCGCGCTCTTCACCAGGTCGACGAGCGTGGGGTCCGTAGCGAGACGCTCCCGGAGAGCGGCGCGCACCCGAGCGAGGTCCGCCGCAGGCATCTGCCCGAGATGAGCGGTGGCATCGTCGACCTTCCGATCGAGATACCCGTTGAGATCGATTGCGCCCGAGCGAAAAGCGCCCCATGCGCCGCTCGCCGCGCCCTCCGTCTGAGCAGTTGCGGGCGCCGTGGCGCTATCGGCAGGCGTCGCCCCCTCAGGCTTCGACGCGCCCGGCACCTCGAAGGCTCGGGTGGCTTCCGGCGCCGTCGTTCGGCCGCCATC
>DATJYG010000933.1:0-11789 GCA_035499695.1 Polyangiaceae bacterium
ATCGACGAGCGCGTGTGGCGCGAGGCCGTCGGCGCCCGCATCGCCGACCGCGTGCAGCCCGTGGCACTGCGCGACGGCGTGCTCCTGCTGCGCGTGCCCTCCAGCGTCTGGGCGCACGAGCTGTCGCTCCTCTCGGACCACGTCTGCGCGCGCGTGCGCGAGCGGGGGCTCGACGTGCGCGAGCTGCGCTTCCGCGTCGGCGCTTCTCCCATCGCGCGCCGCGCGCCCGAGCCGCGCGTCGCACGCACGGTGCCGACGATGCGCGCGCTCCCGCGCGACCTGACCACGGTCCTCGGCGCCGTCCGCGACCAGGAGCTGCGCGACTCGATCGCCCGCGCCGCCGCGGCGAACCTCGCGTGGCAATCGCTCGTCCCGCCCGAAGGCGCCGCGTCCGCGGTCAGCGGAGCGCAGCGAGCCGTTCGAGCCCCTCGAGCCTCTGGAGCAGGAACTTCTCCGCCGGACCGAACGACGCCTGCTTCTCCCGCAGGCGGGCCAGGTACGACCGGAGGCGGGCGAGATCGATCGCGTTGACGCGCCGGAACGCGCCGTACAGCTCGTCCACCACCTGCGCCGGGCACGGGCGCACCTGCGCGTCGTACAGCTCGATCACGTAGTCCGCCCACGCGCCCTTGGCCGTCGCCGTCGCGAGCTTCGCCGCGAACTTCGCCGCCATGTCGACGAGCCACGGCGACAGCCGCTTGCCCGCCCGGCTCGCCTCGACCACGTCCGCCAGCGGGCTCGCGAGCAGGCGCTCCGCCTCGTCGGCCCGCCCCATCGCCAGCGCCTTCTCGGCGACGCTGCCGAGCAGGTTGAACGCGTCCGCACGCCGCACCATGCTCGGCTCGGCGTCGGACTCGCCCGTCAGGTCGGGCGGGTTGGACGACCCGCGCGCGTCGCCGCCCATGAGCTCCGGCGCCGCCGGAAACTTGGGCAGCGTGCGCTTGCCCATCTCGTGGCTCGCGGTCTGTCGCCGTGCGCTCTCGCGGGCCTCGAGCAACGTCAGCTCCTGCGAGCCGATGACGATGCGGTCCCCCGGGTTCAGGAGGATGCGCCCGGTGATGCGCTCGCCATTGACCACGACCCCGTTGCGGCTCTGCAGGTCCTCCACCGTGACGCCGTCGGGCGACACCGTCAGCAGCGCGTGCCGGCGCGACACCAGCGGGTCGTCCAGCGACAGCTGGCACGCCGCACTGCGGCCGACCGCGAACTGCCCCTCGCTCAGCTCGAGGTCGTGGTGCAGGTAGCGCAGGCGGTAGCGCATACGGCTACAGGCTTACAGTCTGGCCGCGCGGGCAGGCAAGCTTCGACACCATTCAGGAGGGACCGGGCCACTCCCCCGTCGTTTCAGATTCGCCTCGCGAGGCCGCGGTTTCCTGGATCGCGCGCCGCACCTGCTCCAGCCGAGCCAGAGCCTCGATTTCGCCGTCCTTCGCGCTTCGCACCGCCTGGCTGAGGTGCATCAGCAGCTCCTCGAGGCTGCCGCTCACGATGCCCGCGTGCTTGGCAGCGGCCTCCGCGAGGTGCTCGACCACCTCGAGGGGCGGCACGCGGCTGGTGCGCCGGTAGATGTCCATGACCCAGATCGCCCAGGTCGGGTCGTTGGAGGCGAGCGTGGTGGCCACGGCCTGCACCGCGAGCGCCGCGAGCGCCTTCGCGTCGATGACCCCTCCCGCGGCCGCAAGTTCCTCGACCTGAGCCGTGGCGCGCCGCGCGATGCGCTCGGCGTCGGCCACGCGCCCGAGGGTGAGGGCGCGCTCGAGCGCTTCGACCAGGAGCTGCACGCTCCACGCGGTCTGGTTCTCCGTGCCGAAGCTGCCGCTCAGCGTCTCCTCGTCGGTCTGCTCGGTGGCCTCGCAGTTGGGGCAGGCCAGCATCACCCGCGGGTACGGCAGGCGGCACTTGGCGCACAGACGAAGCACGCCCGTGGTCTTCGAGTGCCCCCGCCCCGCCGGGTCGACGCGGCAGAAGACGAAGTCCTGCGTGCCGATTCGCACGCGGTCGCCATCGCGCAGGGGTGTCGCCCCCTTGATCTGCACGCCGTTGACGCGCACCCCGTTGCGACTCGCCATGTCCTCCACGGTGGCCTCGTCGCCCGCGATGACGATGCGCGCGTGCTGCCGCGAGACGAGCGGATCCTCGATGGTGAGGGTGCAGTCCAGGCTCCGGCCGATGACGGTCGAGCCGAGCGCCAGATCGAACTCCTGGAGCAGAAACCTGAGGCGATAGCGCGCCACGTGCCTCGCGGGGGTCGGGGAGGGCCAAGCGGCAGAAGGCCGCTCCCATGGAATATACCGCCACGCCGGAAAAGGGGACAACGCCTTGAACGCCTTGTGAACGCCTTGCCAGGCACCCCGGGCAGCCGCGATGATGGAGCTTCCCCGGACCGCCAGAGAAAGCCAGCGTGGAGCGCGCCTCGGACAGCACCAAACAATCGCCCCTGCACGCGCAAGTCCTGCGCATTTGCAGGGAGATCCTCGCCCCAATCGTGAAGAACGACGGGGGTGAGATGTATCTCGTGAAGGTCGACGGGGAGGACGTCTACATCCACCTCGCGGGGACGTGCGCCGGCTGTCCGGGGGCGTCCATCACCGGGGACAAGGTCATCCTGCCGGCCCTGCGGACGGCGGCCCCCAAGCTCCGCGTCTTCGTCACGACGGGCGTGAGGGTCCCCGAGGGCGCCCAAAAGCTCGACGCGTGAGTCTCGCGTGGTCGGCGGGGCCCCTCCCTGGGGTTTGCGCGGGTCCCTACCCCGCGCCCCGCCTCAGTGTTTCCCTTTGCCCTTGCCGCCGTCGGGCGAGCCGCCCTTCGCGGCGTTGGGGTCGGTCACGCCGTTCTTCGTGATGTTCGCGATCGACGGGTCGAGCGCGAAGGGATCCGGCGGCTTCACCGAGCGCAGCGCGGTCAGGTTCGAGAGCGTGTTCCTGTCCTCGAGGACGACGCCGACGAGGTGCTCGCCCGAGCGGTCGACGGCGCGGAGGTGGCTCTTGGCGTCCTGCCAGTCGGCCTCGGTGCGCTCGAGCCCCGTCTGCGCGTTGGCGGCGCGGATTCGTCCCGGCACCGCGAGCAGCCCGTTCAGCTTCGTGACGGCCTCCTGGTACGACGAGCCGAGCGGCGCGTCGGCGCGCAGCGGGATCTCGTCGTAGATCTTCCAGAGCCGGTCCTTGATGTAGAAGAAGAAGCGGTTCTTGCCGTCCTTGAAGAGCCGCTGCACGGCCTCGCCGTTCCCGTAGGTGTACTCGGTGTGCAGCGCGCCGACGTCGTATCCCGTCGGCGTGCCGATGTTGAACTCGGTGTAGCTTCGCTCGAAGTTCGCCTTGCGACTATCGCGGTCGGCTTCGAGCTGCTGCTGCGCGACGCCCGGTTGCAGCTTCATGAGCTGCGGCGCGTACTCGCGGTCGAAGAACCCTCCCGTCTGGTTGTAGACCTGCGTCACCTGCTGGTGGCTCATGCCCCAGTGCAGCTCCTTCTCGACGAGCCCGGAGAGCGACGAGGCGGTGGGCGCGTCACCTGCAGGTGCTGCGGGCGGAGCGGCGGTGGCAGGTAGGCTGACCGCGCTGGCGAGTGCTGCGCCCGCCCCGAGGGTGAGCAGCGAGAGCGCGAGGACCCCTCTTTTCATGCGCGGAAGGTACCACATGGCGGACTTGCCTCGCACGTTGGACGAGCATCCCCGATCCGCGATACATGAAGACGCGATGCGGCGTGAGCCTCGCCGTCCGATCCTCTTGCGGGGCATCGCCCTGGCCGCGCTCGCCGCCTTGGTCGCCGGCGCCGGCGCCGGCGCCGGCGCCGGAACGCTCGCCTGTGGCAAGGGTGCCAACGGCCCCGGGCGCGACCTGCCGCCGTACACGGGCCACTCGGCGGACCTCTTCGACGACGGGATCGACCCGGACGCGGTCGGTTTCCAGGTTGCTGCCGGCGCGGCCCCCATGAGCGACACGCGCCTGCGCGAGCGGACGCAGACGGGGGACGCGGTCGTGCGGGTGCGCGTGCTGACCGTCACCGACAAGCGCGAGGACAAGCGCCACACCTGGCAGCTCGGGATGCACACGCTGGAGCACATGGCCGGCGCGGGCCCGCTGGACACCGATTTCACGCTGGAGGTCGAGGACACCGACCCGGGCGCGCCCATGGTGCACGCCTTCGAGGGAGGCCTGGTGGGCAAGACGTTCGTCGCCTTCGTTCGCGCATTCGCGCGCGCGGGAGCGCCGGACGAGTGGGACGAGCACTTCCACCTCGCGGGCGACACGGGGCCCGTCAAAGACGCGGTCCAGGCCGCGGTGCTGCTTCAGCAGGTGCGCTGAGGGGCACAGGGTGCTATCCGACTGACGAGTCGTACCGTGCCCGTCGAGATCAAGAGCCCCCGCGAGATCGAGCTGATGCGCAAGGTCTGCCAGCTGGCAGCCGAGACGCTGCTCGTCGCGGGCGACCAGATCCGGCCGGGCATGACGACGCTCGACGTCGACCGCATCGTGCACGAGCACACGCTCTCGCAGGGCGCACGCCCCGCGCCGCTCCACTACAAGGGCTTCCCCAAGAGCGTGTGCACCAGCATCAACGACGTCGTGTGCCACGGGATCCCGGACGCGACCGTGCTGCGCAACGGCGACATCGTGAACGTCGACGTGACCCACGTGTACGAGGGCTTCCACGGCGACACGAGCGCCACCTTCTACATCGGGACGCCGAGCCCTCAGGCGCGGCACGTGACCGAGGTCGCGCGCAAGGCGCTCGACATGGGCATCGCCGAGGTGAAGGAGGGCGCGCGCCTCGGGGACATCGGCGCGGCGATCCAGGAGTACGTCGAGGCGCAGGGCTGCAGCGTCGTGCGCGACTTCGTGGGGCACGGCATCGGCCGCAAGTTCCACGACGCGCCGCAGGTGAAGCACTACGGCAAGCGCGGGACGGGCGAGCGGGTGCGGGCCGGCATGACCTTCACCATCGAGCCGATGGTCAATCTCGGCGGGTGGGAAGTCGAGGTCGATCCCGGCGACAAGTGGACCGTTCGCACCGCCGACGGATCGCTCAGCGCCCAGTTCGAGCACACGGTGCTCGTCACGAAGACCGGCGTCGAGATCCTCACCGCGCGTAACCGCGCGCTCCGCAACAGCGAGAACGTCGCGGCCCTGTTCGTGGCGTAGGCTGGCGTAGGGCTCACGAGCCGCGGTTCGCCAGGAGCTCCTCGGCCGCCTTGCGCGCCGCGTCGCCCACCTTGATGCCGCCGATCATGCGGGCGATCTCGTCGACGCGCTCGCGCGGGTCGAGCTTGCGCACCGTGGTGTGCGTGCGGCCGCGCGCCTCGTGCTTGTCGACGACGAAGTGCGCGTCGGCCAGCGCCGCGATCTGGGGCAGGTGCGTGATGCACACGACCTGGCGGTGGCGCGCGATGTCGGCGATCGAACGGCCGATGACCTCGGCGACGGCGCCGCCCACGCCGGCGTCCACCTCGTCGAACACGTACGTGCCCGCCGGCCCCTGATCCGCGAGGACGCGCTTGAGCGCCAGCAGGGCGCGCGACAGCTCGCCGCCGCTGGCGATGCGGCGCAGCGGGCGTGGCTCCTCGCCGCGGTTCGGCGCCACGAGGAACTCGACCCGGTCGATGCCCGATCGCGTCAGGCGCGCGCCGTCCACGAGCATCGCGTCGCCGGCTCCGGCGGAGGGTGATACCTCGACGACCACGCGCGCCCGGCCCATCCCGAGCTGCTGCAGCTCTCGACCGATCGCCGACGCGAGGCGCTCGGCCGCGTCGCTCCGCTTGCGGGAGAGCGCGCGTGCGGCCGCCCCCGCATCGGCGAGCCGACGGGCCTTCTCGCCCTCGAGCTCCGCCACCCGCTCGGACGCCGTCGCCAGGGACGCGAGCTCCCTCGCGAGCGCCGCCCGCCGCGCCAGCAGGTCCGCCGTCGTCGGCCCGTGCTTGCGCAGCAGCTTCTGCAGGCGGAACGCCCGCTCCTCGATCTCCGCCAGCCGCTCGGGGCTCGCCTCGACCCCCTCGGCGTAGCGCGAGAGCGCCCGTGCGGCCTCCGCCAGCTCCGCGCGCGCCGACTCCACCGCGCGCGCCAGCGGCGAGAGCGACCCGTCGATTCCCGCCGCCTGATCGAGCTCCGCCCCGAGCCTCGCGAGCTCGTCGCACACGGCGTTCTCGCCTTCGTCCAGCCGGTCGGCCGCACGCCGGGTGGCAGATTGCAGCTTCTCGGCGTGCCGGAGGCGGGCCCGCTCGTGCTCGAGGTCCGCCTCCTCGCCGTCGCGCGGGTCGATCTCTTCGATCTCCCGGAGCTGCCAGCGCAAGAAGTCCTCGCGCTCGGCGCGGCTGCGCTCCTGAGCCGCCGCCGCGTCGAGCTCGCGCGTGACCTCGGCCAGCGCGTCCACGTGCTCGGCCACGCGAGCACGGTCGGTCTCGAGGTCGCCGAAGGCGTCGAGGTACTCCACGTGCGTCGCGGGGTCGGTCAGCGTGACGCTCTCGTGCTGCGACGCGATGTCGCACAGGTCCGCCGCCAGGTCGGCGAGCTGTGCCGCCGTACAGAGGCGGCCGTTGACGTAGGCCCGGCTGCGCCCCTCGGACTGGAGCACCCTACGGACGACCAGTTCCCTGTCGGCCGGAATCCCAGCCTCCTCCAGCTTCGACCCCAGGCGAGAACCCGTCTCGAGGCCTGCCCGGCGAGGGCCGAACTCGAACAGAGCCTCGACCTCGGCCTCCTCCGCCCCCGCCCGCACCATGTCCGGCCGGGCCCGCCCACCCAGCACCAGGGACAGGGCGTCGATCAGCATCGACTTGCCCGCCCCAGTTTCCCCGGTTACCACGTTGAACCCGCGCGACAGCTCCAGCACCAGCCGCTCGATGAGGACCACATTCCGGACGGTGAGCTGGGCGAGCACTTGACGCCTTTGGTGGGACACAACTAGGCTGCGCCGACCTCGTCGTCTAGCATTCGCGAAGAAAAGCGTGTGTTTTCGTGACGATGGCAAAAGCAGGGAGAGCAGCAGCGCGCGCAGCCACGATGGCGTCACGAACTTCCGCGAAGAAGAAGGCGGCCGCGCCGCCCGCCGAGACCGTCCGGGTCCCCTCCCTCGAGGAGCGCACGGCCTACCTCGAGGAGCGCCTGAAGGCGGCTCCGGCCGAGGTCCAGGACAAGTACCG
Source organism: Polyangiaceae bacterium (assembly GCA_035499695.1). Lineage (GTDB taxonomy): Bacteria > Myxococcota_A > Polyangia > Polyangiales > Polyangiaceae > Palsa-1150. The sequence continues at coordinate 7,133 of DATJYG010000933.1, forward strand.
CAACGACCTGGACATGAGCTGGATCGCGCACGACAGCGCGCTCGAGGGGGTCGTCTACACGATGCCCGAGCTTCGCACCGCGATCGGGGCGAGCGACGCCAACGTGGCGTTCGACTCGAGCATGCAGCCGGTGGTCGAGGAGATCCGCCGGCACCGCGAGGCGCTCAACTTCGTCCGCGACTACGCGGGCAAGCGGCGCATGCCCATCACGGTCGACGTGGTGAAGCGCATCTACCTCGTGCTGCATCCCGAAGAGGGGGACATCAAGACGGTCAAGTACCGCAAGGACATCCCCCAGCACCGGCTCTACTTCCACGAGTACGCGCCGCCCGACAAGATCGCCTACAAGCTGCGGCAGGTCATCGACTGGGTGAACGATCCCGAGACGCGCCGCACGCGCACGCACGTGCGCCTCGCCGCGCGCGCGCACTACGACCTGCTGCGCATCTTCCCCTTCGCGAGCGACAGCGGGAAGGTCGCGCGGCTCTTCATGAACCTGCTCCTCCTGCGCAGCGGCTACCCGCCGGCGATCATCCACTCGACGGAGCGCCAGAGGTACTACGAGGCGCTCAAGGGCTCGAGCGCGACCATGCACTCGATCGTGCAGGACGCGATCGAGAACAGCCTGTCGTCCATCGAGAAGCTGCTCGACCTCTACGAGCCCCGGAAGCGGTAATCACTGACGCTTTGGGGTAGCCTGGGCCTGGCTCCCATGCTGGCGAAGCGCGTCATCCCGTGCCTCGACGTGAAGGACGGCCGCGTCGTGAAGGGCGTGCGCTTCGAGGGGCTGCGCGACGCCGGAGACCCGGTGGAGCAGGCGGCCCGCTACGACCGCGAGGGGGCCGACGAGGTCGCGTTCCTGGACATCGCCGCGTCGCCCGAGGGCCGAGGCGCCCTGGTCGACGTCGTGGCGCGCACGGCTGACGTCCTGCGGATCCCGCTCACGGTGGGCGGCGGAGTCCGGAGCGAGGACGACGTGCGCGCGCTGCTCGCGGCGGGCGCCGACAAGGTGAGCATCAACACGGCGGCGGTGCGCACGCCGGAGCTCGTCGAGCGCGCAGCCGGAGCGTGGGGCTCGCAGGCCATCGTCGTCGCAGTCGACGCGCGTCGGCGCGAAGGCGGCTGGGAAGTGTTCGTCAACGGCGGGCGTACGGCGACGGGGCTCGATGCCGTCGCCTGGGCCGAGAAAGTCGCCCTCCTCGGCGCCGGCGAGATACTCCTCACGAGCATGGACCGCGACGGGACGCTCTCCGGCTACGACATCGCGCTGACGCGCGCCGTGTCCGACGCCGTGTCCATCCCGGTCATCGCCAGCGGTGGCGTCGGCAAGCTGGAACACCTGGTGACCGGCGTCGTCGAGGGGCGCGCGAGCGCCGTGCTCGCGGCGAGCATCTTCCACGACGGGACGCATTCGATCGGCGAAGTGAAGCGGTACCTCGCCACGCACGGGGTGCCGGTGCGCCCGGCAGACGAGTCACCTTCTCGCCCCTCGCCGGGGGGGCAGGAGCGCGCGGCATGAGCGGCGGGCCGCTCGAATCGTCGGTCACGCTCGAGCAGGTGTTCGCCGTCGTGGGCACGAAGCGCGTCCCACTCGCACCGGAGCTCGCGGGTTATCTCGTGCTCGAGGTGGCCGAGCACGCGGACCCGAACGGCGGCGACGTCGACCCGAAGAGCGTCTACGTGAGCGAAGAAGGCATCGTGGCCCTCGTGAAGCCGAAGCGCGATTCGGCCGTCGGCGACGCCGAGACGTCCATCCGCGCCGCGCTGGCCCGGCTGCTCGAGGCGAGCGGATCGCAGACTCCCGCGCTCGCGGCCGCGAGCAAGCGGAGGAACGGAGGCGGTCTGCCGGCGCTCGCCGAGGAGCTCGAGGCGGCGCTCATCCCGGTCAACCGCGCCGCGGGCCGCCGCGCCCTCGCCAGGCTCGCCCGGGAGGTCAAGCGCGTGACCCTCGGCGTGGGACGCAACGCTCTGCCCTCGACGCCGTCGGCCGAGCCAGGGCCGCCTCCGTCGCGCAGGCCGTCGTCACCTGCGATCGCCGCACCGCCGCCAGCACCGCCACCGCCCACGCCGCCACCGCCGCCCGTGGTGGAAGAAGAAGCTCCTCCCCCGCCTCCTCCGGCGCCTCCGCCGCCGAGGCCGCCGTCGGCTGCGAGCTTCACGCCGCAGGAGGAGCCGACGACGGCGCGCGGACAGATCCCCGAGGAGGTCCTGAAGAAGGCGACCCCCGAGCCGGGGCGTACGTCCCTGAGCGAGCTGCCCACGATGGAGTTCGAGTCGCCCGGTCGGACGCCGTCTCCGTCGCAGGCGGACGTCGACGACCTCATCGCCGACTTCAGCGTCTCGGGCGCGGGCGAGCAGCAGCACGCACGCGACCTCAAGAAGATGGCGGGGCTCGAGCCGACGCCACCGCCACCCGAGATCGCGCGGCGCATGGAGACCCGGGCGGTGCCCGTCACGCCGGGCGTCGCGCAGGCCGTCGCGGGTAGCGACGCGGACGTCGAATCGCTGCTCGCACTCGCCGACGAGTCACCGCGGAGCAAGAAGGGCGGCGCGGCGCCGGCTCCGGTGCTGGCCGTACCCAACTCCGACGAGCGGCAGCTCCCGACGCAGCCTTCGAAGCTCAAGCAGACGCGCGCTTCGCTGCCGAGCGTCCCGCGACTGAAGCCATCGCGCGGGCCAGGGTGGGTCGTGGTCATCCTCGCGGTCGGGGCGATCGCCGCTGGCGCCTACGCGATCACACTCTTGCCCCGCGGCGCATCGACGCATCAAGATCCGCAGTCGCCGACGGGGTCGGCGTCGAGCGCGCCCGCGTCGTCCACGTGCATCCAGACGCTCGTCGTGAGCGACGTCCCGCCGCACGCCGAGGTGCTCGTGCGCAAGGGCCAGGCCCCGGTCGACGTCGACCGCATGCCGGTCGGCGCTCGACTCGAGTTCGTCGCGACCGCCGAGGGCTTCGCTCCCAAGCGCGTCGTCGTCCCGGCGGGCGCCGCGTGGGATCCCGGCCCCGACGGCAAGCCCCGCTACGAGGCGGCGGTGCAGCTCGACAAGTCGAAGGCAGCACACGGCGCGAACGACGCGTGGCCCGCGGGAGAGCCGGGCAGCGCCGTCGGCGGCCAGGGTCCTCCCGGCACGGTGCACGTCGTGGCGACGCCGCGCGGCGCCGAGATCTGGATGCTCGCCGGGCTCGGTCCCGACGCGCGCATCGAGCAGCAGCAGGGGTGCGGCGAGGACGTCGACATCCTGCTCGCGGGGCCGACGACGTACCGGAAGCGCATCCACGTCGCCGCCTCGGACTTCGCGGAGGACAGCACTCCGCCCGCGGCTACCGGCGCGCCTTTCGGCTCGCCCCCCACGGGGAAGGCGCCCCGACGCGTGGCGCACGTCTCGGGCAAATGACGTAGGCTAGGGCCCATGCACGAGCAGGACATCGCAATCGTGAAGGCCCTGGTGCCCGTCGCGTGGGCGGACGGCGTGTTCGCCCAGACCGAGAAGGAGATGCTCGACGCGCTCCTCGACGCGTACAGCGCGAGCGACAAGGAGAAGGAGATCCTGCACGAGTACGCCGCGACGAAGCGCACGCTCGACGACATCGAGCTGCAGGATCTCTCGGCGGATGACCGGCGCGTCTTGTTTCAGCACGCGGTGCTGCTCACGTTTGCGGACGGGGACCAGTCGAAGGACGAGGTCGCGATGCTCGATTCGCTCGCGAAGAAGCTGCGGCTCGGGGACGACGAGACGAAGGCCCTGATGAAGACGGGCGCCGAGCGCGCGAAGAAGTACCTGCACTTGTTGTAGGCGCGACCTCGACCTCGACCGCGACCTCGACCGCGACCTCGACCCGCGACCGCGAACGGGAACTCGTCGTTGTCCGGCAGGCGAAGCGAGTACAAGTCGAGGGTGCGTTCCGCGCCCTCGTCTTGTGTGGGGTACCAGCGGCCTCGTTGATCCTGGACCCATCGAAGATGCTGCCCACGGAAGTCTGCTCCGGCCAGTCGCGGGCACGTCGCGGCCGAGAAGCCGAGCCCCAGCCACGCCGCCTGAACGTCGCGCTGCGCCGGCTCGACTGGATCGTCGTCTCCCAACGCGGAGAACGGGCAGAGAAAGAGGAGCGCAAGTCCAGGATGCGTCAGCTCGGGGTTCGAGCGGCTGGCGACCTTGGAGATGAGATCGACCTCCTGCCATCGCAACGCGTGCGGGTGCCAGTGCGCTTGGTCGTTCCCCCCGAGCTGCCGAAGGTTCTGGTCACCCCGACGACCAATGCGCCATCGCCAGGAACCTCGAAGAGCCTCACCGAGGTAGTGGTTCCAGAACGATTCGGTTCGCAGCAGGGTCCAGGGAACGCTGGGCCCTGCGGGCACCTGGAGCAGAATCGCGGTACGGATCGCCCGAACCATCGCGAGGCATCGGCTGCAGGATACGACCGTCTGACGCTAGGCGGAGCATCACGTCGGCAATGCAATCGACCGCCGCGTGAAGTCCAAGAGGTCGGGGTTCTGACCTTCAAGCTCTAACTCGAACCGCTCCCATCCCTCTCGTCCGACGAAAGCAACCCGCCGCCGTTTCGCTCTCGAAAAGGAGCCTTGGGTCTCGGAAAGGAGCCTTCGCTCTCGAAAACGAGCCTCCGCTCTCCGAAACGACCCTTCGCTCTCGAAAACGA
>DATJYG010000934.1:0-9899 GCA_035499695.1 Polyangiaceae bacterium
AGAACGCAGAGGGTCTTGTGTGGATCCACACCCAAACCTCTGCGGCCTCCTCTCCCCTCTGCGCCTCTGCGGTTAAGAACCAATTCCTAGTGCCTCGTGCATACAGGCACAAAAGCGGTATCGTCCGCGCCATGAGCGGCAGGACGTTGATTCAGGGCGGGACTGTGGTGACGGCCGTCGATACGTACGCGGCGGATGTCGCGATCGTCGACGGGAAGATCGCGGCCATCTTCGGGAAGGACGCGGCGCCGTCGGGGCAGTGGGACACGACGATCGATGCGCGCGGGAAGTACGTCATGCCCGGCGGGATCGACGCGCACACGCACCTCGACATGCCGTTCGGCGGCACCTCGTCGAGCGATGACTTCGAGACGGGCACGCTGGCGGCCGCGCACGGCGGGACGACGTGCATCGTCGACTTCGCGATCCAGGCCAAGGGCGAGCCGCTGCGCAAGGGGCTCGACACGTGGCACGGCAAGGCCGAGGGCAAGGCCGCCGTCGACTACGCGTTCCACATGATCATGACCGACGTGAACGACGGCACGGTCGCCGAGATGCAGCGGTGCGTCGACGAGGGGGTCACGTCGTTCAAGATGTTCATGGCCTACCCGGGCGTCTTCCTCGTGGACGACGGGCAGATATTCCGCGCCATGCAGCGCGCCGGCGAGATCGGTGGCCTCATCTGCATGCACGCCGAGAACGGGATCCCCATCGACGTTCTCGTGCAGCAGGCGATCGCCAAGGGGCACACGTCGCCCGTCTATCACGCGCTCACGCGCCCGCAGATCGCCGAGGCCGAGGGGACGCACCGCGCGATCTGTCTTGCCGAGATGGCCGGGGCGCCGGTGTACATCGTGCACCTGAGCGCCCCGCGCGCGCTCGAGCAGGTGGTGCAGGCGCGCGACCGCGGCCTCCTGGCGTTCGCCGAGACGTGCCCGCAGTACCTCTTCTGCTCGCAGGACGACCTGGATCGCCCCGGCTTCGAGGGCGCCAAGTACGTGTGCACACCGCCGCTGCGGCCGCGCGAGTTCCAGGAGGAGCTGTGGCGCGGGCTCAAGACGCACGACCTGCAGGTCGTGTCGACCGACCACTGCCCCTTCTGCATGAAGGGACAGAAGGAGCTCGGGAAGGACAGCTTCGCGAAGATCCCCAACGGGATGCCCGGGATCGAGACGCGCATGCACCTGCTCTGGGACGGCGGGGTGCGCGCCGGGCGCATCTCGATGAACCGGTTCGTCGAGATCACGAGCACGGCTCCGGCGAAGATCTTCGGGCTCTATCCGCGCAAGGGCACCATCGCGGTGGGGGCCGACGCGGACCTCGTCGTGTGGGACGGGGAGAAGAAGCACACGCTCAGCGAGAAGACGCTGCACATGCGCGTCGACTACTCGCCCTACGAGGGGCGCGACGTCGTGGGCGCGCCGACGCACGTGCTGTCGCACGGGCGCGTCGTCGTGCAGGACGGCAAGTACCTCGGCAAGAAGGGCGACGGGCGCTTCGTCAAGCGATCGCAGTTCGCTCTGCGCTGAAGAGGACGGACGCGGTGCGCGGATCGCGGGCAGCGATCTCGGCCACCGCGTCCTTCATCGCGCGCTCCACGGCGCGACGCTCGTCGCCCGTGAGGCGCGGCATGGCCCAGGCGTGCACGGCCCACGCGAGCTCCGCGTGGCGGCATTCGTCGGCGGCGATCGACTGCATCGCGCGGCGCAACGTGACGTCACGTGACGTCTGCGCCTCGACGAGCCCCAGCACCGCGCCGTAGGTCTCGCGGATGCATCCTTCGACGGCGTTCTCGAGCGCCACCTCGAAGAGGGTGCGGGCGCGGGCCGGGGCCGGCGCTTCGGGGAGGCGAGGGGAGGCGCCGTGCCGGCGGGCGAGGCGCGTGGTCATGGCCGTGTGGCGCACTTCGTCGCGGCGCGCTCGGCGTGCCTCGCGGAGCAGCGAGGCCGGAGCGCGGTGCACCTCGAGCTCCCACTGGAGCCGCTCGAAGGCGTGGACGCTCACGGCCTCGAGGTAGGCCATCGCGGCGAGGCGCTCGCCCTCGCTGCGCGTGCCCTCGGGCGCGCAGTAGCCCTCGGTCAGGCGCCCGGTGCAGTTCAGGGTGCAGGTGACCGTCACGGTCGTCGGGCTGGTCGGACAGTCGAGCGCGAATGGGCTGGCATCCGTCGGAACCCCTCCGTCGGGATTGAGCGACTGCACGTCGCTCACGAACGACTGGGGCAACTCGCAGATGTATCCGATTCCGCTGTCCGAGCACGCCTGCTGGCACGCGGTGCCGACGGCCACCGTGGCGATCATGCGGCTCTCCTCGAGCATCTGACACGCCTGCGCCGCGGGGATCGATACGGTCGGCGGTGGCGCGCCGTCTCCCCCGCAGCCGCATCCTCCGCAGCCGACGATCGGGCCGTCGGGCGACGCGTCACCCGCGTTGCCGCCCTCGGTGGTTCCGCCGTCATGGGCGGTCGAGGATGCGGAGCCGCCGCATCCGCTGGCCGCCGCGACGATCGCCGCGACCTGTACGAGCTTCGCTGTGAGCCTCATGCCCACCCCTCGAGTGCAAGGCCCGTGCACCGCGGATTTCCCGGGTTCTTCGCGGTGCGACCTGCGCCAGGCCTGGCCCCCCATGCCATGGCGATCAGGGGCTGGCGCGCGGTGGCGTCTGCGGCGCGGGCCCCGACCGCGGCGCCGAGCTGGCCGCCGTGTCCTCGGCCCTCGGCATGTAGACGCGGAACGTCGTGCCCTCGCCCGGCGCGCTCTCGACGTGCACGAACCCGCCGTGCTGCTGCACGATGCCGTGTACCGTCGCGAGCCCGAGCCCCGTGCCCTCCGGCTTCGTCGTGAAGAACGGCTCGAAGACGTGCTCCTTCGTCTTCGCGTCCATGCCGACGCCCGTGTCGGCCACCACGATCTCCACGAAGGTCCCCACGCGCGCCCACGGCTGCTTGCGCACGATGGCCGCGTCGAACGTGGCGTGCGACGTCGTCAGGCGCAGCGTGCCGCCCTGGGGCATCGCCTGCCGCGCGTTGGTGCACAGGTTGAGCAGCACCTGCTCGAGCTGCACCGGATCGGCGCGCACGAGGATCTCCTCCTCGGGGTTGTCGATGATGAGCTCCACGTCCTCGCCGAGGATGCGCGAGAGCAGCCGGCTGAAGTCGTCCACCGCCTCGGCGGCGTCGAGCACGCGCGGCTGGATGATCTGCTTGCGCGAGAAGGCGAGGAGCTTGCGCGTCAGGTCCCCGCCGCGTCGCGCGGCGTCGAACACCTCTGCGAGCTGCGACGCCACCGGGTGGCCCTGCGGGAGCTTGCGCGCCGCGAGCTCGCTGAAGCCGACGATGACGGCGAGCAGGTTGTTGAAGTCGTGCGCGACGCCGCCCGCGAGCAGGCCGATGGCCTCCATCTTCTGCGACTGCCGCAGCTGCTCCTCGAGCGCGCGCCGCTCGGTGATGTCCTTCATCACCGTGATGCCGATGTTCGCGTCGCGCAGGATGCGGATGCTCGCCTCGACCGTGATGAGCTCACCGTTCCGCTTGTTCGCCACGATCTCGCCGCGCCACGTGTCGGTCGCCTGCAGCGACGCCACCAGCTCCTCGTGCCCGCGCGGGTAGCTCGACTGGACGAACTCGTCGCTGTTCCTGCCGAGCACCTCGGCCGCCGTCCAGCCGAAGAGCCGCTCGGCGGCGGCGTTCCAGTAGATGAAGTTCGACTTCAGATCGGTCGCGACCACCGGCTCGTTCACCTGGTCCAGCATCGCGGCCTGGAAGGCGAGCTGCTCGTGGCGCTCCTTCTCCTCGGTGACGTCGCGGCTCGTGCTCACGACGGCGCGCACGGCGGGATCGTGGAGCAGGTTGGTCGACGTGCCGTCGAGCCATCGCCACGATCCGTCCTTGTGGCGGATGCGGAGCTTGCGCGGGTTGGTGACGCCGGGCTCGCCCCCGCGGCCCACATTCCACGCCGTCTTGGCGTCGTCGGGGTGGACGATCTCGATGGCCGGTCTGCCGATGAGCTCCTCCTTCGCGTAGCCGAGGGTGCGCTCGACCGCGGGGCTCACGTAGGTGAAGCGGCCGTCGGCGCCGAACATGACGATGCACTCGTCGCCCTGCTCGACGACGGCGCGGAAGAGGCGCTCGCTCGCCTCGAGGCGCTCCTGGGTCTCGTGGCGCACGGTGGCGTCGCTCGACACCCAGAGCACGCGCCGAACGGGCTCGTCGCCCTGGACGACGGGGATCACGCGCACCTCGTACCAGCCGAGAGATCCGTCGTCGCGATAGCCGGGATGCTCGTAGTGAAGCGCGCGGCGTCCCTCGCGCACCTCCCGCAGCTTCTCGCGCAGGCGTCCTTCCGCGTCGGGCCCGGTGGCGAACTCCCACATCTTGCGTCCGGCGACGCGGCCGCCCTCGAAGGCCTTGGGGGCGCGGTTGGAGTAGAGAATCGTGGCGTCGTCGGCGTCGACGACGAGCACGACGTCGGGCGAGGCCTCGACGAACGCACGCCACAGCTCGCCGTCCTGATCGCGGTGCAGCGGATCGTCCAAGCTAAGGTGCTCCTCCTCCCCGCGAATCCCCATGCTAGATCGCTCGCCTCGTCCATGAGCGAACAATCGGGTGGTCGGGAGAGGTACCAGGCGGGCGCCATCGAGCCGAAATGGCAGAGGTACTGGGCGGAGCACGGGACCTTCCGCGCGACGCGGCACGCGGGGCGTCGCAAGATGTACGTGCTCGACATGTTCCCGTACCCGTCGGGATCGGGCCTGCACGTGGGGCACCCGGAGGGGTACACGGCGACCGACATCGTCGCGCGTCACGCGCGCATGCGCGGCGTGGACGTGCTGCACCCGATGGGGTGGGACGCGTTCGGCCTGCCGGCCGAGCAGCACGCGATCCGCACGAACACGCATCCGCGCGAGACGACGCGCGAGAACATCGCCACGTTCAAGCGCCAGCTGATGATGCTGGGGTTCTCCTTCGACTGGGACCGCGAGGTCGACACGACGGACCCCGGGTACGTGAAGTGGACGCAGTGGATCTTCCTCAAGCTCTTCGAGCGCGGGCTCGCCTACCAGGCGGAGATACCGGTGAACTGGTGCCCGGCGCTGGGGACGGTGCTCGCGAACGAAGAGGTGATCGACGGCAAGAGCGAGATCGGCGGGCACCCGGTGGAGCGGACGCCGCTGCGCCAGTGGATGCTCAAGATCACCGCGTACGCCGACCGGCTGGACGCCGACCTCGAGGGGCTCGACTGGCCGGACACGAAGCTCAAGCAGCACAACTGGATCGGCCGCAGCGAGGGCGCCGAGGTGGACTTCGACGTGGCCGGGTCGAGCGGCAGCGGCGACGTGATCCGCGTGTTCACGACGCGAGCCGACACGCTCGCGGGGGCGACGTACGTCGTGGTGGCGCCGGAACATCCGCTGGTGGCGAAGCTCGGCAAGAGCGCCGAGGTGAGCGCGTACGTCGAGGCGGCGCGGCGCAAGAGTGATCTCGACCGCACCGAGGCCAAGACGAAGACGGGCGTGCCGCTCGGCGTCGACGCGGTGAACCCCATCAACGGCGAGAAGGTGCCCGTGTGGGTCGGCGACTACGTCATCGCGACGTACGGAACGGGCGCCATCATGGCGGTCCCGGCGCACGACGAGCGCGACCACGCGTTCGCCAAGACGTACGCGCTGCCGATCGTGCAGGTGATCGCGCCGGCCGACGGATCGGCGGTGGACGTGCAGGCGGCGGCGTACACGGTCGACACGAGCGAGGGCGTGGCGTGGCGTCAGAAGACGCAGCTGAAGATCGCCGACGGGATGCCGGCGCCGGAGGTCCGACGCGCGGTGACCGAGTGGCTGGCGGCGCGAGGGAAGGGGAACGCTCGCGTCACGTATCGCCTGCGCGACTGGGTCTTCTCGCGCCAGCGCTACTGGGGGGAGCCGATCCCCATTTACTTCCCGGTGACGAGCGAGGGCGATCCGCGCAAGCCCGGCGCCAAGTTCACCGTGCACTACGAGAAGCCGATCGCGGTGCCCGAGAGCGAGCTGCCGCTGCGCCTGCCGGACCTCGAGGACTTCCGCCCCGGGCAAGATCCGGCGGGGCCGCTCGCGCGCGCCGTCGACTGGCGCTTCTTCCAGAAGGACGGGCAGTGGTACGCGCGCGAGACGAACACGATGCCGCAGTGGGCGGGATCGTGCTGGTACTACCTCAGGTACCTCGATCCGAAGAACGACCGCGAGGGCTGGTCGCAGAAGGCGTACGACGAGTGGATGCCCGTGGACCTCTACGTGGGAGGGAGCGAGCACGCCGTGCTGCACCTGCTCTACGCGCGGTTCTGGCACAAGGTGCTCTTCGACGCGGGGTTCGTGAAGCACGCCGAGCCTTTCCAGAAGCTCGTGCACCAGGGGATGATCCTGGGCGAGAACAACGAGAAGATGAGCAAGTCGCGCGGGAACGTGATCAACCCCGACGACGTCGTGAAGGCGCACGGGGCCGACGCGCTGCGCGTCTACGAGATGTTCATGGGACCGCTCGAGCAGGTGAAGCCCTGGCAGACGAGCGGCATCGAGGGCGTGAGCCGCTTCCTCGACCGCGTGTGGAACGTGGCCACCGGCCCGACGACCACCGACGCGGCGGCGTACGACGAGGCGACGCGGCGCCTCGTGCACAAGACGGTGAAGAAGGTGGGCGGGGACATCGAGGCGCTGCGCTTCAACACGGCGATCAGCGCGATGATGATCCTCGTGAAGCACCTGGGCGGGCTCGCGGCGGCGCCGCACGACGCGGTCAAGACGCTCGCGCTGCTCCTCTCGCCCTTCGCGCCGCATCTCGGCGAGGAGCTGTGGGAGCGGCTGAACGGGGGGCCCGGCAAGGGCTCGCTCGCCTACGAGCCGTGGCCCGAGTTCGACCCGGCGCTCGTGAAGGATGCCGAGGTCGAGATCGGCGTCCAGGTGAACGGCAAGCTCCGCGGCACGATCACCCTGGCGGTCGACGCCGACGAGGACACCGCGCGCGCGGCGGCGATGGCGGAGCCCAAGGTGACGGCGCACCTCGAGGGCAAGACCGTGCGCAAGTTCATCTACGTCAAAGGCAAGATCGTCAACTTCATCGTCGGATGAAGACGTGGCCGGCGGCGCTGCTGCTGTGTGCGTGCGGGTACCAGTCCGTCTACGCTGCTCACCCCGAGCATCTTCACGTGAAGCTGGTGCGCGTCGCCGTCGCGGATGCGGTGGCGCCAGATGAGGTGGCGAGCGGGGTGCGCGAGGAGCTCGCGCGCGCCGGGGCGCTCGAGGGCGGCGAGAGCTACCCGCGCATCGAGATCGAGGTCCTGCGGGCCGACGAGAGGAGCGAGGGCATTTCCGCCGTGGCCAATCAGCCTGTCGCCAGAGGCACGGACGTCGCCGTCGTCGCCCGCGCCTGGATCGCCCGCGGCCCCGACGCGGAGCCCGAGGCGGACACGGGCGACATGCGCGCCGAGGAGACGGTGGCCACCGACGCGACCGCCCGCGGATCGACCTTCCACCACGCCGACGCCGTACGCGCCGCGGCGCGGCGCCTGGGCCACCAGCTCGCCACCCGCATCATGGGCCTGCCGGCCGCCAGCGAGGACATCGGGGAGTGACACGCGCCCCCCGTGCTACGCTGCCCGCCGCGCCAACGTGACGACGACGAGCACGATCACCATCGGCTGCGCCGGGTTCCCCGTGCCCGCGACGCGGTTCTTCAAGGAGTTCCTCTTCGTCGAGGTGACCGACACGCACGTGGCCCAGCCGGGAGCCGGCACCATCCGCCGCTGGCGGCGCGAGGCTCCGCCGGGGTTCGTCTTCGCCGTGCAGGCGCCGAAGGACATCGGGCAGGAGGGCTACCGCGAGGGCAAGCTCGTCGAGAGCGCCCTGAAGAACATGGTGGACGTCGCCAAGGAGCTCGAGGCGCACATCGCCGTCTTCGTCTCGCCGCCCGACTTCACGGGGTCGCGCGCCAACAAGACGGCGGTGCGCGACTTCCTCGCGAGCGTGAAGAAGCGCTTCAAGCGCGTCGTGTGGGAGCCGCCGCCGACGTGGGACGCCGACGAGGCGCACGCGCTCGCCCTCGAGAGCGGCGCGATCGCCGCGCGCGATCCGCTGCTGAGCGGCCCCTCGCCCAAGGGCTCCGTCGCGTACTACCGGCTCGCAGGGCCGGCGGGTCACAAGAGCCGCTACGAGGATCCCGCGATCGACAAGCTGGGCGACATCGCCCGCGCCGACACGCGCGCCGAGGCCATCTACGTGTTCACCAACGTGGACATGTTCGCCGACGCCAAGCGCCTCAAGCGCGTCCTCAAGCTCCCATGACGGTCGGGCCCTGCTAAAATAGGGCTCGTGGACGTACTCCGGCGTGACGCGATCGAGGTGACGCGGCAGTGTGCGACACCCTGGATTTGCAGCGCGTGCGTGCCAACCTGCGGCTCATCGAGGAGCGGGGGTTCGGCAGACGGCAGGACCTCCTCGAGAAGCTCGAGTCCCTCCTCGTCTCTCGCGAGCCGAACGCGTGAACGCGGCCACGACTGCTGGGGCGGCTTGGGCGGCGCCTGGGGATCCGGCCGCCTGTAGCCGGAGTGCGGTACAGCCACTATAGGGAACCCTCTGCGCTTCAGTGGGTCCGTCATCCCACCGCGCGTCGAGGGGCACATGAGTGAGGGCAACCGAGCACTTGGGCGAGTGAGGTTCGGGCGCGACGGGAAACTCGTTCAAGCCAACGCCGCCGCCGCCGCGAGGTTCGGATTCGCTTCGCCAGACGAGCTGATTGCGGCCGCGCAGCAGCGTCCTCTCATCCAGCCGCTCCCGGCTGGCGAGCCCTCGTGGATCGATCGCTACGTGGACATCGACGAGCCCGTCTTCGTCGAGGCCGATTGCAGCCGGAGCGACGGCAGCCCGTGGAGCTGCCGGGCGGCGGTCCTTCCGCCGCGCCGCGCGGGAGCCGAGGGGCCCGTGGAGGTGGACATGCTCCTCCTCGAAGAGGTGACGGAGAGCCCGCACATCCTCGACAGCGTGCTCGACGGCCTGCCCAACCCGGTCTTCGTGAAGGACGAGCAGCATCGCTGGGTCATCCTCAACGAGAGCTTCTGTCGCTTCATCGGCCATCCACGCGAGGCGCTCCTGGGGAAGTCGGACTACGACTTCTTCGCGCCCAGGGAAGCCGACGTCTTCTGGGCCAAGGACGACATCGTCTTCCGCGGCGGCGGGACGGTGGAGAACGAGGAGGGGCTCACCGACGCCCGCGGGCGAAAGCACGTCATCCTCACGCGCAAGACGCTCCGCCGCGACGCCTCGGGCCGCCGCCTGCTCCTCGGCGTGATCACCGACATCTCCCAGCGCAAGGAGTTCGAGGAGAAGCTGCGCGAGAGCGAGGAGCGATTCCGGCGCCAGCAGGAGATCCTCGAGGAGGGCGACCGCCGCAAGAACGAGTTCCTCGCCCTGCTCGGTCACGAGCTGCGAAACCCGCTCCACCCGATGCGCCTCGCGGTCTCGCTCATGCGGGCCGCCTGCGCGCACGAACCGAAGCTGGCGCGGGCTCATGCGATCGTCGAGCGCCAGGTCACGCAGATGACGCGCCTCATCGACGACCTGCTCGACGTGTCGCGCATCTCGAGCGGCAAGATGCTGCTCCGCAACGAGCGGTTCGATCTCGTCGAGCTCGTTCGGACCGTGCTGGGCGACCGGACCGAGCACCTCGAGGGGCAGGGCCTCCGGCTCGAGTCGCGCTTCCCGGCGGGGCCGCTCGTCGTCAACGGCGATCCGGCGCGCATCGCCCAGGCGGTGGGGAACCTGCTCGACAACGCCGAGAAGTTCACCGACTCGGGGGGACGGATCACGGTGACGGTCGAGCGCGACGTGGAGTCGCGCGGGGCGCGCATCGCGGTCGAGGACTCCGGCATCGGCATGTCGC
>DATJYG010000935.1:0-3283 GCA_035499695.1 Polyangiaceae bacterium
CCGGCGGGAGGCTGGCGATGACCGCCGGCGCGTTCCTGCGCGGCCGCGCGCTCCCCGGCGAGCTGACCCTCGAGGTGCAGGCCGTCGTCGTCGGCCTCGGCGCGGGGGGCTCCATCGTGCTGCGCGAGCTCGCGCGCGCCGGCATCGACGCCGTGGGCGTCGAGATGGGCCCGCACTCCACCTTCGCCGACTTCGACCAGCGCGAGGACACGATGATCCCGCGCCTCTTCCAGGACGCGGGCGGGCGCACGACCGAGGACATGGCCGTGCGCGTCGTCCAGGGCCGCGGCCTCGGCGGCAGCACGCTCCACAACACGAACCTGTGCAAGCGCACGCCCGAGCCGATCCTCGACCTGTGGGCCCGCAAGTACGGCGTCGCCGGCGCGTCGGTCGCCGACATGGCGCCGGCGTTCGAGACCATCGAGCGCGATCTCTCGGTGTCGCCCATGGGGGCGGACGTGCGCAACGCGAACAACGAGGTCCTGCGCGCCGGGTGCGAAGCGCTCGGCTGGCGCGGAGGGCCGCTCGCGCACAACCGCGTCGGCTGCCAGCAGAGCGGCTTCTGCGAGCTCGGGTGCGCGTACGACGCGAAGCAGAACGCGCTCAAGGTGCTCCTGCCGCAGGCCGTCGCGGCGGGGGCGAGCGTTTACTCGGACGTGCTCGTCACGCGCATCGTGCACGACGGCGCGCGCGTCACGGGCGTGCGGGGCGTGCTGCTCGACGAGTACGGCATCCCGCAGGGCGCCGTCGAGGCGCGCGCGCGCGTCGTCGTCCTCGCGGCCAGCGCGGTGGGCAGCGCGGCCCTCGCCCGCGCGAGCGACGTCCCCGACCCGCACGCGCAGCTCGGGCGCGGGCTGCGCCTCCACCCGGGCGCCGCCGTCGCCGGCAGGTTCGACCGCGTCATCGCGGGCTGGCGCGGCATCCCCCAGAGCTACGAGTGCACCGAGCATCTCTCGTACGAGGAGGGCAGCGACCGCCGCGTCTGGATCGTCCCGGCGTTCGCGCACCCCATCGGCACGGCGGCGTCGCTCCCGGGCTTCGGCGCGTCGCACATGGCGGCGATGCGCGAGTACCCGAGCCTCGCGGTCCTCACGGCGATGGTGCACGACGAGACGAGCGGCGAGGTGCTCGCCGGCGACGACGGCCGCCCCGTCCTCCGCTACGCGATGACCGACGCCGACCGCACCCAGCTCGCGAGGGGCATCGCCGCGTGCGCCCGATTGCTCCTCGCGGCCGGCGCGCGCGAGGTCACGATCCCCGCGATCCCCCCGGTGCGCGTCACGAGCACCCGCGAGCTCGACGCGCTCGATCTCTCCTTCGTGCGCCCGCACTCGGTGCCCCTGACGGCGGTTCATCCGATGGGCACCCTGCGCATGGGCGAGGACCCGGCCCGCAGCGTCGTCCGCTCGACCGGCGAGCACCACCACCTGCGCGGCCTCTTCGTCTCCGACGGCTCCCTCTTCCCCACGAGCCTCGGCGGGCCCCCTCAGATCAGCATCTACGCCTTCGCCCTCCACCTCGCCCCGCACGTCATCGAGCGCGCGCGCGGCTAGGTCGTTCAGGTCAGGACCGCCAGCGCCTCGCGAAGGATGGTCTGGACGGGGACCGTGCTCAGGTCATCGGCCCCGTGACGCCCGCTGACCGTGTCTAGCGCGCGCTGCACTTCGGCACGACGGAAGCCCATGTTCACCAGGCCGTTCGCCGCAAGGTCGCAGCTCTCGGGTCGGTATCCGCGCTGGCGCGGATCCCCACGTTCGCGGATCTTGCGCGCGACGTGTTCCTTGCCGAATGTCTGCTCGGCATGCAGGGCGTTGTGGGCGCGGCAGCGCACGCGCAGGTTTCTGCGCTCGTTCGTGCCGTCGCGTGCTCGTGGGATGACGTGATCGAGCTCGAGCCAGGTAGTCGCGGGACAGCGATGCCCTTCGGCATCGGCGAACGTGCAGCGCTCGCCGTCGCGCTCGAAGACGGCTCGACGCGTCGCCCGCGAGACGCCAGCGGTTTCGCTCCTCTCGCGCGATGGTCTCGGGCGAGAGGTCTTCCCGAGCCGCTGCTTCTCGAGTCTCTCGAGGAGGAGATCCACGGCGCGCTCGACGACCACGGCGAGGTCGCCTTCTGCGTTCGCGTGTCGCATGAGATCCTGCGCGCGCTCGAGCTTCTTCCGGAGCTCGTCGCTCGCCGTGAACTGCACCTTGTGGCGCGTTTCAGAGAGCGGCACGAGCTGGGGTCCGCGTGCCGCCGGAGCCGGCACGGCGGCGACGCCGAGAGCGGGGATGGGCGGTTGCGTCGGTATGACCGTGATCGCTGCGGGCACGTCGGGCATGGGCAAACGCTTGGCGAGGAGCGCCTGCACCTCGGCCTTCGTCTTGCCTGCGGCCGCTTCGACGAGCTCTTCGTAGGTCGCCTCCGTGAGGGTTTCGTGGAGGAGCGCGATCGTGGAGAGCGTGAGCTCGCCCCGCTCGATCCGCACGAGCAGGTCCGGGAAGCGGCGCGCCAGCCGGGCCGCCTGGATGCGCCGGCACGCCTCGTCCTCGGACATGCCGAGCCTGCGGACGCAGAACTGGAACATCGACGGACAGGCAGCCTCGAGATGCAGGCGGCGCTCTTCCACTTCGACGAGGTGGGCGAGCAGGCGCGCGAGCACCGCGCGACCCTGGCCGCAGAGCGACGTCAGATTCTGGAGGAGCTGGGCGTCGGAGAGATCGGCGAGCTTCATGTGCCGCCTTCTACACCCTGAATTTCGCCGCCACAGGACGACCGCGTGGAGGCGCCGTCGCGAGAAAAACCCTTCCGACAATCAGTCGTTCGCGAGGGAGCGAAGGCACCGCAACGTCGGCGCAACCGCGGCTTCTCGCGTGGGCGCCCGCGCGACCAAGCGCCCCAGCGCCGAGGATCGCGTCAAGGAGAATCGACACGGCCTCAGGCCACGGGACCTCCCGCAGTGGTGCCGGGACTCTCGCATCTCTCGTACGGGGAATCGCCGCGTCGGCGAAGGCGTGCGCATTCGCGACGATAGCCCGGGCAAGCAGTGCGACGGCGTTCGTGAGCATGGCAATCGCGTCTGCCAGCGCGGCAGTCGCGTGTGGGAGGGGGGCAATCGGGTCTGCCAGCGCGGCAGTCGCGTGTGGGAGGGGGGCAATCGGGTCCGCCAGCGCGGCAGTCGCGTGTGCGAGGGCGGCAATCGGGTATGCCAGCGCGGCAGTCGCGTCCGCGAGCGTTGCAATCGTGATTGCAGGTGTGCACTTCTTGTCCGGGAACCAAGGAATCGCGTGGGCGATCGGCTCAC
>DATJYG010000936.1:0-2498 GCA_035499695.1 Polyangiaceae bacterium
AAGGCATTCCGGCGTGCACTTGCCATACTTTGGCATGATCAAACGATCTTCCGGCGTCGACGCACGTCAAAAGACGCCATCCACTCGATGGCATGGCATCGACGCATGCCATCTTGGCGCCGCCCACCTGTGAAGCGACGCCCCCGAGGGCACGATCGCCCTACCTCGACCGCGCCCTCTACGCCACCGGCCCGCCGAACGCCCCGAAGAAGCGCGCGACCCACACGACGAGCAGCGCCACGACCGACGCGAAGAGCGCTCCGCGCGCGAACGCCCTCCACGATCGCTCCTCGCGCGCCCCGAGCGCCACGCCGACCGCCACGACGCCGAGCACCGCGAGCGGCACGACCAGCGGCTGGAACGCCGACGCCCGCGCGAAGTCCCCACCCACCAGCGCGAGGCACGCGCGCGTCATCCCGCACAGCGGACAGGGCACGTGCAGCGTCCATTTCAAGGCGCACGTCGAGAAGGGAACGAGCGCGAGCACCGCCCCGAGGACGAGCGGGGGGACGGCGTCCTTCAGTCGCTTCGCGCGTCGTCGCAGCAGGCCGATCTCGGATGCTCCCGAGTCGGATCTCTGTGGATCTTCGCTTGCGATTCCGCCCCTCCCTGAGCCGGCGAAGCCGGCGATTTGGGAGGGGCAGCCGCGCGAAGCGCGGCTGGGGGTGGGCATCCGATGCTTCTTCTCTCTTCGGTTCTCGCGCTCCCTCTCGCTCTCCCTCAGGAAACCCGCTCCGCCTCCCACTTCAGGATCTTGCACACCCCCCACGGCGCGTAGAGATAGAAGGTGCAGATCGTGAGCACCACCGTCACGAGGTATGTCACGAAGAACCCGCCCGGATCCTTGTTGAACTTGAACGGCCGCTGATCGAGCTGCGTGTTGTCCCACATGAACGCGAAGATGTCGTTCGCGAACCACGGGCCGTAGATGCCGATCGTCAGGTACGTGAGGATCACGCCGACGATGTACTTGCCGAGCAGCGTCCCGCCGTCGCCGGTGAACGTGAGCCGATTCGGCTGCCCGTTCACGAGCGTGTTCTCGTAGGCGAACTTCTTCATGCGCACCATCATCCACGGCGTGTAGATGCCGAACGTGATGACGCACAGGAGCATGCTCACGAAGAGCTGCCCGAAGAGCGCCCCCATCGTCCCTCGGTACTGGAGCTTCTGCCCCTCGATGGTGAGGTTGTTGTAGTAGAACTCCATGAACTTCTGGAGCATCAGCAGGTCGATGAGCAGGCCGCCGACGCCCCCGAGGATCGGCGAGACGACCGACGCGAGGTCCGCCGAGATCGCCCCCATGATCCCGCCGACGACGCCGATGCCGATGAGCGGCAAGACGGCGAAGAGCAGGAACATGACGAAGAAGGCGCCCCCTTCGCCGCTGAACACGACGCGCGTCCCGAGCACGCCCGCGGGCGCGTACCCCGGCGCGGCCGGCGGCGCGTAGGCCCCCGGATACCCCGCGGGCGCCGGCGCATAGCCAGGCGGCGGTTGTCCGTACCCAGGCGCAGGCGCGGGCTGTCCATACCCAGGCTGCGCATATCCGGGCGGAGGCTGTCCGTACCCGGGCGGCGGTTGCCCGTATCCAGGCTGCGGCGCTTGCGGTTGCGGAGGCGGCTGCCCGTACCCCGCCGGCGGCTGCGGATACCCCGGCTGCTGCTGCGGCTGCCCATACCCTGGCTGCTGCTGCGGCTGTCCGTACCCCGGCGGCTGACCCTGCGGCGCTTGCGGCGCCCCGTACGGCGCTTGCCCACCGGGCTGCGGAGGATAGCCCGGAGGCTGTCCGTACCCGCCGCCGCCGCCGCCCCAACCTCCCCCTTGTCCTCCGCCTGGATTCATCGATGCCTCCTTGGCCTTCGGCATCGACCCGTACGTGAGAGCCGGGCGCGACGAAAGCGTCGGCGCTCGGCCGTGGCGAAACACCACGGAAACCGAGCGCCCTCGCCGCCTTCCGTTCGCTCAGTTCAACGCTTTGCCGGTGAAGGCGAGCTCGCCGTTCGGGGCGCGATCGACGACGATCGTCGTCCCGGGCGCGAACTCCCCGGCGAGGAGCTTCTTCGCCAGCGGATCCTCGACGTGGCGCTGGATGGCGCGCTTGAGCGGACGCGCGCCGAACTGCGGATCCCAGCCGACCTCGGCGAGCCAGTCCTTCGCCGCGGTGGTGAACTGCGCGTGCAGCTCGCGACGCTCGAGCCGCTGCTCGAACCCGCGCAGCTGGATCTCGACGATCTGCCGCAGCTGCTCCTTGCGCAGCCGATGGAAGACGACGATCTCGTCGAGCCTATTGAGGAACTCCGGCCGGAACTGATCGCGCAGCTCCTCCATCACGAGGTTGCGCGCGCGCTCCTCGGCCTCGGGCGTCGGTTGCTCGCCGACGGCCGCGAGGTGCGCCGAGCCGACGTTGCTCGTCAGGATGACGACGGTGTTCTTGAAGTCGACATTGCGGCCCTTGCCGTCGGTCAGGCGGCCATCATCCATGATCTGCAGGAAGATGT
>DATJYG010000937.1:0-12105 GCA_035499695.1 Polyangiaceae bacterium
CCGTTCCGGCGGGGCCATGCCACACCCCTACGCGATGCGTCGCACGATCCTCCTGGCGGTCGCGGGCGCTGCATTGCTGGGCACGGGGCTGCTCGTGCTGAGGCGGCTCGACCGCTCACCCGCTGCCCCGGGCACTGCGCAGCAGCAGGAACAGGAGGGCCCGCTCGCGCTCGCGCACCCGGAGCCGGAGGCTCCTGCGCCGCGCGAGCAACCTGCCCCTTCATCCGTGGCGGGCCTCGACCTCGTGCACGTCGGTTCCGCCGAGGGCGGCCCGACGGCGCCGGCCGACGGCGGAACCGCCCGGCTCACGCTCGACCTCGAGCTGCAGCGCGAGGCGCTCGGCCTCATGGCCATGCGTCACCTGCCCGAGGCCGCGGTCGTGCTCTTGGACGTCGCGACGGGTCGCGTCCTGGTGTACGCGAGCCACGTCGAGCACGGTGTGCCACGCGACCTCTGCGCCGAGGCGACCGCGCCGTCCGCCAGCGTCTTCAAGATCGTCACCGCGGCGGCGCTCGTCGAGGACGCGCACCTCGGGCCCGACACCAAGCAGTGCTACTCGGGAGGCGAGCAGCGGATCAACGCCACCGATCTCGTCGAGGATCCGGCGCGCGACCGCTGGTGCACGACGCTGGCTGGCGCCATGGGCCGCAGCATCAACACGGTGTTCGCGCGACTCGCCAAGGAGCACCTGACGCCGACGCAGCTCGAGTCGATGGCGCGGCGCTTCGGGTACGGCGACGCGGTCGCCTTCGACGTGCCCGTGCAGCCCGGTGGGCTCCACATCCCCGCCGAGCCGCTCGAGTTCGCGCGCACCGCGGCGGGCTTCTGGAACACGACACTGTCGCCGCTGCAGGCGGCCGAGATGAGCGCGACCGTCGCGCACGAGGGCGAAGCGGTGCGGCCGCACGTCGTCGACCGCGTGGTGTCCGACCGCGGCGAGACCGTCTGGTCGGCGCCCGAGGACGCGCCTGCGCACCGCGCGATCGGGCGCGACGTCGCACAGCAGCTCACGGCCATGATGGAGCGCACGGTGATCGAGGGAACGAGCTTCCGTGCGTTCCACGATCCGAGCGGTGGCACGTTCCTCCCCGGCATCGCCGTGGCGGGCAAGACGGGCACGCTGACCGAGGCCGAGTCGCAGCGCTACTACACGTGGTTCACCGGATTCGCGCCCGTGCATCCGGACGCGTCGGCGCGTCAGGTCGCCGTCGCGGTGCTCGTCGTGAACGGCCCGGCGTGGCAGGTGAAGGCCAACGTGCTCGCGCGCGACGTGCTCCGCGCGTACTTCGCCGAGCACGGCGTGCAGGGTGTGACCCGCCCGAGCACGCGCGAGATCGCCCGGCACCGGCGCTGAAGCGCGCGGTCACGCGTCGCGCGCGAGCCGGATGCCGCTCATCTGCCAGCGGGCGTGGGGAGGGAAGAAGTTGCGATAGGTCGCGCGCAGGTGCTCGCGCGGTGAGAAGCCCGAGCCTCCGCGTAGCACCACCTGCCCGCTCATGAACTTGCCGTTGTACTCGCCGAGGGCGCCGTCGAGCGCGCGGAAGCCGGGGTACGGGACGTAGGCGCTCGCGGTCCACTCCCACGCATCGCCGAAGAGCTGCGTGACGCCGCCGCGGTCGGGCGGAGCCGTGGCGGTCGCGAGGAGGTCGTCGTCGACGAAGTTGCCCTGCACCCGTTGCCCGGAGGCGACTCGCTCCCACTCGGCCTCCGTGGCGAGCCGCGCGCCCGCCCAGCGCGCGTAGGCGTCGGCCTCGTAGTGGCTGACGTGCGCCACGGGCGCGTTCGGATCGCGCGGCCGCAGCCCGCGAAGGCCGAATGCCGCGCCGTCGGCCTCCCAGTAGAGCGGCGCGCGCCAACCGCGCTCCTGCGCCGCCGTCCATCCGTCGGAGAGCCAGAGGTCGGGCCGCTCGTAACCGCCGTCGGCGACGAACGCTTCGTACTCGGCGTTCGTCACGAGCCGTGATGCGAGCTGGAACGCGCCGACGAGCACGCGGTGACGCTGCGTCTCGTTGTCGAAGGCGAACCCGCCGTCCTCCGCCGTGCGGTCGTGTCCGATGCCGACGATCGCCTCGTCGAAGGCGACCCAGCGCACCGGCGTGGCCGCCGAGGCGCTCGCGCGCGACTCCCCGTCGCGGTAGGCCGGCCGCAGCTCGCTCGACCAGAACGCGTGCTGCACGTCGGTCAGCAGAAGCTCCTGGTGCTGCTCCTCGTGGTGCGTCCCGAGGAGCGCGACCTCGAGCTGGCGCGGCTCGGCGCGCGGGAGCATCGAGAGCACCCGGTCGTCCACCGCCGCTCGCCACGAGCGAACCTCCTCGAGCCCCGGGCGGGAGAGCACACCGCGCCCGCCGCGCACGTGACGCGGCCCGGCCGCCTCGTAGTAGGAGTTGAAGAGCGGCCGCCAGCGAGCGTCGTGCCAGCGCCTGAGCAGGAACTCCTCGAAGAACCACGTGGTGTGCGCCAGGTGCCACTTCGCGGGGCTCGCGTCGGGCATCGACTGCACCATCGCGTCCTCGGCGGACAGCGGCGCGGCGAGCGCCTCGGTGCGCGCGCGGACGCGAACGTATCGCTTGGCGACCTCGGTGGCGTCGAGCACGCCAGCGCGAGCGTAGCCGTCAGGCGGACCCGGCGCACTCCTTCACGTCGCGCAGGAGCAAGAAGACGAGCCCGCCACGGTTCTCGTAGCACCAGAGGCCCGCGCCCCCGGTGCGGTCGCACACGAAGGCGCAGAGGGCCCACGCCGTGGGCTCGTCGAGCGCGAAGACCGGGGTCGACAGCTCCCACAGGTCGCGCTCGAGGATCCCGTCCACGAGGGCGGCCGACGACGCGCGGATCGCCGGCGAGAGGTTCTCGTTGCCGCCGCCCCATGCCCACGTGCGAGCGGCGAGGGAGAGCGTTCCGACGAGCGTCGCCTTCGCGCGCACACGCGGAACGCCGCCTCGCGAGTAGACGATCTCCTCGTGCTCGAGGTCCGCGTCGTACCGGTCGTGCGTTCGGATGGCGAATCGCTCCTCGAGGCTCGCCTGCTTCGTGCGCAGCGCGGCGGTCACCTCGTCCCAGGCCTTCTCGAGGGCGGCGCTCGGCATGTGCACGAGCCCAGGGAGCCACGCGAAGTCTCCCTCCACGCGCCTGAGGAACGTGCCGCCGCGTACGTCCTCCAGCGCGACTCCCTCCAGCCCGCAGAGCGCCTCGGTGGCCTTCGCGAGCACCGGCAGCAGCGGACGCACGTGATCGTCGGCGAACGCCGCATCGACCGCGGCCTCGTCGCCCACGATGTCCTCGACGTCGACGCCTGCGACGACCGGCTCACCGTCGTCGCCACGCACCACCTCGACGAGCACACGCCCCCACGCCTCCGCCGCCAGCTCTCCACGCAGCAGGGCCCCGACGTCGTCGAGGATCTCCCGCCGGAGACGCTGCTTCTCTTCCTCCTCCATGCGCCCGCGCGGTCAGACGAAGAAGTCCGGGATCAGCTCCGCGCCGGGGACGCTCTGGTACTTCGCGAAGTCCGTGACGCCCGTCGACCGCAGCAGGTCGTCGTCGATGAAGTAGTTCCCCGTGCACTCGCGGCTCGGGCGCGTGAGGATCACGTGCGCCGCATCCGCCATGATCTCCGGGGTGCGGCTGCCCTGGACCGTCGCGTCGCCGCCGAGGAGGTTCTGCACGGCCGCCGTCGCGATGACCGTACGCGGCCACAGCGCGTTGACCGCGACGCCCTGCGCGCGGAACTCGCCCGCCATCCCGAGCACGCACAGACTCATGCCGAACTTGGCCATCGTGTAGGCCACGTGCGGCGCGAACCACTTCTCCTCGAAGTTCAGCGGCGGCGACAGGTTGAGGATGTGCGGGTTCTTCGCCTTCAGCAGGTGCGGCAGACACGCCTGCGAGCACGCGAAGGTGCCACGCGTGTTGATCTGGTGCATCAGGTCGTAGCGCTTCATCGGCGTCTGCAGCGTGCCTGTCAGGCTGATGGCGCTCGCGTTGTTGACCAGGACGTCGATGCCGCCGAACTTCGCGACGGCCTTCTCGACCGCCGCCTGGATCTGCTCCTCCGAGCGAACGTCGACGACGCACGCGAGGGCCTTGCCTCCGGCCTTCTCGATCTCCTCGGCCGCCGTGTGAATCGTCCCCGGAAGCTTCGGGTGGGGCTCGGCCGTCTTGGCTGCCACGACGACGTTGGCGCCGTCATGCGCCGCGCGGAGCGCAATGGCCTTGCCGATGCCCCGGCTGGCGCCGGTGATGAAGAGCGTCTTTCCCTGCAGTGTGGGCATGGGCGCGCAGCATAGCTGCACTGCCCGACACACGCTCAGGGCCGGTCGCTCAGGCGATGAGACGCATCTCTTCTGCGAGGATGTCGTTCAGCGCGTCGGCGAAAGCGCGCAGAAAGGCCTCGTTCGGGTCGGGGAGGATGCGGCGCTTGCGACGCGACACGGTATCCTGCTGCTTCGCCCGCTGCGCTTCGTTTCCCCTTCCCTTGGGCATGGCCGACATATTGATCGCTCCTCGGACAAAGGAAAGCCCGAAAAGCCTCCCCTGCGCCAGTTTTCAGCCCCACGTTATTCTTCGTACGTATGTCCGGGAAAATCACCGGCACTGAACCGACGGTTGCAGTGAGTAGCGGGGCCCCTACCCCGCCCGCGGTCCCCCTGACGATTCCCGCGGCCGCCATCTCGGAGTCCGCGCTGTCCACCCCGGCGGGCTCCAGCCGGCACACCTTCGCCGGGCGTTACGAGATCATCGGCCTGGTCGGCGCCGGCGGCATGGGCACCGTCTATCGCGCCCGCGACACGGAGCTCGACGAGGTGGTCGCCCTCAAGCTGCTGCGCAAAGAGGTGCTCGACCAGCCGGGGATGCTCGACCGATTCCGCCAGGAGGTGAAGCTCGCCCGGCGCGTGACGCACCGCAACGTCGCGCGCACCTTCGACATCGGCGAGAGCGACGGCGAGAAGTTCCTCACGATGGAGTTCGTGGACGGCGAGTCGCTCGCCGGGCGCCTCTCCCGCGAGGGCGCCCTTCCACTGGCGACGGTCGCCGAGATCGCGAACGCCCTCTGCGCAGGGCTCGACGCCGCACACGGCGCCGGCATCGTCCACCGCGATCTCAAGCCGGACAACGTACTCCTCGGCCGCGACGGCCGCGTGGTCATCACCGACTTCGGCGTCGCACGCGCCCTGGCGGCGGATCCCGCGAGGGCCGTCACGATGGGCCTGGCGCTCGGCACGCCTGCGTACATGGCGCCCGAGCAGGTCGAGGGCGTACAGGACCTCGACGCGCGGGTCGACCTCTACGCGCTCGGCGCGATGCTCTTCGAGTGCCTCACCGGCGAGCGCCCGTGGACCGGCGAGAGCATCTGGGCCGTCGCCGCGGCGCGCCTCATGAATCCGCCGCCCGACCCGCGCGCGAAGGTGCCGGATCTTCCGGCGTCGGCCGCGGAGCTCGTGATGAAGTGCATGGCACGCAAGCGCGAGGACCGCTTCGCGACGGCGGCGCAGGTGACCACGGCGCTCGCGTCGCTGACGCTGCCGGCCGCCAGGTCGGGCCGCCAGTCGATGCCGCCTCCGCCGCAGCTGCCACTCGAGCCGGACGCCAAGGGCGTCGCGGTGTTGCCCTTCCGCAACCTGGGGGCCGCGGAGGACGCCTACCTCGCCGAAGGCGTGAGCGACGACCTGACCGATTCGCTGTCGATGACGCCGGGCCTGAAGGTGCTCGCGCGCGGCGCCGTCGCCCGCTTCCGTAGCGACGAGCGCGACGTGCGCGCCATCGGGCGCGAGCTGGGCGTGCAGGTCGTGGTCGAGGGCTCGGTGCGCCGCGCCGGCACGATGCTGCGCGTGAGCGCGCGCGTCGTCAGCGTGGCCGACGGCTTCCAGCTCTGGGCCAAGCGCTTCGACCGTCCGGAGAAGGAACTGCTCTCGATCTCGGACGACGTGGCCAACGCCGTCGCCGAAGCCCTCACGGTCCGCCGCAACGCGCCTGCGCGCGAGTCTCCCACCGACGGGCGCGCCGTGGACCTGTACCTGCGCGCGCGGCACAAGTTCAACCGAGGCTGGCGCGAGGACAACGTCGAGGCCATCAAGCTCTACGAGGAGGCGCTGGCGCTCGCGCCGAACGACCCGACGATCCTCGCCGGCTACGCGCGCGCGCAGCTACGGCGGTTCTCGTTCGACACGGAGGCGGCGGGCGCCGACGACGCCGAGCGCAAGGCGCGTCAGTGCGCCGAGCGCGCCCTGTCGCTCTCGCCGCACCTCGGGGAGGCTCGCGCCGCGCTCGCGAACCTGAAGTGGCTCCTCAACGACCACGTCGGCTGCGCGCGCGACCTGCGCGAAGCCGTGCGCATCACGCCGAGCTCCAGCGAGATCAACGAGCTCTACGGACGCATGCTCCTCGAAGCGGGCGACCCCGCGCGCGCTGTGCAGTGTCTGGCCGCCGCCGTCTCGCTCGAGCCCTCGATCGACATGGCGCAGGGCGACCTGTTGCGCGCGCGGGCGCTGATGGGCGACTGGTCGGCGTACGAGGCGGCGCTCGAGCATGCCGTGCCGGTGACCGAACAATCGAACATGCTCTTCTTCCTGCTCGCGCGTCTCTCCATGTGGAAGCGCGACCCGTCCGTCGCCGCGACCCTGAGAAACCTCATCGCGGGGCGCGCGCTGGCGCTGCAGCGGGAGCTCGCCGGCATGCTCCACATCCTCGAGACCCGGCAGCTGCCGAGCGAGGTCATCGCGGTCATCGACTCGTGGGGCAAGGTGGCGGGGCGCTCTCGTCGGCGGCCGATGTTCTTCCGGCAGCTCGCGGCGGAGGTGCACGCGTTCGTCGGGCAGCGCGAGAGAACCCTGCTGGCGCTGAGGGAGGCGGACGCCTTCGGTCTCATCGACGTGACGTGGGCCGACCGCTGCCCGCTCTTCGAGCCGTACCGCGACGACCCGATCTTCCGCGAAGCGCGCGACCGCATCGCCGCGAGGGCCAAGGACGTCCTCGACGTGCTCGAGGGACGAACACCCTAGAGGAACACGTGCCCCAGCGGGGCGACGGTGCCGACGCGAACGCCCGAAGCGGCGCGCTCGAGGCGCTCGATGAGACGCGGGAGCTGCATCGCGGGGAGCGCACGCACGCGCCGCCCGAGCGGGCGCAGGAAGTCGTCCCAGTGCGAGAGCAGCACGGCGCCTGGGTGCAGCCGGTGCGCGATGCGCTCGGGCACGTCGCGCCCCGCGTTCCACCCCGCGACGCACAGGAGCAGCAGGTCCACGTGCTTCACGTCGACGCTGGCGTCGACCAGCTCGGCGCTGCCCAGGTGATAGAGCGTGCGCCCCGCCACGCGGATCTCGACGCCGAAGACGGCGCCGCACTTGTACGCCTCGGCACGCATCGGTACGTCCGCGCAGTCGGCGATCTCGCCGGCGAACGGCACGGTCCCGAGCGCGAAGCGCGAGTGGGCGCTCGGCACGAAGCGCAGGTGAAACGGGCCCACGTCGCGTTCGATCGGCGCCTGCCCCGGCTCGCCCTGCACGTCCTCGACGCGGTCGGCCGGCACGCCCTGCGAGCGGCACAGCAGGGCCGCCGAGCGGGAGCCGAAGACGCGCGCGCCCGTCCGGCGGGCGATGAGCGGCGCGTCGAGCGCGTGATCGAAGTGAGTGTGGCCGAGGACGATGGCGTCGGCGCGCGGGACGTAGCGCCGGATCGCCGACCCATCCGACCACAGCGGCGCGACGAGGCAGCGCGCGAGCGATGCGCGCGTGACGTACGGGTCCACGAGGAGCGTGTGGCCGTCGTGCTCGATGGCGAAGCCGGCGGTTCCGAGCCACTGCACCCGGACGCGCCCGCTCGAATCGCCGCCCGCGCCCGGCGGCACGAGGGCTTCAGGGGTCCAAGCGATGTCTTCCGGTCTCACCGCAGCCGCATCTTGCCACGTGCGCCTGCGCTCGTGTGGCAGCGTCGTTGGCGCTCCCGGCCGCGTTTTCCGCGTGATTCGAGGCCCCGCCCCCGCGGCACGAGGCTTGATGAATACCCGGCCAGCGCGCTCGCGGGGCGCGTCGCGAGCCACCTCCATACCATTCCTCGCACGACGACGTGACGCGCCCCGCGGCGCCTATTGCCTTGTGAGTAGGCGGGGCCCTTGCCCCGCCTACGCCTTCAGGCACCCGGCGAGCTCCGCCAGGGTGGTCTCGGCGTTCGTGAGGCCGTCTCCCGCGCCCTCGTTGAAGCGGCGCGCGAGACGCATGTCGGGCGTCAGCTTCCAGACGCCGTGCGACTTCTTGATGAGCGCCGTGATCTTCGCCGGGTCGAGCGGCGTGTCGTCGCGCAGGTGCATCGTCACGATGCGCGCGTTCGACTCGCAGCCGACGGCCCGCAGCCGCCGCAGCTCCGTCTTGAGCGCCATCAGCTTCACCAGGCGTCGCGCCTCCTCCGGCGGAGGACCGAAACGGTCCTCCATCTCGGCGGCCATCTCGGCGACGTGCGCCTCGTCGGCGGCGCTCGCGAGCCGCTTGTAGAGCGAGAGGCGCACGCCGACGTCGGTCACGTAGTCCTCGGGCAAGAGGGCCTCGACGTCGAAGGAGAGCTCCGGGTCGATGTCGTGCTCCACCGCCTCGCCGCGCATCTCGTGCACGGCCTCGTCGAGCATGCGACAGAACAGGTCGAACCCCACGCTCGCCACGTTGCCCGATTGCTCGGCGCCGAGCAGGTCGCCCGCGCCGCGCAGCTCGAGGTCGAGCGACGCGATCTGGAAGCCGCTCCCGAGCTCGGTGTGCCGCTCGAGCGCCTCGATGCGTGACCGGGCCTCGTCGGTCATCGCGTTGGGCGGCGGCACGACGAGGTAGCAGTATGCGCGCTCCTTGCTGCGGCCGACGCGCCCGCGGAGCTGGTAGAGCTGCGCGAGGCCGAAGAGGTCCGCGCGGTCGATGATCATCGTGTTGGCGCGCGGGATGTCGAGACCGCTCTCGACGATCGCGGTGGAGACGAG
Organism: Polyangiaceae bacterium; assembly: GCA_035499695.1. Classification (GTDB taxonomy): domain Bacteria; phylum Myxococcota_A; class Polyangia; order Polyangiales; family Polyangiaceae; genus Palsa-1150. Next base: position 8,951 of record DATJYG010000937.1, read on the forward strand.
CACGTCGTAGCGGCCGTCGACGAAGTCGAGCATCGCCTCCTCGAGGGCCGTCTCGCTCATCTGCCCGTGCGCCACGGCGATGCGCGCGGTGGGCACGAGCTCCTGCAGTCGCTGCGCCTTCTCGTAGAGCTTGTCGACGCGGTTGTAGACGTAGAAGCACTGCCCGCCACGCGCGAGCTCGCGCTGCACCGCCTCGCGCACCACGTGGTCGTCCCATCGCGTGACGATCGTGCGCACCGCGCGGCGGTCGACCGGCGGGGTCGTGATGAGGGAGAGATCGCGCAGGCCCGTCACGGCCATCTGGAGTGTGCGCGGGATGGGCGTCGCCGTCAGGGTGAGCACGTCGACCTGCGCCCGCAGCTGCTTGATGCGCTCCTTGTGCGTGACGCCGAAGCGCTGCTCCTCGTCGACGACGAGCAGGCCGAGGTTCTTGAAGTGCACGTCCTTCGAGAGCAAGCGGTGCGTGCCGACGACGACGTCCACCTTGCCGTCGCGCAGGCCCACGATGGTCTCGTCCTGGTCCTTCTTCGACTGGAAGCGCGACAGGGCCCTCATCGTGACGGGGTAGCCGGCGATGCGCCCCTCGAAGGTGCGGAAGTGCTGCTGCGCGAGCACCGTCGTCGGGCAGAGCAGCGCGACCTGCTTGCCCGCCATCGCGACGCGGAAGGCGGCGCGCAGGGCCACCTCGGTCTTGCCGAAGCCGACGTCGCCGCAGACGAGGCGATCCATGGGCTTGGCCGACTCGAGGTCCTTGTTCACCTCGTCGATGGCGCGCGCCTGGTCGGCCGTCTCGTCGAAGGGGAAGGTCGCCTCGAAGGCGCGGTAGTCGTCGTCCGCGGTCGGCAGCGCTTCGCCCGGCAGGGCCTGGCGCTCGGCATAGAGGCGCAGGAGCTCGTCGGCCATCTTGCGCACCTCGCGGGCCACGCGCGCCTTGGTGCGCGCGAAGGTGGAGCCCCCGAGGCGGTCGACCTTCGGCGCGGCGTGCTCGCCGCCCACGTACTTCTCGAGCTGGTTGAGCCGCCAGACCGGCAGGTAAAGCTTGTCGCCGCCGGCGTACTCGATGGCGATGAGGTCGACGGTGGTCTTGCCTACCGTCTTGTGCACGAGCCCCTGGTAGCGGCCGATGCCGTGCTCGACGTGCACGACGAAGTCGCCCGGCGAGAGGCTGCGCAGGTCCTCGAGGAAGGGTCGCGCCGCGTCGCGCGCCTGCGTCTTGTCCCGGCGGCGGTGGGCGCGTGCGCCGAAGATCTCTTCCTCGGTGACGAGCACCAGTCCGTCCGCCGGCAGCACCACGCCGCGGCCGAGCGGGCCGACGACGAGCTGCACCTCCTCGGCCGCAGCACCGGGCTCCTCGAGCCACGCCGGGTCGAACTTCGCGAGGCGCGCGCGGCAGGCGACGCCCTGGTGCCGCAGCAGCGTGACGAGGCGCTCGGCCTGCGTCTGTGCACGCGCCGTGACGAAGACACGCAGGCCGTGCCCGCGCCAGTGCTCGATGCGCCGCACGAGCGGCGCCAGCGTCGCGTTCTTGCCCTTGGACGCGCGCGCGGCCTTCACGGCGCGCGTGAGGTCCTCGTGGTCGCCCGCGGCGAGATCCAGCGTCGCGTCGGTGCTCGCGCTCTCGAAGGCCGAGAGGCCCCCTTCGGCCGCGCCCACGACGAGCGTCCGGTGCATCGCCACGACGGACCGCTCCGCCAGCTCGCGCGCCACGGTCTCCTCGTCGCGGTAGAACGCCTCCGCGAGGAACGCAGGCCCCGCGCGCTCCTTGCCTGCCGCCTCGCGCGCCGCGCGCTCCAGCTCCTCGCGCACCGCGCGCGTCACCGCGGGCGGATCGTCGAGCACCACGAGCGCGTCGCGCGCCACGAAGGCGAGCAGCGGGTCGAGCTCCTCGTAGTATGCGGGGAGGAACCCCTCGGCGCCGAAGAAGGCGCGCCCGTTGACCACGTCGTCGACGAGCGCCCGCGTCTTGGTCGTGGGCCAGTCGATCATCTCGGCGAGCTGCGTGACGCGCTCGCGCGCACGGGCGACGGTGCGCCCGTCGAGCACCGCCTCGCGCACCGGGGGAAGCCAGAGCTGCTTGAGCTCGGGCGCGTCCTTCTTCGTCGTCTGGTCGCCGGCGTCGAAGGGCTTCATCGACAGCACGAGCTCCCCGTAGAGCTCGACGCGCACCGGCGTGTCGCTCGAGGGCGGCCACACGTCGAGCAGCGCCCCGCGCACGGCGAAGCTGCCGGGGTCCTCGACGACCGGCACGCGCAGGTAGCCCGACTCGGCGAGCGATTTCACGAGCGCGTCGCGGTCGAGCTCACTCTCGGCCACGATGCGGTCGGCGCGGCGCGCGAGCTCCTTGCGCGGCACCACCTTGCGCACGAGCGCGCTCGCCGGGAGGACGAGCACGCTCCACGGGCGGTCGTGCGCGAGGTGGAAGAGCGTGGCCATGCGGCTCATCGCGGCGCGCCGGTCGGGGCTCACGTCGGCCCAGGGCGACGTCTCGCTCGCCGCGTACACGAGCACCTCGCCCTCGCCGGTGTCCTCCGCGTCGTCGTCGGCGGCGCCGCGCGCGAGGAACCCGACGTCCTCCGCCGCACGCCGGGCCGCGTCGAGGTCGCTCGCCACGAGCACCACGCGCCGCCCGCCGCGTGCGACCGCCGCCGCGACGCACGCCCCGGCCGAGCCGCGCACGCCCGCGACGTCGAGCCGCCCAGCCCCCAGCGCCGCCACACGCGCCGCCACGTCGCGCAGGCGCGCCGCCGTGACGCCCTCAGGCGGCAGCAGCGGCGCGAGCGGCTCGAGCGGGGCTTCGTTCATCGCGGCGTCGAACGCCGTTCATAGCAGCCGCAGCGAGGCGGGCACGACGACCAGGGCCGCGACCAACCCCGCGAGAACGCCGAGGGCGCCGACGGAGCCCAGGTCGCGCAGGCCGTCGAACCGACACGCCACGAGGGCCGCGAAGCCCGCCGCCGTCGTCAGGGCCGTCGCGGCCACGAGCGGCGCCTGAGCCGCCATCGCCGCGTCCCTGTCCCCACCGTGCTCGCGCGCCGCGTGGAGGAGGAACATGGACTCGTCGATGGTCACGCCGAAGAGCACCGGGAGCACGAGCGCGTCGTACACGTGCCAGCGCACCGCCAGCAGGCGCATTGCGACGCCGATTGCGCCGATCT
>DATJYG010000938.1:0-17776 GCA_035499695.1 Polyangiaceae bacterium
TACACGCTCGCGCCGGCGGAGGCGAGCGCATCGGCTGCCCGCGGCAGCAGCTCGGCCCCGGAGCAGGCGCCCACGGCGACCGCACGTCCGTCGAGCGCGAGGGCGGACCAGGGTCCTTTGCCACGCGCGAGCCGTTCGGGCAGCGGGATCGGCAGTCCGAGCGACTTGATGATCCCTCGTGCCGCAGGATTCCTGGTCACCTCGAGCAGGACGTCGTTCATCGACTCTGTCTCCCATCCGTTGCGAACTTCCCCGCGAGGTACGCGTCAGCGCCGGGGGCCATCCCCACGAAGAGCGCGCCTTCCCGGTCACCGACCTCTCCCACGTAGACGCCGACTCGCGCCGGCAGCGTCAGGGGCTTCACGAACCGGGCCTCGACCGTGTGCAGCCCGCTGGCGCGGCCCGACAGCAGCCGGCGCACGATCGCTTCGACGGTCACCGCGAAGGTCGCGAACCCGTGCAGGATGACCGAGCGGAAGCCGGCCGCGTGCGCGTACGCGGGAACCCAGTGGATCGGGTTGAAATCGCCCGTCAGCTTGGCGAAGTCGAGGCCAGCGTTCGGCCCGAGACGAACGTGGGTCAGCTCGCGCGCGTCGACGGGGACTGCCAGCTTCGTGCGCCGGTCCGGCCGGGGTGAGTCGCTCTTGCGGGCCAGGGGCACGAAGGCGTGCACGTCGGTCGTCAGAGCGTCGGGTACGCTCGCGGTGCCGGTGACGATGCGCGTGGTCAGGATCGCCCGCGTGCCGTCGTCGTCGATCGCCTCGAGGCGCGCCCGGACGTGCAGACGCTCGCCGACGGGGACCGGAGCGTGCGATTCGATGCGGCACCCCGCGTTGAGCACGCGCGTCAGCGGGTAGGGAAGACCGGCGAGCGCGCGGGACGCGACAGGTAGGGCCCACTGGGGAAAGAGGTGTGGTGGGAGCTGGTCGCGATATGAGGCCGGATCCCCACCTGCGTTCTTCACGAACGCGCGTACGAGCTCGATGGAGGGTGCGCGCGCTTCGGCCGAGATCCACTCGGACGGAACGGCCGGCTTCTCCCGTGCTGCTGGGCGACGCGCGAGCGTGCCGAGCGCCGTCTCGCCGAGGGTCCGCAGCATGGGCCCTTGCTCGAGCACGTGGCGTATCGAGACTCCCATCACCCCTTCCTCCCGGCTCTGCCGCGCGCGGTGCTCACCGCCCGTCGCGTGCTTGCCGGCGCCGGACCGAAGAGGCTGGCCTTCGCCATGCGGGCGAGCTCTCGGCCATAGCGCGCACGACCTGCCTCGCCGCCGCCGAGTGCCGGTGAGACGACCGGAGAGAGAGCGACGGATCCGATGATGAACAGCAGGACGTGGATGACGTAGGCGGTGGCGTCGGCGTCTTCGTAGTGGCGCTGGTGGCTCTGGCCCGCGCGGATGTAGCTGGCGACCGCCTCGATGACGGGGAGAACCGCGCGAAGCAGGTCGCGCGCCTCCTTCGGTCGATCGAGCGCCTCGCGAGCGATGAAGCGCGCGCGGTCCGGCTCGGCCGCGAAGAAGCGATAGACCTCGCCGAACACCGTGTCGAAGCGGTCTTCGCTCGCCGTCGCCGCCAGCAGGAGGCGCGGCAGCTTCTCGCTCCAGTGATTGAGGATCGACGACAGCACCTCCTGGCGAAGGTGCTCCTTGGAGGGAAAGTGATGGAGGAGGGCGGGCTTGGTGATGCCCACCTCGTCGGCGATGGCCTGGATGGGCGTGGCGTCGAAACCGCGCTCGGCGAACTGGCGCGTCGCCGCAGCGACGAGACGCTCGCGCACTCCCGGGGAGCCAGTTCCGTGCGTGCCTATCATCTGGTATGCGATGCCTTACCATATGGTAAGGCGCGCGCAAGCGGCCGCACGCTCTTGCTTGACTTGACGTATACGAGATGTATACGTACGCCGAAAGGGGCGGATCATGAGCGTCCTGCGTCCGGGCCGGTGTGCGTTGGGCTCGATCGTGTGCCTTCTGGGATGTGCCCAGGGCGTGAACGCGAACGGGCCCGGCTCGATGGCGACCGTGAGCGATGCGAGTGCCGGCGACGGGGATGCTGGCCAAATGGTCAACGAGTCCGGCCCGGGCCCGGGGCTGGGTGATGACGCGACCTTCCGCGAGGACGCCGGGGAGGCCAGCACACCCACCGGCGACGCAGCCAACGGTGACGCATCCAGTGGCGACGTGGCGAATGGCGACGCAGCCCAGCCCGTCCCGACCCTCCTCTCGCAGCAGGAGGTGTGCAAGCTGATAAACGATGCGGCGGAGGGCGATCCCACCGCGAACCAGACGCCCACCCTGGCCAACCTGGTCGGAACCGATCTGGGCATCCCGGTGGAGGTCGGCAGTTCGCTCTACTTCTTCTTCGGCGACGCGCACGGGTACAAGGGCATCTGGCAGCCCGGCCAGTCCTTCCCCGATGCTGTCGGCTACTCCCTCGACTCGGCGACGGCACTCGCGGCCAAGCCAGGTCTGCTGTGCAGTGACCTGCGCTTCCTCACGCTCTCCCCGTCGTCGAGCCTCGGTCCGACCATCGATCCGTCCATCGTCGCCGACTTCGCGGCCCCGGCGATGAGCGCGCCGTCGGGTCAGTCGCTGTCGACGTACATCCACAACCCGTCGGGCGACAGCCAGAACTCATTCCCTTACCTGCCCGGCACGTCCGAGGTTCCGTCGGGTGCCTTTGCGTACGGCAGCGACGCGTACGTCTTCTACACGACCGTGGCGTCTCCCACCGACACGACGATGGAGGCCTCGTATCTCGCGCGGTGGTCGTCCCCTTCGACGCAGGGAACGCCCGGGCTCGGCGTCCTCTACGCGGTCGACGATCGGTTGAGTACGACGAGCCCTCTGTACGGTGACTTCGTGAACATCGCGGCCGAGACCTCAGGCAACTACCTGTACCTCTTCGGCACCGGCGACTTCCGGAAGAGCCCCGTGCGTCTGGCGCGAAAGACGCTGTCGTCGCTGACGTCGACCGGGGGCTTCGAGCTCTACGACGCGGCGAGTGGCACGTGGGGGACGTCACCCGGAGCGCCCATCATCAGCGCGCCGGGATACGGCGAGACCTCGGTGCGTTACCTATCGGCGATCAATCGCTGGATGTTCCTCGCCGCGGACTTCGACATGCACACCCAGGTCGTCGCGCGCTTCGCCGATCAACCGGAAGGACCCTGGAGCGCTCCGGTCGTCATCCAGGACATGGCCGATCCCGTGTTCGCCTCGCTCTACTGCTGCGGGCAATCGTGTGTGGGAGCGCAGATGATCCAGTGCAGCGGCGGCAACACCTTCTACGGGGCGTATCTGTTGCCGGAGGTCACCGTGCAGAGCGACGGCAGCTTCACGATCGACTACACGCTGTCGACAGGGAACCCGTACGACGTCGTCCTCATGCAGGCGACCTTCTCGGGCCCATGAAGCTGGGGCTCAGCTCCACGCGCCGGCGGGGGGCTGCACCTTCGGCGGTTGACCGCTCGCCGCGGCGGAGAGCTGCTCAACGAACTCCTTCGCCGAGGCAAACCGTTGACGCGGATCCTTGGCCATCGCGACCGCCAGGACGTCCTCCACCTCGTCTGGCATCCGAGCCAGTGTCCCCGGACGGGCGGGGGCGCCGCGCATCACCTGATAGATGAGCGCCGTGAATTCGCGCGCGGCATGCGGGACGCGGCCGGTGAGGCATCGGTACGCGATCGCTCCGAGCGCGTAGATGTCGCTCAGGTGGGTGACGTTCTCGCCGACGGCTTGCTCAGGGGCCATGTACTGCGGAGTCCCGACCATGGCATCCCGGGTGAGGGTGCCTTCGACGCCGAACACCTTGGCCACGCCGAAGTCGAGGATCTTCCAGCACGTCGAGTCGTGCAGGAACAGATTCTGCGGCTTGAGATCGCGATGAACGACCCCGGCTTCGTGGGCGACCTCCAGGCCTCGCGCGACCTGGTCCAGCATGCCGACGACCTCGCTCAAGGACATGCGGACCTGCGTTCGCAGGCGGGTCGCGAGATCCACTCCCTGCAATCGCTCCATCGCGAGATACGGGACCATCGCCGACGCGCTCGCGACCTCGAGGACCCTGACGATGTGCGGGGAGTCGAGACGCGCTGCAATCTGCAGCTCGCGGTTGAACCGCGCGACGAGGGACGGCGAGTCTTCCGCGGCAGCGCCGAGCACCTTCACCGCCGCCAGCTGACCCTTCTCGTCGCGCCCGTCGTAGACCTCGCCCATGCCGCCGCGTCCCAGCACGGGCCCCAGCCGCCATCGACCCACGGTCTGGCCGGTCCACCGGCCGGACTTCACGCGATTGACCTCGTCGGCGCGATCCTGAGCTTCGACCAGGACCTGCTTCTGATCTCCGATGATCTGCCTGGCGTCTGCCAGCTCGGCCAGCGCCGCAGCGCTCGTGAGGCGCGCCCAGAGCCCCAGCCCTAGGCCGGCGGTGATCAGCGCGAGGATGATCATCTCGATGACGGCAAGCTGCAAGCGCCCCGCCCAGGCGGCAGTGGCCAGCCCGACGTCCTGCGTCCACCCCAGGATGATGGGCACTGCGACGATCAGGTGCTCCGCGATCGCGATCCCCAGGACGAGGAACGCGGTCGTCCGATCGCGATCCAGCCCGACGAACATCAGGGCCAGAGGAAACGCGAGAGTCACCGCCGAGAACGGGCCGAAGTAGTAGAGCGCCGGGAGGATCCCCAGGCCGCCGATGACCCAATGTGCGGTCGCGACGCGCGCATCCCAGCCACGATTCGCGCGCCCGAGCCAGACCATGGTCACGTTCGCCAGGGCGAAGAGGGCCATCCCCGCCTGGAAGAGGTGCCGCCAGAGGGCGTCTCCCCCGAGCCCGTACGACACGAGAAGGATGACGAGCGCCGATCCGACGCCGAATGCGTGGAAGCCGCGCATTCGCCGAACCCGGCTGAGATCCAAGCCCTCCGCGAGGCTGCCTGCCGTCGGGTCGCCCCCGTTCACGGTGCCCCCTCGTCAGTGTACTCCCAGTTGTCGTCCGTTCGCCGCGATCTCGTCCGCTGCGGAGCGGAGTGAATCGACGAGGACGAGAGCGACGCCCGGGAAGATGCCGAACTGGATCTCCGGATGGTGTCGCAGGAAGTACTTTGCCAGCCAGCCGAGCGAAGTCAGATCGAACTCACCGTCGCCTTCGACCGAGCATGCCCGCCCGTCGTCCACCGGCGTGAGCGTGAAGCGCAGGCGGATGTCTTTTGGCTCGCCTCCCGTCCACACGAGCTCGACCGACCGACCTTCCTGGAACGTGATGTGAGCGTCGAACTGGAAGCCGACCGAGAAGAAACCCACCTTGAAGCGCAGCTCGAACGTCACGTCGTCGCCCGTTCGCCGCGTGCGATGCACCATGGGCAGGTGCTTGGCGTAGTGCTCGACGTCGCGCAGCGCGGCCCACACCAGCTCCGGAGGATGCGGGATCACGGCGGCCGCCGCGGCGCCGCGCGGCTTGCCGTCGGAATCGGTTCTCACGCGGACGACGGGCCCGTCCATCATTGGACACCTCTCGAGGAAACGATCCTCAGCACGTCGATGTATCCGGGAGGCGCCGCGACCACGCCGCGCTCGCGCAGCATGCGATGCATGAGCGGAAGCCGGAAGTAGGGGACACCCGGCAGCACGTGATGCTCGACGTGGTAGTTGACCCGCACCGGGGCCACCGTCGCCCGGGCGAGCAGTCCGGCGCGTGTGGTGCGCGTGTTGAGGAACATGTCCGTCGTCATCTCGGTGCAGGCATGCTCCGCGAGCGAGCGGATGCGCAGGAACAGCGGGAAGGGCGTCACGTAGGACAGCACCCACACAGCGTAGAGCCACGTGTGTCCGCTCGCCCAGCAGGCCCCGAGGAGCAGCGCGTTCACGACCAGCGCGCCGGTGGCGTTCCGGAAGAAGGTCACCGGATAGCTCCACCAGCGCCGGCCCTGGCGCGGCAACCAGACTGCGTCGTTGGCGACGGTCCACTTCACCAGCTCGGTGTCCATGAGGATGCGGCCGACCAGGTACTTGAGGCCAGTGAGGCCGAACAGGTCCCGCGCGAGCTTGCGTGCGACGGAGGCACGGGTCGCGGGGAAGGGCTCGATGAGCGACAGGTCCGGATCGTCCGGCTGGTTCGTCTTGCGGTGATGCGCGAAGTGGTGCGCCCGGTACTTCTTCAGGTCGTTCCAGGTGGGGCGAGCGCAGAGCCAGTCGCCCACGAGCTCGTTCAGCCACTGGGTCTCGAAGAGGGATCGGTGGGCCGCTTCGTGGTGAAGGATGGCGAGGGCGAGATGCCGGCCGCCGAGCACCACCATGCCGAGCGCGAAGACCGGCACCGCGACGATCGCGCGCTGCGACGCGGCCCACACGAGCGTCGCGGCGGTCGCGACGATGACCGCCCAGGTGAATCCGACCGCGGCGAAGCCCCTCCAGTTCGATCGCTGGTAGAGCATCCGCAGCTCGTCACGCGAGAAGATGGTGGTGATCTTGCGCATGACGACCTCGCTACCCCGTCAGTGATGAACGAAGGCGCCCTCGCCCGCCTCCTCGAGGCGCGGCCGGTAGGCCAGCTTTTGCCAGATCGCGTGGCCCGCGCGATCGAACTCGACGAGGGTCGCGACGAAGGCGCGGCGCGCATCCACGTCGGTGAGCGGGTCGGGCAGGAGGGGGTCGAAGACGACGTGGCGGATCGCCTCGTTCCCGAGCAGGAGGGACTCGCGGGCGGCTGATTCGAGATCGAGGTCCTCGGAGGCGGCCAGCCACTTCTGCAGCCGCTGGCGCCATTGCACGTACGAGCGGGTCAGCGACTTGCCGTTCCAGAGGGACCTCGCCCGTGCGTCGCGCTCCTCGTCGACGCCATCCATCGAGAACACCGCCGCCTCGTCGTCGAGACCGAGCTTGTAGAGACGGGCGCGCACGTCGGCGACGCCGCCCACCAGGTTGTCGGGACGCACGAAGAGGCCGCGATCCAGCTCGCGGAAGCCGAGCAGCGCGAGAGCGCGACCGCGCTGTCGCAAGGCCGTGCGGTCGCTCCGCCCGAGCGCGCCGGTATGAACGCCGATCCACTTGCCGCTCCACTTGCGCACGCGCGATTCGGCCGAGCGCCACGTTCGCACGTTCTCCGCCAGCTCGACCGCCTTGCGCCCGATGCGGTACGTGCCCCGCGCCTCGGCCTCGATCATCCCGGCCGCGGCCAGGCGCACCAGCGCGACACGGACACTGTTCTCCCGGATGCCGAAGAGGGCGCACGCGGCGATGGCGTCGCGCGCCGAGATGGGCTCGCCCTCCGCTCCGAGCAAGAGCTTCTGGATCAGGTGTCGCGGGTTCGGGCTCATTTGCTACACACCCCGACATCTGACATCATCACGCGTAACATTACGGCGGTTGACCGATTTGTCAATCGAGCGAAATGTCACAGGAGGCCCGGTTTGGACACGCTCGAAACGATGACCTACGAGGTGACGGGAAGGGTCGCGCGCATCACGCTGAACCGTCCCGAGCGGGGCAACGGGATCACGATGCGCATGCCGCCCGAGCTCGCGGCGTGCGTCGAACGGGCGAACCTCGATCCGGCGGTGCACGTCATCGCCCTCTCCGGCAACGGGAGCGGCTTCTGCGGCGGGTACGACCTCGTCGAGAGCGCCGAGGGCCTGCTCGCTGGGCGGGAGGACCCTTCGAGGCCGAAGGGCTCTCCGCTCGATCCGATGGTGCAGTCGCAGAACCATGTCCCCAACACCGCCTGGGACCCGATGACCGACTACGCGATGATGAGTCGCAACGTCCGCTGCTTCATGAGCCTCTTCCACGGTGAGAAGCCGGTCGTGTGCAAGGTGCACGGCTTCTGCGTCGCCGGCGGGACCGACATGGCGCTCTGCTCGGATCTGCTGGTCATCGCCGACGACGCCAAGATTGGGTATCCACCGGCGCGTGTGTGGGGCTCTCCCACGACGTCGCTCTGGTTTCACCGGCTCGGCCTCGAGAAGGCCAAGCGCCTCCTCTTCACGGGCGACTGCCTGTCGGGCAAGGAGGCCGTGGCGTGGGGTCTGGCCATCGAGTCGGCTCCTCCGGACAAGCTCGACGAGCGGTTCGAGGCGCTGCTCGCACGCATCGCGAGGATGCCGATCAACCAGCTCGTCATGATGAAGTTGCTCCTGAACCAGGCGCTCTTCGCCCAGGGGCTGCACACCACGCAGCTCGTCGGCACGGTGTTCGACGGCATCACGCGACACACGAGGGAGGGCTACGCCTTCCAGCAGCGCGCGATGGAGGCGGGGTTCAAGCAGGCGGTGCGCGAGCGCGACGAGCCGTTCGGCGACTTCGGCAAGTCGACGTTCAAGGGGTGAGTCGGGCTGCGGCTCGCAGCTCATCCCGGACCGCCTGCGTCGACCGCAGCAGGGCAGGTGGCGGTCGTCGTCGCGTAGCAGATACCCGAGCCGACCTCGCAGCAGTTGGTGCCGCCGCCCGACACGGCGGGGCACATCGACTGGCACTGACTGTCGCTCGTGCAAGCGCCGCAGGCTCCGCCAGCGCCGGAGTCCGATCCGCCGTCGTAGCTGCCTCCGCTGCCGGAGCCTCCGGAGCCGCTTCCACTGCCCGAGGAGCTGCCCGAGAACCCGTTGCCGGTGGTCCCAGCCTCGGTTGCGGCGTCGGTCCCGGTGACGGGGACTTCGTTGCTCGAGTCGCCCGAGCCGCAGGCGACGAAGAAGGCGCAGACGAGCGTCGCGCCGAGGAGCTTGCGGATCATTCGAACCTCCCCACGCGCTCGACGTGCGACACGATCGGGAGGTCCTCGGCGCGCATCATGGGCGGCGGCTCCTCGCTGCTTCCAGCGGGCAACGTGCGACGCACGTGCATGGCGCGCCGCACGAGCGCCCCGTCGTCATTGCCCTCAGCCGAACCGAACGGCGTGACGGCGAACCAGAGGAGAGCGCCCACCAGTACGCCCGCCGACATGCCGTAGAAGGCAATCGGCCAGCGTGACCAGCGCCTCACTCGCTGCATCCTCGGGATCAAACGCGAGAGCCAGCGCCGGCCGGGCGGCATCGGGCGGGTGATCGCGTCACCGTCGAGGTCCACCGACATCATCGAGAAGCGGGGGAGGGGCTCGAGGATCGCCTTCCGGTACGGCATCGGACGCGTGATGTCGCCGTCGTCGAAGTGACGCAGCGACAGCTTCAGATTCGTCATGGCAGTCCACTCAGCAAACCGGGTGCCGGCTGCAAGACCACGTTTTCCGGGGAGTCCGGCTTCGCCAGAACACGCGCAGCACCGAGACTGGGGTGAAGGATTCGTTCGCCCCACGAAGCGCGAGTGCCCATGCACCGCGCACGGCAGAGGGGCCTCGATCGCTCCATGCGACACGACGACGTTGGAACGCCGGTTGCTGACTGTCTCCCAGGTGGCTTCGACCGTGAAGAGCGCCCTACCCATCGCCCTCCTGCTCGCCGTCGCCGGAGGCTGCACCTTCCCGGAGCTACATTACGAAGCTGCGGGCACCGACGCTTCGTATGCGCCGGATGCTCCGAGCGGCTCTTCGGGCGGCATCACTTCCACGGGTGGACCCGACGCCGCCGAGAGCGCCGACGTCGCGCAGGAGACTGGTCCCGACGTGGCCGCGGAGGGCGAGGCGGGCGAGGCCGGCAATCAATGTGACCAGGACGGCGACGGCTACGCGGACGCCAAGTGCCTGGGGACCGACTGCTGCGACACGGACCCGAAGGCGCACCCGTTCCAGGCCGGCTACTACACGACGCCCGACGCGTGCGGCAGCTTCGACTATGACTGCAGCGGCGCGAACGAGCCGCAGTATGGCGCGTACCTCAGCTGCACCGGGCCTGCGGCCGCCTGCCACTCCCTCTGTTCGAGCACCCCATGCTCGTGCGGTGACATCCAGGGAGCGTGCTCGTACGGATTCACCGGCCCGGCTCCTCAGTGTGGACAGTCGGGGTCGTGGGGCCTGTGCGTTCCGAACGGGAACGGCTGCACGCCCTCCACGACGATGGAAGCGATGACGCAGCCCTGCCACTGACGGGTGGGTGGTGCGAACGATTCCTTCGTCCCCCGAAGGGATGGAGCCGACGGCGCGCTCGCGCGTTCCTTCATTCTCCGGTGCTTCGACGTCACCGTGGCGCACGAGGCGCGGCACCTGGCTTGCTCATCCCGTACGCGCCATGTCCCGCCTACCCCACGTCCTCACGTTCCTGGCGACGCTCACCCTCTCCGGAGCCAGCCTCCTGCCCGGCTGCGCGTCCGGGTCCACCAACCACGAAGGCTTCAGCGGAAGCAGTGGAGGCGGCGGGTCTGGCGGATCCGGCGGGGGCGGCAGCAGCAGCGGTAGCTCGAGCGGCTCGGACGGCGGCCACCAGACGCCCACGACGCCGGTCAGCATCGACGACTGCCCTGGTTCGCTGCCGGCGAGCACGGTCAGCGCGCTGCAGGCAGGAGGCGCGGTCGATCCCGCGATGAAGTGGCTCTACCCGTACGACCGCACCGTGTTCCCCGGTGGCCTCATCGCTCCGGTGCTCCAGTGGACGCCGCAGTCGGCCGGCAACGCCGACGGCGTCTACCTGCACATGTCGTCGCAGCTCTTCGACTACAAGGGCTGCTTCGGCGCCACGAACCCGGCGGACCTCCCCATCCCCGACGCCGCGTGGAGCGCCGCGTGGGCGCAGAGCAACGGCCCGAACGACCTGCTCAAGGTGGAGCTGACGACCATCTCCGGCGGCAGCGTGAGCGGGCCCATCTCGCAGAGCTGGACGTTCGCCCTCGGGAACCTACGCGGCGTCGTCTACTACAACACGTACACGTCGCCGCAGGTCGGCAACAACGGTGCGGTCATGGCCATCCAGCCGGGTGCCGCCAAGCCGACGCCGTTCCTGGTGATCTCCGGTCAGGCGCCGGATGGCCCCTGCATCTCTTGCCACTCGGTATCCGCCGACGGCTCGATGATGGTCGCGCAGCATCACCTCTACCCCGGCGGCCTGGTCGACAGCGACTCGTACGATCTGCTCATGAACTCCTCGCCCATGGCGGGATCGCCGATGGCGAAGTCCACGATGGACGACTGGGGCTTCTCGGCGGTCTACCCCGACGGCTCGCGCATCCTCACCGACGGCCAGCCGGGAGCGACCGGCAGTCTCTTCCCCGCGGGCGCGGGAGACAACCCGGGCATGGAAGGGCCGAAGGACTCGCAGATGTACGACCCGAAGTCGGGACAGATCCTCTCGTTCTCCGGGCTGACCGGCTCGCACGCGCTGATGCCCGCGTTCTCTCCGGACGGGAAGAAGGTCGTCTACAACGACACCGACAACTTCGGGGGCCACAACCTGGTGGTCATGGACTTCGACCCGGGGACGAACACGTTCTCGAACCCGAAGCAGGTGTTCATCGACATGAACAACTACCCGGCGTGGCCGTTCTTCACGCCGGACTCGAAGCAGATCGTCTTCACGCTCGACAGCTCGTCGAACTTCGCGAGCACGACCGATCCGCCCAACAACGACGTGGCGCAGGGTGACCTGTACGTCGTCGACATTGCGAGCGGCGTCGCGCACACGCTCGACGCGGCGAACGGCGAGACCGCCAACGGTGCCGTCTACCTCCCGTATCCCGGGCGCGACGAGCACCTGAACTTCTATCCGACGGTCAGCCCCGTCGCGACCGGGGGATACTTCTGGGTCTTCTTCACCAGCCGTCGCAACTACGGCAACACGCTGGTGGACCCGAAGGATGGCCCGCCCTCCAAGAAGCTGTGGGTCTCGGCCATCAGCATCGGCGGGCAGCCGGGCAGCGACCCGAGCCACCCCGCGTTCTATCTGCCGGGGCAGGAGCTCGCGAGCGGCAACATCCGCGCGTTCGCGACGCTGGAGCCGTGCAAGCAGAACGGCAACTCGTGCACGAGCGGCATCGACTGCTGCGGGGGCGCCTGCAATAGCGGCAGCTGCGGGACGCCCAGCGGCTGCTCGTCGGCCGAGAACAAGTGCAAGACGTCGGCGGACTGCTGCAGCGGGCAGGGGCTGCAGTGCATCAACGGGTACTGCTCGTCGGTCGCCCAGTGACTACGGGCCCCACCAGAAGGACACCTTGACGAGGGCCGCGTCCGACGTCGGGGCGCGCCCGACGGCGCCGAGGTCGAGATTGCCGATGGCGGTCGGACCGAGGACCGTCGTCGGCACCTGGGCGCGTGTGTAGACGAGGTAGAGGGTCGACCCCAGCATGTACTCCCACCGCAGGACCACGTTGACGTTGAGCACGCCCTGCTCGAAGTCGGGGTTGTACCCGAGCGCGCCTGCGTACGGCGTGAGCGACGTCACGTGCACGAGCGGCCGTGGACCGGACGGATTCGACTGGAACTGCGAGATGTCCGAGTAGTGCCCCGACGCCAGGAACAGCTGCGCGTATGCCTGCAGGGTGAGGCGCGGCGTGAACGTGTACGTCGTGCGCACCGTGAGCCCGACCGAGCGTCCGTCGAGCTTGCCGAAGAGGTACTGCCCAGGGGCCAGTCCGCTGGTGACGAAGCGCGGCTCACCGTAGGACCACTGCCACGTCGGGAGCAGGTCCAGGTCCCACTGCGGCAGCACCTTGAACGACGCGTCCGCGTTGCCGCTCGTGTCGAGCGCGTCGCGGAGGACGTCCACGGTCTGGTCCACACTGCCCACGACGGGCTGAGTGGGGTCGGTGTCGACCTCGAGCTCCCCGCCGATGCGGGCACGGCGCTCCAGCGCCGTGCCGTCGCCGACCTCGCGGTCGTCGAAGCGATCCGCCCGGTAGCGCAGGTTCGCTTCGAGGACCCAGAGGTTCCTCAACTTCGCCGAATCGGAGAGGGTGATCGGCTGGCCGATGCGTGTCCCGGCGAAGTCGTACGTCTCGCTGTAGCGGACACCCAGGCGGTTCTCGAGAAACGGCCCGAACGGATCGAGGTCGCGCCGCTGCAGGTCCAGCTCCGTCGCGATCTCGTCGGCGCGCGTGTTGTAGCCGAGGTCCTCGATGACGAGGGCGGGCGACTCGACGTCGATGGATGCGCCGCCGACCCAGTGCTTGCCACCCTGCTTGCGCGCCTCGCCGTAGACGCCCCACCCGACGTCGCCCGGGTGGATGCGCGTGCCGTCGGCGACGGGGCGCACCGGACCATTCTCGAGCACCGTGCTCACGGCCTGGCCGACGACCGACCATTCGCCTTCGGCCGAGCGCCACTTCCAGTCCACGGCGCCGACGTACGCGTCGTTGGTGCAGCGCCCATTGGGGGGGACGGTGAGGCGCGCCTGCTGCAACGGCGTGAGCTGCGTCGGGATGGGGCAGAGCGCGGCGCCCGGCTGGAGCAGCGGATAGCGCTCGGTCTCCTCGGCATGCGTCACGGCGGTGGCCATGAGCGCGACGTGCGCCTCGTCGCCGAGGTCTCGCTTCAGGCGGACGGCGCCGAACGAGGTGAGAGGGTCGAGACGTCGCGGCACCCGCGAGCCGTCCGCGAGCTGCACCTGCACGTCGCTCGGCGCGGTCACCGCCTGCACCGTGGCGACCGACCAGTTCTCCGAGATTCGCCCCGTGAGCTTCGCCGCGCCGTAGATGGTGGCCGGCTCGGGCACGTCGACGAGCTGCTCCCCCGTCCGCAGGAGCGGGATCGGCGCCACGCGTCCGATGCGCCGCGTGTACAGGAGCTCGAACGGCGTCGAGAGCGCGTCGACGCCCTGGAGGAAGAAGGGCCTCTTCTCCGGGTAGTACGTCGGCGCGGTAGAGAGGTTCAGCACCACCTGGTCGGCCTCGACCTGCGCGAAGTCCGGGTTGATGGTCCCGTCGAGCGTCAGGTCCGCGGTCGGATGCCACCGGAAGTCGACGCCGGCCGAGCCCCGCACGTCGGTTCCGCTCGCGAGTTGCAGCGAGGTGGGATCGCGCCGGCGCAGACGGCCGACGACGAAGGGGAGCAGCTCGATGGTCGTGCGCTCCTGCAACCCCTCGAGGCCGTCGAGGCGGCCGTAGTGCGACACCGCGCCGCCCGTGGTGCGCGGGTAGTACGCCCAGTCGTCCTGCTCCTGGGTGGCGGAGACGTAGCGGCTCGCCTGGAAGTCCCACGACTGCACCGCGCGCGTCGGGAAGCGCAGGATGCGGAGCGGAATGCGAAACTCGGCCGTCCAGCCGTGGTCGGTCACGTGGGTGGCGGCGTCCCAGTTGCCGTCCCAGTCCTGCGACGAGTCGGTGTCGTTGAAGCGGATGCCGTCGTAGAGCACGCCGGCCGCGTTGACGCCGAACTGGAAGGCGCTCTTGTGGTCCCCGAGCGTTCCCAGGCCGACGCTGACGCTGTCGGCCTCGGCATACCGGTCGCGCCGCGTGAGGCGCTGCGTGACCGGTGCGTGCGTTTGCCGGCAGTCGAAGGCGATGTAGATGGCCGCCTCGTCGTAGAGGACGCGTACGGTGGTCGTGTCGCTCGGCGAAGCGCCGTCGTGGGGGATCTTCTGCCGGAACGCGCTGCTCTCAGGCGCGAGGTTCCACACCTGGTCGCCGAGCTCGCCGTCGATCACCGGAGGCCGCGGCGTGCGCGCAGCGCGCAGGTGCGGCGCGGGCGGAAGAGGCGCGGCGAGCAGGACCGCGCCGATCGCCGCAGCGATCGGTGGCATCGCGCCGGCTGGGGTGCATCCGCGGGGCCGGCCGAACGAACCCAGCGGAGCCGCCGACGCTCGGCGACTCCGCGGGTCCGCTTCTCATGCGAACGCGGGCGATCTCAGAAGCCCCAGCCTCCGGGAACTCCGACTCCCAGGCCCAAACCGGCACCGCCCCAGCCCAAGCCGGCAGCGCCGAAGCCCAAGCCGGCACCGCCCCAGCCCAAGCCGGCGCCCCAGCCCATGCCGCAGGCCGGGAAGCCGAACGCGCCGAGCCCGCCGAAGCCGAGGCCCCAACCCATTCCCAACCCCGGCATCCATCCGGCGGCGCCCCATCCCGGGACCCAGCCAGCGCCCCATCCGACGGCGCCGAACGGCACTCCCCACGCGCCTCCCCACCCGACGCCGAACGGGACCCCATACCCGATCGCCGTGGTGGTGGTGCTGACCGCGGTTCCATAACCACCGCCCCATCCGAGGCCGCCGTAGCCCAGGCCATAGCCCGCGCCGCCGAACGCCGGCCAGCCCCAACCCCAGGCGCCGATGATGTCGACCTGCTGGGGTCCTAGCTTGTCCGCGGCCACCGGGGCGGCCATCTGGGCGCGCTGCTCGGGCGTCATCTCGCTCGCGGCCTGCTGGCCCTTGGCGATGACGTCATAGATGTGCGTCTTCGTGTCGGCGCGCATGTCGTCCGGCATCGACTGCAGGACGTCGTTGATCAGCGGCTGGAGCGCATCGGCGTCGACGTGCCCCTTCACGAACTGGACGTCGAACGCCTTCTCGAGCGCGAGGGTCGTGCTCGCGATGTGTTGCTGATCCTGACTCACCGCGGGCTTCGCAGACTGCGACTGTTCCACGGACGGGTCGGCGGCGCAGCCGGCGGCGGTCAGCGCGAGCCCAGCGGACAATACGACTGATGTGAGTGTCGACTTCATCGGAACCATTCCTCCACTCCCCCAGACGGTCGGGTGAGCGCTGGCCCTGGTGCAGTCAGCGGGCCGGGCAGGCGTGCGAACGCATCGCGTCGGCAGCTCGCGCGTGGAGAGACGCTGATTCACCGTGCAGGGCGCTCGTCAGTGGTGACCTGGTGAGCTGCGGGGCGCGCACGCAGCCGGGCTCGCGCGGACGCGGAGTGGGCCGCTCCGCCACGAGGGAGGACTCGAGCGGGCGCTGTCCCTTCAGGGCGCGACGCGGACGGCCTGCGTGTCGGTATCGAAGACGATCCCACGCGCGAACGACGACAGGCCGAAGAGGCCGTTCAGCTGCCCATGGAGCGCATCCACGGCCTGCTGCAGGTACGGAAAGGATGGGACGCGGAAGACGGGCACCTTCTCCTCGTACGAGCCGATCGTGACCGTCGCCGTGCCGAGGTACATCTTGAACGTGTCGCCCTGGGAGTCTTCTCCGTCCACCTCCGTGTCGCCGGGCTGGCCCTGCTGGCCGAGCCACACGGAGTCGGCTGACCCCGTATCGACGAACATCTGAACCGGGGTGCCGTCGAAGGCGACGTCGCGGACGCGCACGAAGCCGCCCGGCCGGTCGTACGGCATGCTCGGCCACGAGGCGGCGCTGGCGAAGGGTGAGCCCGGGTCGTGCCAGAGGACCTGGCGCGCGACGAAGTCGAGCTGGAGCGGACGGGCGAGGAGGTGCTCGTTGCCGAGGGTGCCGCCGACGCTGAGCCCTTGGTACGGAGGGTCCTGGGCGACCGCCGCGCCCTGTAGCGTGAGCAGATCGCAGCCGACCATCGCGGTCCCGGCGTCGGGCACGACCTCGGTGGCCATGGCGTTGCCGCCGTCCCGCAGAGGTTCGTGCAGGAACGAGAAGGGGCTGCCGGTATCGATCAGGAACACGTCCGATTGCCCGTTGGTCTTGGCGGGCACGTAGAGCTTGTACGCCGGAGCGCCCGGAGCGTTCGACATCGGCTGGACGAGGAGCGGCAGAGTGCCGCGCGCACACGTCGCGTCCGCACCCGCATCGACCCCGCCAGCCGCCTGCGGGTCCGCCGAATCGAGCTCACCCGCATCGACCGATGCGCCCGTGACGTGTCCGCCCGGCGCTCGACCGACGGTCGAGTCGTCGGGGTCTGTTCCGCACGCGCCACTCGCCACGGCGGCGGACGCCAGCGGGAGCATGGAAAACAAGGCGAGAGGACGAGACAGCCGCGGCATGCTCGGGTCGCCACGCAACGCATGTGCCCCTCTACCCCAGCCGTCCGTTGCCCAGCCGGGGCTCCAGGCGTAATCCCGGAGTATGGCGAAGGGCACCAAGGACGAGCCGATTCCCATCCAGTGCAGCGAGGTCTCCGGGCATCCGCCCAAGTACTTCGGGACTCACTGCGGCGCGACGATCACGACCGAGCAGATCGGCATCGCGACGACCTGCCCGGCATGCGGCCAGTGGGTGAGAGTCGTGAACCCGCCCCGCACGTTGCCGCCCCCGAGTCGCGCCTGAGGGGTTCACGAG
Organism: Polyangiaceae bacterium; assembly: GCA_035499695.1. Classification (GTDB taxonomy): domain Bacteria; phylum Myxococcota_A; class Polyangia; order Polyangiales; family Polyangiaceae; genus Palsa-1150. Next base: position 17,029 of record DATJYG010000938.1, read on the forward strand.
CGGCATGCAAGCGGCCGTGGTTCTCGGTGCATCGGGATCGGTCGGCAACGCGCTGATCGCCGAACTGATTCGCAATGGATCGTTCAAACCCATCGTGACCCTGGTGCGGCGTTCGCAGCCCGATCAGGTCGCGATGGCACGTGATGCCGGCGTCGAACTGCGCGAGAAGCTCGTTCCCGCAATGGACCCAGCCGGTCTGGAAACTGCGACTGCGGAGGCCATTCGTTCGCTCGAAGGCGACGTCGCCGGGTTCAGTGTGCTGGGCGTCGGGGCCGGCACCGCGAAGCTCACGATCGACGAGCATCGCGCGGTCGACGTGCAACTGAATGCGGCCTTCGCGCGAGGGCTGAAGGCATCAGGGCGAGTGAAGCACCTTGCGTTCATGTCCGCCGTCGGCGCTGACCCCACCGCGGCGGCGACCGGCTCGGGCGCCGCGGGGATGGCGCGCTACTCCCGTGTGAAAGGGGAGGCCGAGGAGGCCGTGAAGGAGAGTGGTCCGGCTGTCGTGAGCATCTTCCGCCCGGCGACGATCCTCGGATCGCAACACACGCCGTGGCTGCTCGAGAGAGTGCTTCCTGCGTTCTCGTTCGTGACGCCCGCGAAGTACAAGTCGATCACCGTCGAGCAGATTGCGAAGGCGATGATCGCGACGTCACTGAACACGCCGACGAAATCGGACGTCTACCACTACCCCGAAATGATGGCGTTGAACCGGTGATTGCGAGACCCGCGCTCGCGGTCGCTACTG
>DATJYG010000939.1:0-18648 GCA_035499695.1 Polyangiaceae bacterium
CTAGAGCGCGCTGGGCTCGTCGAGTCCGGCACGCACCGCCGACAGCAGCCGTTCGGGCAAGCGGGTCTTGACCATGAAGGTGCAGGACGCTGCTCGCTGCGCGTTGCGTCGGCTCTCCTCGGAGTCGTCGGCGCTCAGCGCGATGACGGTCCGTCGACCGGCCGAATCGGGCTCGAGCAGGCGCATGGCTTCGGCGCCTCCCGCCTTCGCGAGGCTCATGTCGATGACGAGCACGGCCGGAACGAGCAAGCGCGCTTTCTCGATGGCCTGTTTGGCGTCAGCAGCCTCCTCGACGCGCAGGCCGTGCGCGCGAAGGTATTCGGCGCACGTGTGGCGCAGATCGTCGTCTTGATCGGCGAGAAGGACGAGTGGTCGCATTCTGTTGACTCCGTGAGGAAGCAGCGGCGCGGCGTGCAGATTTCATGCGTCCCCCCGGAGCGCGACCAACTGTGCGCAAGCGCGCAGCCGTCGCTCGACGAACGCGCGTCCACGCGGTGGCAGAACGCCTCGGCGAGACTCTTACGGTGCTCCCGGCAGCGTGAACGAGAACGTCGAGCCGACCCCGAGCTGGCTCTGCACCCAGATCCGTCCGCCGTGCGTCTCGACGATCCCCTTGGCGATGTACAGCCCCAGCCCCGTGCTGCCGCGCGCGACCGGCCGCGCCCTCCAGTGACGTTCGAAGACGTGGGCCAGTTGCTCCTCGGGGATGCCGCACCCCGTGTCCGACACGGAGAAGCACACTCCCGGCGGTGCGGGCTTCACCGTGATGCGAACCTCGCCGCCGGCGGGCGTGAACCGGAGCGCATTGCTCACCAGGTTCGCGAGGACCTGAAGGATGCGTCCGCCATCGCCGTACGCCCTGGGTACGTCGCCCTCGACCTGCATCGTCAGCCGAACCGAGGCCGCCTCGGCTTGCGGCTCGAGTGACCGCACGGCCTCCTCGGCGAGCGCCCTCGTGTCCTGCGGCTCCTTCTGGACGGCGAACTGTCCCGTCTCGATCATCGACGCATCGCGCAGGCCCTCGATGAGGTGCTCCATCCGCACCGCGGCGCGCTTGATGGCCTCGAGCTGCTTGCGGCCCTTGCGCCGTTCGCCTTCGGGGCCCGCGCGCGACAGGAGCTCGCCGGCCATGCGGATCGTCGACAGGTAGTTGCGCACGTCGTGGGCGATGAAGGTGAGCAGGTTGTCGCGAGCTTCGATCGCCGTGTGCGCGGCGGCGTAGACCGTCGCCTGATTGACCGTGAGGGCGGCCATGCGCGCCACCTCCGCGGCGAGCGGCAGGTCGTCGTCCGTGTACATGCGCGCCGACTCCGCCATCGCGAGACGCAGCACGCCGATGACGCGCCCGCGCACGATCATCGGCGCGACGATCCAGCACTTCAGGCCACTCCTGCCGAGCTTCTCCCAGTGAGCGTCTCGAAGCTCCGTGTCCTTGCCGTACTCGCAACGCACCGGCTGTTTCGTCTCGATGGCACGGCGACCGTCCAGCGGAACGGGCAGGACCTCTCCGACCAGCGTGTCGAGGATCTTCTGCCGCGAGGGATCCGCGCCCCTGGCGACCACCTTCTTGCGCGTACCCTCTTGCTCGTGCACGAGGTCGATGGCGCAGACGTCGGCCAGCGCGGGGACGACGACGCTCGCGATGGCCTGCAGCGTTCCCTCGTAGTTCTCCAGCGACTCGGTGAGCAGCGGCGCTGCGTTCGCGAGAAACTCGTACCTCGATCGCTCGCGATCCTCGATCTGCCGCAGCCGAACCTCGGCGAGCTTCTGCTGGGTGACGTCGATGAACGCCGTGCGGCATGCCGTGGGCGCCTCTCGTCCGTTGCGAACCGAGACGCTGACGACCTGACAGGTCACGTGCCCGGCGTCGGAGGTGAAGGAGACCTCGCCGGAGACGGGCGAAGCGGACGCGAGCGCCTTGCAGAGATGCGTCGAGAACGCCATCGAATCGTCGAGATGCACGAGCGAGCCGAACGGCGCTCCCAGGATCGTCGACGGCTCTCGACCGACGAGGGCGGCACCCGCGAGGTTCACCTCGAGGATCGAGGCGTCGTGCCCCAGGGTGAAGTAGGGGATCGGCGCGGAGTCGTAGAGGTCGGCGTAGTGGTTGCGCGATGCCTCCAGCTCCCGGAGCAGGCGATCACGCTCGGCAATCTCCGCGATCAGCTTCTCTTTCGAGAAGTCGTCTTGGGTCATGGGCGTCTGTCGTGCCGGCGCGGGGGCCGACACAAAAGCTCCATTCGCCATCTACGTCTCCGTTCAGCTCGCGAACCCAGCCCCGTTCACTTCGAACTGCCCCTCGGAGACCCTTGAGAGGGACCGATGAAGCCACGCCTAACCAAGTGAAGCTGCGTCTTACTAGTTAGTAGATGCGAGGTGGTCAACGATGAACGACGCTGTGCGTCGCCCCATTTCAGATTGCTGCACGTTCGACAGGTGTACGGCATCGAGAATCGACCGCGTCACGCGGGATTCCTTCGCCGTCGCTGTAGCATCCCGCTCCATGATCCGAGCGCTCGTCATCCCAGTAGCTCTTCTCATTCTCGTAGCTTGCGACACGAGGTCTTCCGCACCGCCCGCCGCGCCGCCGCCCACGGTGCAATTGTCGACCACCGCGATGGATGCTGCGGCGTCTGCAACGACGGCGTCCGAAAACGGTAACGGCAGCACGACGCAAGCTGCCGCAGGACAGTCGGTGTCTCTCGGCAACGGCGGCAGCGGCTGGCTCGGCGTGCCGCCGACGCCGGGCAAGCACCCCGCGCTGCTCGTGACCCAGGAGTGGTGGGGCGTGACCGACTGGATCGAGCAGGACGTCGCGCGCTTCGCTTCGCAGGGATACGTCGCGCTCGCGGTGGACCTGTATCGCGGCAAGGTGGCGAGCGACGCCGGCGAGGCGCACGAGCTGATGCGCGGCTTGCCGGAGGATCGCGCGATGAGCGACATGAAGGCCGGCTTCGACTGGCTCGCCGCCCGACCCGACGTGGACGCGCAGCGCATCGGCATCATCGGCTGGTGCATGGGCGGGGGCTACGCGCTTGCCTTCGCCGTCGCCGAGCCGCGCCTCAAGGCGGCGGTCGTCAACTACGGCCGCCTGGTCACCGACCCGGTGAAGGTCGACGCGATCCACGCCGCGCTCCTCGGCAACTTCGCCGGCCTCGATCGCGGCATCGACCCGAAGGACGTCCAGGTGTTCGCCGACACGCTCAGGAAGGACCACAAGGACGCGGACATCAAGGTGTACGACGGTGCGAAGCACGCCTTCATGAACCCGAACAGCAAGGAGAGCTACGACGAGGCGGCCGCAAAGGACGCCTGGTCGCGCATCGACGCCTTCTTTTCGCAGAAGCTCGAAGGGAGCTGAAGCCTTCGGGGCCGGGCGGTGACATAATCGAAGGCCGTGCACACGGGTGGCCGGCTGGCAGCCCTCGGCGGCGGCGTCGTCGCGCTGGTCGCCCTCGCGTACTGCAACGTGTACGACCCGTCGCTCCTCGCCGGGGGAAGCGCCGACGCCGGCGCGGACGGACCCGATGCGAGCAGCGGCATCGGCTGGTGGTCGGGCCCCGGCAGCACCGACGACTGCTTCAGCGCGGGTGCGCCCTCCACGGCCGACCGCCCGGATGCCGGCGGCGGCGGCACGAGCGTGCCGCCCATCTACCTCGCGATCACCGCGATGCGTCTCGGATCGCTCGATCCGAACAACCAGCCAAGCAGCATGGCCTGGGAGGACATCGGCTTCGATCTCGACGGCGTATGCACGCAGTCGCCGACCTGCCTCACGAACGACCCCGTCGAGTCGTGCAAACCGACCGGGCTCGCGATCCCGGTGGACGGCAACTACTGCCGCGACAACACGTTCGGTGCTCTCGAGGTGAAGGCGGCGGCCATCCCGCAGGTGGGAGGCAAGTACGGTCTCAATGACGACGCGTTCGACTGCGCGCTCTGCGTCGGCGCGTACAACTTCCTCGTCCGCATCTCGGACTACGACGGCCGGCCCGACGACTCCCAGGTGCGCGTCGACATGTACGCGTCACCCGGACTCGAGAAGCCGCTGCCGTGGAGCTGCACCACCCCCAGCTGGCGCAACGAGATCTGCTTCACGCCCGACATGCCCTTCACCGTCCGCGACACCGCGGTCACGCAGCCGCAGGGCGGGCCGACGCTGCCGAACGCCGTCATCAACGATCCGAACGCCTACGTGCGCGACGGGTACATCGTGGCGCAGCTGCCGGCGAACACCCTGTTCTGGTTCCCCGGATACAACGCGCCGGCCACGGCGTTCCCGCTCTCCTTCGTGCGCGCCGTCGTCTCGGGCCGCATCACCAAGGCGCAGGACGGGACGTGGACCATCCAGGACGGCATCATCGGCGGGGTCGTCACCGAGCAGGCCATCCTCCAGGCCTTCGCGCTCATCGGGTTCTGCCAGAGCACCGAGCCGAACAACTACCCGCTCATGCAGATGTACCTGCACGCCAACCTCGACATCCTGGCGAGCGGCAAGGTCGATCCGACGGTGACGTGCGACTCGGTGTCGGTGGGCATCGGTTTCACCGCGGGCCAGGCGACGGCTGGCAAGCTCGTTCACGTGCCGGACCCGGTCCCGTGCACGCCGAAGGGCCAGGGTGGCGACGGAGGCGTCGATGGCGGAAGCGAGGGAGGGAGCGATGCGCGCACGGACTAGCGTCTCGATACTCGTCGCGATCGCGATCGCGGTCGGGGCCGCGTGCGGTGGAGGCGGCGGCAGCCAGGCGTCGGGTGGCGACGGTGGCAGCAGCAGCAGTGGCGGTGGCAGCGGGAGCGGGAGCGGCGGCGGCAGCGGCAGCAGTAGCGGCGGGGGCGGCGACGGAAGCGTGCTCTCGGACGGCAGCGTGACGCCGACGGCGGCGTGCAAGGCCGACGGCGGCACCTCGGCGGTGCAGATGCCCACGTTCGTTCGCAACATCGCCGCCGGCGAGACCGGGTGGTTCAGCTCCCCCGCGGTCGTGGATCTCGACGGCGACGGCAAGAAGGAGATCGTCGCGCCGCTCTACAGCACCTTCGTCTTCGACGCCTCCGGCAAGCAGCTCGCCAAGGGCACCGCCACCATGGACCGCGTCTACGCGCCGGGCGTGGTCGCCGACCTCGATCACGACGGTGTCACCGAGATCGTCGTCGGCGGAGACATGGGCACCGTCGCCGCCTACGAGTTCAAGGCGGGCGCGCTCACCGTCAAGACCGGCTGGCCGGCCAGCACCTGCAGCGCCGGCGATTGCCCGGAGGCGCGCGGGATGGCTGCGGCGGATCTCGACGGCGACGGGACCATCGAGGTCGTCGTGACCACGACGAACACGGCGCAGACGGGCTCGCAGGTGTTCGTCTTCGAGCCGGACGGCAAGCCGTACCAGCCCGCCGGCATCTCCTTCCCCGCGTGGCCTCGTTACAACACGCTGACGGGCACGGGCGGCGACGCCGACTTCAACGGGCAGGGCAACCAGGGCTACGGCTGCTACGGGGAGAACGTCGGCATCGGGCAGCTCGACGACGACGCGCAGCTCGAGATCGTCGTCACCTACGACGACCACCAGATCAACCTCTTCAACCACGACGGGACGTCGGTGCTCGCGTCCGACTGGTACACGAACCCGGCGACGATGTACCTCGGCCAGCGGATGGGCTGGGGCCAGTTCATCCGCTGGTACGACCCCACCGTCGAGGACAATCACTACCACTCGCACACCGGCGCGTGGCCCGACGTGAACACGACGATGTGGCTGCAGTGGACCGCGTCGCCGCCGGACATCGCCGACGTGGACGGCGACGGGAAGAACGACGTGGTCGGCATCCCGAACGCCGAGGAGCACACGCCTTACGTGACGCAGGGCTTCGCCTTCATGGCGCTCCACGGCGCGCAGGACGCCGGCGCGAACTCGGCGCGAAGGCTGCAGTCGTTCACGAACCTGCCGATCTCGGGGCAGCCGCCGGCGCGCGCCTCGGGCGACTACTACCCGCCGGACGGCATCCCCGCGCCGACGGTCGTGAACATCGTGGGCGACGCGAAGCCCGAGATCGTCGCGGCGATCAACGACGGCTTCGTGTACGCCGTCTCGCCGGACGGCCAGGTGCTCTGGAAGTTCGACTACGCGAGCGGGGCGCCGAAGACCTTCGGCTCGGAGGTCGTCGCCGCCGACTTGAACAAGGACGGCGTGCCGGAGCTCGTCTTCGGCACGTACTCGCTGCAGGCCAACGCGGGCCGCATCGTCGTGCTCGAGAACACGGGTACGAAGCTCTTCGATCTCACGCTGCCCAACCAGGGCATGGATGGCAACGGCATCGGCATCCCCGCGGCGCCGACCATCGCGGACATCGACGGCGACGGGACGCTCGAGATCGTGGTCACGACCTTCGACCACGGCCTCGACGTGTACACCGTGCCCGGCTCGGGCGGGGCGTGCCTGCTCTGGCCGACGGGGCGAGGCAGCTACCTGCGGAGCGGCACCGGGCCCAGCACGACGCAGAAGTAGTCACCGCGGATGCACGACCGGCGTGCCGAGCGCCTCGGCCTCGCGCACCACGGTCGACAGACCCTCGTGCTGCGAGCCGTGGAGGACCATGCGCGCGGCGCCGATCCACGCGAGCGCTTCCTCGCGCGGCACGAGGCCGACGAAGCGCGTGTCCACCTCGCAGCGTCTCGCCAGCTCCTCGAGCCGCGCGCGCTCGGGGCCGTCGCCGACGACGACGAGCCCGTCGACGTCGCGGTTGCGCGCGACGTGGCGGATGGCGCGATCGACGCGCTTGCTCGCGACGAGGCGGCCGACGCTGACGGCGACGCGCTTGCCGTCGAGCTCTCGCTCGATGCGTGCGATCCGGTCCTCGACCGACGGCAGCTCGAGGCGGGGCGCTCGCACCGTCGTGATGCGCTCGAGGGAGGCGCGCGACGCGCCGTCGAGCGACTCGACGAGCTGCGCCTGGAGCGCCGCCGAAACGAAGCGCCACTCGGTCGCGCGGCGCGCGATGGAGCCGACGATGCGTTCGCGAATCACCGAGGGCAGCCCGACGAGCAAGCGCACGTCCGCGCCGTGAGAGACGACCGCGAGCTCGGCGCGCTTCGCCGCCGCCGCCACGGGCCACGCGCACGGGACCGCCCAGTGCGCCACGATCCGGTCCGCCCGCGTCATCGCGAGCTGCCGGGCCGCTCGCGTCGTCCAGCGCATCGCGTCAAGGAGCCGCCAGGGCTTCTCCTTCACGCGCGCCGCGAATCCCGGCCAGCCGAAAGCGCCGCCGACGGCGGGGGTGACGACGACCACCTCGTGGCCCTGCCGCTCGAGCTCCCGCGCTTCAGCCCGCACGAAGTGCCCGGAAGGGTCGCCCTCGTGGGCGGGGTAGCTCGTCGTCACGAGAACGATGCGCATCAGAGCCTGCTCGTACCTTGCATCGATGGTAATGGACTCCCGATGACGAGCCCCACCGTCACCTTCCCCGGGCGCATCCTGTTCCTCACCGAGGACCCCGCCCTGCTCGAGTCGCAACTCGGCGGGCAGGACCTCGCTTGGGATCCCGAACGACCGCTCCTCGGAAACATCTCGACCGACGAAATCACGCCAGGCTGGGTTTGCTACTACTACGACGAGACGCTCGGGCGGTACTCGCTCGTGGGCCTGCGAGGCGGCAAGGTGAAGCCCGACGCCGTGCAGAAGGGCGGCTTCTCGGTCGTCGTCAGCGGCATCAGCAAGGGGTGCGGCTCGTCGCGCGAGCAGGCGCCGTACAGCGAGGTCGCCGCCGGCATCCGCCTCGTCGTCGCCAAGAGCATCGAGAAGATCTACCGGCAGAACGCCCAGAACATCGGTCTCCTCACGAGCACCGACTTCGGCCTCCTCCCGCGCATCGCGAGCGGCGAGGCGATCCCCATCTCCGAGTTCACCAAGGGGCTCGACCCCATCAGCGCCGCCATCGTCGAACACGGGGGCCTTTTCGCGTACAACAAGGCGCGCCTCGCGGGGAAGACGACGCCGCCGGTGCCGGCGACGCCCGCGCGGCCGATGACCCTCTGCGAGAAGATCCTCGCGAGCCACGCCATCGTGGACGCGCGCGCCGGCAAGACCGGCGTGACCGCGGTGAAGCCGGGGGACGCCTTCTTCGCCCGCACCGACGTGCGCTTCTCGCACGAGTACGTGACGCCGATGGCCGAGGCGCTCTTCCGCGGCGGCTTCGGCGAGGACGCGAAGGTGACGGAGCCGGACAGCGTGTTCGCCTTCCGCGACCACCTGACGTTCCTCGACCTCATCATGCCCAAGGCGCACAAGGACATGGGGCTCGACGTCCAGGCGCGCAAGCTCGCCACGGTGCAGGACGCGTTCGCGCAGCGCGCCGGCATCAAGGTCTACGGCGAGGTGCACCGCGACGGGAAGCTCGTGGGCTCGGAGGCCATCTGCCACAACAAGGTGGTCGAGGAGCTCGCACTCCCGGGGCATCTCGTCATCGGGACCGACAGCCACACGTGCATGGCGGGCGCCCTCGGATGCTTCGCCTTCGGCGTCGGGTCGACCGACATGGCGAACGCCTGGCTCACGCGCGACGTTCGCGTCACCGTGCCGCAGACGGCGCGCTTCGTCCTGAAGGGGCGCCTGCGCGACGGCGTGTGCGCCAAGGACGTCATGCTCCACATCCTGAGCCAGCCCTTCTTCAAGAGCGGCGAGGGGATCGGCAAGGTGCTCGAGTTCGCCGGCGACGGCATCGCGTCGCTGCCGCTCGACGAGCGGGCGACGCTCACCAACATGGCGGTCGAGGCGGGCGGCTTCACGGGCATCATCGAGGCCGACGAGGTGGTCGTCGACTACCTGGTGAAGCAGCGCGGCGCGAACGCCGACGACGTGCGCCGGCGCATCGTGCGCGCCGATCCGGGCGCCGAGTACTGCGCGACCTTCGAGATCGACCTCGCGTCGATCGCGCCGATGGTGGCGACGCCGGGCGACCCGCGCAACGGCATCCCCCTCGAGCAGCTCGGCTCGGGCGTGAAGATCGACATCGCCTACGGCGGCTCGTGCACCGGCGGCAAGAAGGCCGACATGGACATGTACGCGCGCGTTCTCGGCGACGCGGTCGCCAAGGGAAAGCGCGTCGCGCCGGGCGTGCACTTCTACCTGCAGTTCGGGTCGCAGGACATCCGGCGCTACGCCGAGCAGAAGGGGTATCTCGAGGTCTTCGAGAAGGCCGGTGCCGAGCTCGTGGATCCGTCGTGCGGCGCGTGCATCAAGGCCGGCCCGGGGTCGAGCGACTCGCCCGATCAGGTGACCGTGAGCGCGCAGAACCGGAACTTCCCCGGCCGCAGCGGTCCGGGCAAGGTGTACCTCGCCAGCCCGCTGGTCGTCGCCGCGAGCGCCATCGCGGGCAAGATCGTCGGACCGGCGGACGTCTGACGCGCGCTACTTGGCGTTGACGGTCATCGCGACCGACGTGTGCTTGTCCGGCGAGTCGCCGACGGTGACGGTCACGTCGTATTGCGGGTTCTGCCAGGTGCCCGTGCGGGCGGGGCCGACGGTGTTGTCGGTCGCCTGCTTGAACGCGCTCATGTTGGCGCGGAAGTAGGTGTAGACGATGTTCTTGTCGTCCTTCGAGACGAGACCGACCGTCCACGCGCCCTTGCCGGTCGGCCCGGGCACCTTCGTCGCGGCGATGACCGTCGCGCCGGGATAGATGGGCACGACCTTGGGGAAGTCCGCCGGCACGGCGGCGCCGGGTGTGGGGGTCGGCATCGGGGCCCCCGGCTGGCCTGGCTCGGTCGCGGTGGTCTGACCCCCGTCTTCACCCGCCTTGTTCGACGACTTGCAGCCCGCGGCTGCGACAAGCGCTACGAGGAGCACACCGGTCGTGATTCGCATGGGGCGGCATCATACCCGGAACGCGGTGTGATTCAGCGTGTAGTCGCAGAGCAGGCGCTCACCCGCGTCGTCCACGGCGACGAGGCGGATGGTCTTTCGCTCGGTCGGCAGCGTGCGCAGATACGTGGCCGGCTGGACGAAGACGAGCTCGCGCTCCGGGCTGGAAGGGGAAGTCCTCGACGCGGTAGTGGGCGCTCGGCGAGTCGTATAGCCAGTCGATGCGCTTCACGCCTCGCGTGTGCGCGAGGCATCGTGTAGGGCGCCTTCGGGATCATCTCGGGGCTGCCTGAATCGATGCGTGAAGGGCTCGGCACGATGCGAGACGGGCTTGTCATCGACCGAGGTGCGCTCGAATCGAATCCAGGCGCGCGACGCATCGGTCCAGACGCTCCGACCTCGAGACGAGTCCACGCAGCCTTGAGACGAACCCAGGCCCGTCTGGAGCGAATCCAGGCGCCCTTGCCGTCGGTCGAAGCGCTCCTCGCAAGAATCCCGACGCGCCAGACATGAACCCAGACGCCTCCGGCATCGGTCGAAGCGTGCCCGAGATGAATTCACGCGCCCGCCGGGCGATGCGTGACGTCACCAGCCGCGTTGGACCGCCAGGAGGCAGTAGCCGATGGCGATGGCCTCGATGACGACGAAGCTCAGGATCCCGACGGGGAGGAACTCGACGAAGCCGAAGCGCAGGGGGCGGCCCTCGGCGTCGCGCAGGTCGGCGCGCTCGGTGAGCGCCTGCGCGAGCGGCCCGGAGGTCGCCGCCGTCGTGAAGAGCGAGCTCCCGGCGCAAACGCCGAGCGCCAGGCCGACGTAGACGGCGTTCGGCGGATGCACGCGCGCCAGCACGTCCCCCACCTCGAGGAGCGACGCCATGCTGGGGCCGGCCGAGAAGAGCGCCGTCAGCAGACCGGCGGAGAGCACGAAGACCACGAGCTGCGCGACCGGCGGAATCGGGAGCGCCACCAGCCCGCGCGCGACCGACCCGAACACGCCGCTGCGCCGCACCGCCACGACCATCACGAAGAGCCCGAGCAGGAAGAGCACGGCCTCCATGTCCACCTTGCGCCGGATCAGCCGCTCGCCCAGCGAGGGCCGCACGAGCAGCGCGGCGCCCGCACCGATCCAGCAGATGAGCTCCGGCGTCGCCCCCTTGTCCGCCGGGAGCGTCATCCACGCGACGATCATCGCGCTCAGCGCGGCAGCCGCCGGCACGAGCATCCTGCGGTCCACACGGACGTTCCGGTAGAGCGCCGTCATCGTGTCCACCGTGATCGCCGCCGAGACGGGGCTCTTCGAGAGCCCGCGCTCGGGTCGCACGCCGTAGACCACGAGCGTGACGAGGATCACGAGCCCCACGAGCGTCGTCGGCAGCGCCCTCACGAGGTACGCGGTGAACGTCATCTTGCCCCCGCCGAGCAGGAGCACCGCCGGGAAGTCGCCGATCGGCGTCGCCGCGCCGCCCAGGTTGCACGCGACGAGCAGGAGCCCGATCGACCAGGTGACGTAGCGTTGCGTGACCCCCACGAGCTTGTAGAGGCCGAGCAGCATCGGCAGGATGAGCAGCAGCGCCGTGAGGTTGTTCACGAGCCCACCGTGCGAGTACATGCCCACGGCGAAGAGGAGCGAGATCTTGCGCGGGTCGGCGCCGCTCCACCGGCACGCTCGCATCGCCATGACCCCGAAGACGCGCGACTCGACGAGCACCTCCGAGACGAGACCGAGCCCGACGAGGATGACGAGGACGTCCCAGGGGACGTCGGAGAGGAGCTGCGCGGCGTGGCCGAGCCCCAGCACCGAGGTCGCCAGGCACGACGCGCCGGCGCCACCCAGGACCACGAGCAGCCGATAGCGAGGCCAGATCGCCTGGATGACCAGCGTCACCACGAGAAGCGCCGGGAGGATCAGCTGGGGCGCTTGCATCTACGTGCCGGGCACGAAGTGGGTGAACGAGTCGACGTCGACCTCGACGAGCCACCGCGGATAGAGGTTCATCGGCGCCTCGAGCACGTTCCACCCCACGAGCGCCCGGAACTGCGCGCGCACGTCCGCGCCGCACGCGCGGAGCCAGAGCGGGGCGACGATGGTGCGCGAGTCGTTCTGCCCGTACGCGAACGTGAGCAGCGCGCTCTTGCCACCCGCCCAGTGCTGGAACGTGTCGAGGTCGACGCGCTCCACGCGACCCCCGTAGTTGTCGAGCACGCGGTCCCAGTCCACGGCGAACGGGCTGTGCGCGATCATCGCGATCTTCACCGCGGGGTTGATGCGGGCGACGAGAGCGTCGAGGAACGTGGCCTCGACGCCCACGACGACCAGGCGCGTCGCGCTTCCGATGGCCTCGAGCACCGGGCGCGGATCGACCACCTGCTCGCGCACGCCCGCCAGCCAGCCGCGAGCGACGGCGTCGAGCACGACGAACTGCGGGCCCGCCGTGTCGGCGAGTCCCTCCACGGCGCGATCCCCCGCGCAGCGCGCCACCGCGCGCACGAAGAGCCACGAGGACGTGGCCTGACCGAGCTCTCCGGCGACGGCACCGAAGGCCTGATCGAGGCCGGCAGGGAGCTCGACGTCCGCCTGGGTCATCGCTTGGGCGGCGCCGAGGACTTCGTGCGGGGTCGCGTGCTCGTGCGGGCGCTCGCCGGGGGCCGCTCCCCGATCCGATCGAGCGCCGCGCCGATGAGCCAGACCATCGCGGCGTTCGCGAGCGCGTGCTGGGGCGGGCCGTCCGAGAGGCACTCGACCATGGCGGATTGCTCGGGCGTCGCGGCGGGCGCGAGCTCCGAGAGGGGCGCGATGGGCAGGGCCAGCGGGTAGGTCATGAGCGACCCCTGGCGTTCGAGGTGCGGCGGCACCTTCATCGGGACCGGCATCGTCCCGCGCTCGCGCAGCGCCGCCATGTCCGCTCCGCCGAGGCGGTCGACGAGGAGGCCGAGCAGCCGCAAGAGGACGTAATTGACGCCTCGGTGGTGAGCGGGCCCTTCACCGAGGATGCATCGCACGACGAACGCCCGGTCCTCGGCGTCCGGTACCGCACTCGCGAGGATCGCGTCGATGCGTGACGGGTCGATGAACGCAGTCGACGGCGCGCTCCGGTGGGGCGGCATGCCACGATGCTAACCGACTGCCGCGTCGGCCGTGAGCCCGGGCGCGCAAGGTGCTACACCTGTCGACCTCCGTGAGCGCACTCACCATCCAGCCCAACCGCCACGTCACCATCGACTACGAGCTCCGCGACGACGACGGCGACGTCATCGACGGCAGCGAGGGCGATGGGGGCGAGCCCATTCAATACGTGCACGGCTACGGCATGCTCGTGCCGGGGCTCGAGGCCGCCCTCGCGGGCCTCGCCGCCGGCGAGGAGCGCGACGTGGTCGTCCCGGCCGAGGCGGGATACGGCGAACGCGACGAGGAGCTCGTGATGGAGGTCGACCGTGCCGACTTCCCGCGCCCCGAGGCCGTCGCCGTCGGCGACGAGTTCGTCGCCGAGTCGCCCGATGGCGACCAGATCGCGATGAACGTGCTCGAGGTGAAGAAGGACACGGTCATCGTCGACGCCAACCACCCGCTCGCCGGGATGACGCTGCGCTACCACGTGAAGGTGCGCACCGTGCGCGATGCGACCGAGGACGAGATTCACAAGGCGGCGCACGAGCTCGACGTGGCGCACGAGCACGTGCACGGTCCAGATTGCGACCACTCACACGACGAGGACGCCCCCGACGTTGTGGCGCTCGGGCGAAAGCTCAACTAAGTAGGACTTCCAGCAGCCATGGCCAACAGCAACAAGACCGTGAATCCGTGGGAGTGGGACGTGCGTGTTCGTGAGCGCAATCTGCGCAAGGGCATGCTCGAGGACAAGGACGTCGAGAAGCACCTCTCGGCGCTCAGCGACGTGGCCGACCAGGCCGAGTCCCTCGCGATCGCCCAGCCCGCCCTCGGCGGACGCGAAGACTGAATCGGACGAGCTGGAGGCCGGACCGTGGAGGAGAGCCTTCCGAGCATCGATTTCGCGACCTTCGTGCTGTCGCTGAGCCACTCGGCGCTGATGCACCTGGGCGAGGCGCCCAACCCGGAGACGGGCAAGGTCGAGAAGAGCCTCGGCATGGCGCGCCAGACGATCGACCTGATCCAGATGCTCGAGGAGAAGACCAAGGGCAACCTCACGGGCGACGAGGAGCGCCTCCTCGGGCAGATCCTCTACGACCTGAGGATGCGTTACGTGGAGCTATCGAAGGCCAAGTGAGGATGATCACCGGTTCGCGCGCTGCAGTTTGGCTCGCGGTCGTCGCGCTCGTCGCGACGGGGTGCAAGGCGCCGCACGGAGGCGGAAGCGGAGGCGGCGGTGGCGACGGAAGCGTCGAGCTGCCGCCGGGGGCGACGCCGGTCGCTAGCACCCTGGCGCCGCAGCCGACCACCGCGTTGCCGCCCGCGGTCGTCTCGCCAGTGGGGACCCTGCAGCCGGCGCCCCTCACCTTCGCGCCGATAGCGAAAGCGGCCGACCCGAGCGTTGTCACCATCAACACGGTGGCGACCGAGGTGGAGGTCTCGCCGTTTACGCATCGGCGCCGTCAGGCGCTCGCGAAGGGGTTGGGCACCGGGTTCGTGGTCGACGCGAAGAACGGGATCATCCTCACGAACAATCACGTCATCGACAATGCGCAGGAGATCGAGGTCCAGCTCTCCGACCAGCGGCGCTTGCCGGGCAAGGTCGTCGGGACGGACTCGCGTACCGACATTGCCGCTATCCGCATCGACGCCAAGGGACTGCGCTCGCTGCCGCTGGGAGACTCGGACGCGATTGACGTCGGCGACTGGGTCGTGGCCATCGGCAACCCGTTCGGCCTCTCCCATACCGTGAGCGCCGGCATCATCAGCGCCAAGGGCCGCACGAGGGACGACGTGCCTCTCGACCCCTCCGGCATGTATGACTTCCTCCAGACTGACGCCTCGATCAACCCGGGCAACTCGGGTGGGCCGCTGCTGAACCTCAAGGGCGAGGTGGTCGGTATGAATTCGGCCATCCGCGGCGGCGGCGCCCAGGGGATTGGGTTCGCCATTCCCATGAACATGATCAAGCAGCTTCTACCCATGCTGCTTCGTGACGGGCACGTCACGCGGAGCGCCCTCGGGGTGAACATCAAAGACGTGCACGAGCTCGGCCCCGAGGAGCGCGAGGCCGTGGGGCTCGCCGAGGGGCAGGAGATGAACGGCGCGGTCATCTTTGGCGTGAGTCACGGTGGCCCGGCGGACCGGGCGGGCCTCGAGCAAGGGGACATCATCGTCGCCTTCGACGGCACCGCCATCGATCGCAGTGCGCAGCTCCAGTGGCTCGCGAGCACGGCTGGAGTCGGCCGAACCGTGACGCTCCGCGTCCAGCGGTCGGGCAAGGTCTTCGACCAGCGGGTGATCCTCGGGCAGCTGCAGGACCAGGTCGCCCCGCCACGCTAGCTCGCTAGCCGACGCGACTCGGGTTAGCGTAGAAGTCGTGCCGGGCCAGCCTTCCGCTCGACGCGGTCGCGACGCCAAGAACGGTCCCGCCGCGCGGGCGCCCACCCCGGCGCCTCCGCCGCCCCCGGTGAATACCGCGCCTCCTGCGGCGTCCAACAGCAAGCAGGAACGAGCGAGAGAAGCGGAGGAAGACCGTGCGCTTATCGCGAGAGCGCAGGCTGGCGACATGGCAGCGTTTCGACGTCTCGTCGAGCGCCACCAGCGTCGCGCTTTCGCCATCGCGCTCTCCCTGGTCCGCGACGAGAACGACGCCCGCGAGCTCGTCCAGGACGCTTTCCTCCGCGTCTTCAAGAGCCTCACTTCGTTCCAGGGCGGTTCGAGCTTCTTCACCTGGCTGTATCGCATCATCACCAACCTCAGCATCGACCTCATCCGAAAGCCGGGCCGCCAGACGACGGACCTCGAGGAAGCCCGGCTCGACGTCGAGGACGGCGCCGACTTCGACCTTCCTTTCCTCAGTCGCCTCGACGGCGCCGACCCGGTCGACGTCGTTCGGCGGCGCGAGATCGCGGCCCGTCTGCAGACCGCGCTCGACGCGCTTCCGAGCTACCACCGGGCGGTCATCGTCATGCGCGAGCTGGACGGCCTGAGCTACGAGGAGATGGCGCAGGTGATGGGGGTTTCGAAGGGGACGATCATGAGCCGGCTGTTCCACGCACGTCAGAAGCTGCAGCGCGCCCTGGCCGACTGCTACAAGGAGCAGATCGGTCCGCGCGGCCCGGACTCCGGCGAGGTCGCTTCCAGCGGCGAGGAGGGCGAGCCGTGAGCCTCTCGCGCGAGACGATGATGGACCTCATGGCGTTCGCCGACGGCGAGCTGGAGGGCGAGGACCGCGCGCGCGTCGAGCGGCTCGTGGCCGAGAACAGCGAGGCGCGGAGCGTGGTGGACGCGATGCGGTCGCCCGCGATCGGCGAGTGGCTGGAGGGGGAGATGGCCGAGCGGGCCGCGGCGGCCGACGGCATCGCCGGGGCCGTGATGGCGAAGCTGCCGGCGCGGGGGCCTGCGCGTGGGCGCTCGCCGGTGGCGGTGATCTCGATCGGCGCCGCGCTCGCGCTGGCCGCGGGCGTCGCGTTGATCCTTCGTTCTCGGGGGGAGTCGAGCGAGTCGCACGCGCCCGTGGCGAGCGTCGAGCTGCCGAGCGTCGACACGCAGGTGCTGCCCATCGTGGCGGCCCAGCGGCCGACGCAGGGGGTCGAGGTCGACGAGGTGGACTCGCCCTCGCGCGGCATCTCGGTGTTCGAGATCCCGGTGCCCGGCGCGGCGGCGGCGAACGCGAACGGGCCCTCTAGCGTGGTCATCATGATCGAGGACGAGGGCAAGAAGTGAGGCGGGTCCTCGTCGCGGTTCTCGCGGCAGTACTCCTCGCGGTCCTCGCCGGCGTCGGCGGCATCGCGCTGGCGGCGTCGACGCACGGGCCGTCCCTCGAGGTGAGCGTGATCCACGCGTCCCAGAGCGACGCCGGCGGATCCATCGACCCGCGCCTGAAGGACCTGCCGCAGCTCACGCGCGACCAGCCGTTCGTCCGGTACAACGTCTACAAGCTGCTCGACCGGCGCAGCTTCCCGCTCGACGTCGGCAAGGCGGTCACGTACGGCATCGTCGACGGGCGGACGCTGCAGGTGACCCTCGCCGGAACGAGCGTGGACAAGAACGAGAAGCGCTACCAGATGGGCGCGCAGATCGGCGAGCCGGGGAAGGAGGCGTTCCTCAAGAGCCTCCAGGTCACGGCGAGCGCGAACGAGCCCTTCTTCATCGGCGGCCAGAGCTACCAGGGCGGGACGCTGTTCTTGGAGCTGGTCGTTCGACCATAGTGCGCCGCCGACTTGTCCCCGTGGTGGGGGCATGTGGTAACGAGTGAAGTCGAGATGTTGTCCCGCAAGGCGGACGGCCCGCTACAGGTGCAGATTCCCCGCCCGGCGGACGACCAGCCCTCCTGGACGCGCGTGGGGGTCATCGCCGCCATCGGGTTCATCGTGGGCGTGGCGTGGCCGAAGCTCGCGGGGGTTCGCCTCGGACCGAGCCTGCCGGCGGACGCGACGTCGGCGACGGCATCGGCCGCTCCTCCGAGTGGTGCAGAGCCCCCCAGCGCCGCTCCGGCGCAGGCGGTGCCTGCCGCGATCGCGACGCCCTCGACCGGTGGCGCCGCTCCCGTGGTGGCGGTGCCCGCTGCGACGGCGCCCTCGGTGACCGTCGCGCACGGCGTGGTCTTCGCGTGCAAGACGTCCGACGGCGATTCGCTCAAGGGCGGCGACTGCGGTTCGCTGCCGGGGCTCGACGGCGTCGTGATGCCCCGCCTGCGCAAGCTGGCCGAGTGCGCCGACGCGGCGGGGGAGACCGGCAAGCTGCACCTCGTGGTGCACCTCGACTTCCCGCGCGGTGGCGTCGGCGTCGAGTTGGGGCGAGGGCAGGGCGTGTCCTCGGCCGATGCGCTGCTCGCGTGCGCGAAGAGCGACGTGACCGGCGCCAGCCTCGCCGGCATCACGCACGACAACCCGCGCTACAGCGTGGCCTACTCGGTGAACTTCGGCCCGGGCTCGGGGACTCCCGCGGGCGGCGCCGAGAGCGCGACGAGCACGCCGAGCACGCCTGTGGCGACCGGTGCGGTCGACGGCGAAGCGCAGGTGGTCTGGGAGGTCGCGATCATCCGCGACGCGCCCAAGACGGGGAAGATCGTCGCCCGGCTGCAGCGGGGCACGCCGATCCACGTCGGGGCGGCCCGCGACGGCTGGTACCCCGTGAAGTACGGCGACGGGTTCTCCGGCGACGGCTGGGTCTACCGGGGCGCCATCGGTCGGTGACTAGAACGGCGTGCCCTCGCCGGGCTCGCCTTCGTCCTCGCTCGCGTCGGTCGCGAAGGGCGCCGTGCGCGGTCGGCCCTGCTCGTCGACAGCGAGCAGCTGCTCGACCCGCTTCTCGGCGCCGTCGAGGCGCTGCTGCGACACGCGCGAGAGCTTCACGCCCTCCTCGAAGAGGCGCAGCGACTCTTCGAGCGGCAGCTCGCCGCGCTCGAGCGTCGCGACGATCTCGTTCAGCCGCTTGATCGCGACCTCGAAGGTGGGGCCCTCGGCGGGCTGCTGCGCGGTCGGCGGCGCAGCCTCGGCCGGTGTACGTCGGTTCATGGCTCAGGGAGCCTCGTACGCCTGCACGCGGGGCGCAAGTCGAACCGTGGCCTCGCCCGGCGCCACCCCCGGGACGATCGCGTAGCCGTCCTCGTCGAATACGATGGGCCGGACGGTTCCGTCGGACTCGACGAGCATCGCCGTCTCGCCGGCCGGCACGCGCGCACCGGGAG
>DATJYG010000940.1:0-24776 GCA_035499695.1 Polyangiaceae bacterium
GGTCGGGGTCGGGGTCGGGGTCGGGGTCGGGGTCGGGGTCGGGGTCGGGGTCGGGGTCGGGGTCGGGGTCGGGGTCGGGGTCGCGTGCAGGCTCGTGCCGCCCTGCGGGCGGCACTGCGCCTGCAGGACCAGGAAGCTCGCCTCGCGGCGTGGGTCTGGGGCTCGCCGCATGATTGCCCGCTCCGTTGCTGGGCGAAAGGTGCGGGCAATCATGCGGAAGCTGCCACACCAGAAACTCGTCGCTTATGAGGTCGCGATGAAGCTGCTCGAGAGCGTGAGAGACGCGAAGATTCGAGACGCGCACTTGAGGGACCAGGCGATGCGGGCTGCGAAGAGCACGGTGCTCAACACCGCCGAAGCCGCCGGGAGGGTGACGCGCGCCGACAAGGCACGCGTCATTACCATCGCGCGTGGAGAGGCGTGCGAGGCCGCGGCCGCCGTCGAGGTCGCAGTCGCGGCAGGGGAGGCCGACGCACGCATGCTCGAGATCGTGCTCGGGCATGCGGATCGCTTCGTGGCTCTCGCCACGGGTTTCATCCGCTGAGCGAGAGATCAATGTGGCTCAGTTGCACTGAGCGTTGATGTCCTTGGAGTTCAGGGCGTTCGTGCAGACGCTCGGGTCCATGTTGCCGGCGTTCAGCGCGACGGTGCAGGCCCTTTGCGCCAGGGTAGCGGGCGGACATTTCTTGCACTTCTCGGCCAGCGTTGCACAAGCCCCCTGCGGCGGCCCCGGGTGCGGAGCTGTCGCTCCTGCGGGCGGCGGCATCGTGATCGTTATCGTGGCCGTGGCCGTGGCCGTTGCGGTCGAAGCCGACGGCGCTGCCGAAGAACGCGAATCGCCCGAGCTCTTGCTGCAAGCTCCAGCGAGAACGGCTCCGACGAGCACGATGGTCAGCTTCATGGGGGGCATCCTACGCCAGTCGAGGGGCTTCCGAGGATCCTGACAGAAGGCTGTCGCGCTCCAGCTCTAGGGTGCTCTCCACGAAAGGAGCTGCACCACCATGAGCCACGCCATCAACTGGTTCGAGATCCCCGCCCGCGACATGGACCGCGCCACCCGCTTCTGGGAGACCGTTCTCGGTCGCTCCCTCAAGCGCGAAGTCTTCGGCGGCGTCCCGCACGCCATCTTCGCGGGCGGCGACGACAAGGCCGTCTCGGGCGCCCTCGTCAGCGACGGCAAGCGCCAGCCCTGGGGCCAGGGCACGCTCGTCTACCTCGATGCCGGCCGCGACCTCGACGGGTGCATCGCCCGCGTCGTGGGCGCCGGCGGCAAGGTCGCCGTCCCCAGGACGGAGATCGGCGAGCACGGCGCCTTCGCCATCGTGGTGGACACCGAGGGCAACGCCGTCGGCCTGCACGCCGCGCGAGCGAGCTGATCGCGAGCGACACTCGGACGAGGGGCGGGCGTGCTAGGCCACCGGCCGATGGACGCTCGCTCTCCCTCGCCCCTCCGTCGCGTCGGCATCCTCTTCTCGGGCGGTCCCGCCCCGGCGGCGAACGCGGTCATCGGCACCGCCGCTTCTGCATTCCGGCGAGCCGGATGCGACGTGATCGGGATCCGCCACGGATACGGCGCGCTCGTCGCCTATGACCGCGCGACGTGTCCGCTCGTGGCCGAGCAGGACTACCGCGTGATCTCGGACGCCGACCTGCGCGGCCTTCGCAACACGCGCGGCATCCTCATCGGCACCGGACGCGCCAACCCCGGCAAGGGGATCCGCACCACCGCCGACCTCGACGATCCGGCGAAGACCGACCGCCTGCGCCGCGTCCACGAGGCGCTCGTGGAGCTCGACCTGGACGCGCTCGTCTCCATCGGCGGAGACGACACGCTGCGCACGGCCAACTTCCTCTACGAGTACCAGCGCCGCTTGCCGCCCGGCGCCCGCCGCGTGCGCGTCGTTCACGTGCCCAAGACGATCGACAACGATTACCGCGGCATCGACTTCACCTTCGGCTTCTTCACCGCGGTCGAGGTCATGGCGCAGGAGCTCCTCAACCTGCGCGCCGACGCCGTGGCGACCAGCAGTTACTTCGTCGTCGAGACCATGGGCCGCAAGGCCGGGTGGCTCGCGTACGGCGTCGCCATCGCCGGCGAGGCTCACATGGTCGTCGGCGTGGAGGACGTCGTGGGCGATCTCGCCGTCCAGGAGGGCAGCGAGCTGCGCCTCTCGATCGACCGCCTCGCCGATCGCGTCGTCGACCTGATCCTCGCGCGCGAGCGACGCGGCAAGGACTACGGCACGGTGGTGCTCGCGGAGGGCCTCGCCGAGATGCTCCCCGAGAGCTACCTGCGCGACGTCACGCGCGACGATCACGGGCACGTGTCCCTCGGTCGGATCGACATCGGCAAGCTCGTCGCCCGGCTCGCCGCCGATCGCTACGAGCGGCGCACCGGCAAGAACAAGAAGATCACCGGCGTGCAGCTCGGGTACGAGGCCCGCTGCGCCGCCCCGCACGCCTTCGACGTGATGCTCGGGAGCCAGCTCGGCTTCGGGGCTTACTGCGCTCTCGTCGAGAAAGGGCTCGACGGCCACATGGTCAGCGCCGCCGGGCAGCTCGAGCTCCGCTACGTGCCCTTCTCGGACCTCGTGGACCCCAGCACCTTTCAGACCGCCGTCCGCTTCATCCAGCGAGGCAGCGACTTCCACCGCCTGGCGACCCAGCTCGGTACGAAGCTCACGCCGTTGCCGTAGGGGGCGCCCCGCCGCGAGGGGAGGGGGCGAGCCCCCGGCCGGGGATCGCCATGTGCGCGCAATCATTGCTGGGCCCACGTCGGCCCCGGCGATGCAAGGAGGTGGGTGCGAGGCTCGCGATGCTGCAGCGACCGCCGACCATCAAAGAGTTCGTGATTCACTCGATCCTGGGCCGGGACGTGGCCGATACGCTGGTCGATCCCGAGGAGCGGGCATCGGACGTCGACCTGATGCCTCCGCCCCCCCGTCCTTCGCAGGACTCGATCGTCTTCGACCTGGGCGTGCCCCCGAGGTAACTCCCGGCCACGGGCGCCTTGACGGCGCGCCATTCGACCCCAAGCCTCATGGCATGCGGCTCCCGCCCGGCCCTCCTCTTCCCAAAGCCGTTCAGACGGCGCTCTTCCTCACGCGTCCCGTCGAGTTCCTCGACGAGTGCGCGCGCCGGTACGGCGACGTCTTCACGGTCGACACGTACCTCGTGGGTCGCGAGGTCGAGATCGCGCACCCCGATCTCGTGCGCCAGATCTTCACGGGGGATCCGGACGTCATGCGCGCCGGGGAGGCGAACGACATCCTGCGCCCCTTGCTCGGATCGCGATCGGTCCTGCTGCTCGACGGGGCCGAGCACGTCCGGCAGCGCAAGCTGCTGGTCCCTCCCTTCCATGGAGAGCGCGTCGCCGCGTGGGGGCGCACCATGCGCGAGGTCACCGAGCGCATCGTCGACGCGTGGCCGCGCGGCAAGGCCTTCTCGCTGCACCCGCACATGCAGCGGATCACCCTCGAGGTCATCCTCCGCACCGTCTTCGGCGTGGACGAAGGCAGCCAGCTCAGCGACCTGCGGGACGCGCTCACGGCCATCCTGGATCGCCAGTCCTCGGCCATGACCGCGATCTTCACCATGCCCCCGCTGCGCAAGCGCTTCCTCGGGCTCACGCCGTGGGACGGGTTCCTCCGCGACCTCGCGCACGCCGACTCCCTCATCCATCGCCAGATCACCCGGCGTCGCACCGAGCGGCAGCGCGGCGAGCCGCCGCGCAACGACGTGCTCTCGATGCTCCTCGAGGCGCGCGACGAAGAGGGGCAACCGATGACCGACGGCGAGATGCGCGACGAGCTGGTCACGCTGCTCGTCGCCGGCCACGAGACGACCGCGACGATGCTCTGCTGGACCTTCGACTTCATCCTCGGCGACGCGCGCGTCGAGGCGAAGGTGAACCGCGAGGTCGACGCGTCCGATGCCGAGAAGCCGATGCCGTACCTCGACGCGGTCATCAAGGAGGTGCTGCGTCTGCGCCCGGTCGTGCCCGCCGTCGGCCGGCGCATCAGCAAGCCGGTGAAGCTCGGTCGCTGGGAGATCCCCGCGGGCGAGCTCGTGGTGCCCGTGTCCTTCCTCACGCACCGCTCGCCGTCGGTCTATCCGGACCCCGAGTCGTTCAAGCCGGAGCGCTTCCTCGACGTGAAGCCCGACCCCTACGCCTGGTTCCCCTTCGGCGGCGGCGCCCGTCGCTGCCTGGGGATGACCTTCTCCCTCTACGAGCTGCGCATCGTCCTCGCGACGGTGCTCGCGCGCCTCGAGATGCGCAAGCGCCACCCCGCGCCTGCCGAGGTCTCCCTGCGCGGCTTCACGCTCGTGCCCCGGGGAGGCACCGAGGTGATCGTCCAGGGTCCTGCACGCCGACAGCGGGTGGTCAGCGCGATCGACCAGGGAGCGAACGGCTCCGCGAGCGCGACCGCGCAGTAGGCTCCCGGATCCTGCGCAGACCGGACCGCACTTCCTCGAGCTCCAGACCCAGGGACACGGCGCGATCGAACGCGGCGATGAGCGCGGGGCGCATCGATCCCGGCGGCGATCCGATCGCCTCCGCCGCGGCGCACACGATGGAGTCCACGAGATCGTTCGTGGGTGGGAAGGGCCTGGGAGGAGGTCCCGCGGGCAATGGATCCGGATTGACCGGTGCAGGAGGTGGAAGCGGCGGCGGAGGAGACTCGAGTCCCAGCGTGACGAGGGATTCTCCCATCGCCTTGGCGATCCTCTCGGATAGCGCGTGATCCTTGGGGTAAACGGCCCTCGCGATGCGTGCCCATTCGGGGATGCTCGGGGCCGTTCCCTGCGAGAACCAGCGCGTCACCGTCCGACGCGAGACGCCTGCCACTCTGCCCAGCTGCTCCTGGCTCACGCCGAGCGCGTCCTTCGCATAGACCAGAAGCGCGGGGTCGCTGAGGATGCGAATCAGGCTCACTCGTTCTCCTCCTGTGGCGCATGAGGAGAGCATCGAACCGGGGTGCTGTCAGCAGTCTGTCGCAATGAGTTGGCCATGATGCGCCATAGAGACGCCCATCTGGCGCGACCTACCCGACACTCTCCCGGCGCATGTTCGCAATCAGGCGCAACACGTGCGAACGACTGGCGCTCGGCTGAAGACAGAATGCGCCACTGGTGGGAATACAATGCGCCACGTGGTGCAGCGACGGCCCGGACCGATCCGGGAATGCGGCGCAGGTAGTCCGGCCTCATGCGCCGTGCACGCATAGCCATGCGCCATGGACTCCGGGGGAACGAGGGCCGCATGAGCCCTCGATGCGCCACGGGTGGCAGCGATCCTCGGGGAGGAGTCGTGGGCCACGAGCCACACCGTCCGGCCCGGCCGCGTGGGCATGGACGCCCGTGCGCCAGGGGTGACGGACGACTGCGCCAGGGTCAGTCGCAGCTCACGTCGGTGACGACGATCGTGTTGGTGCGGGTGTCGACCATCACGCGTCCACGCTTGGTCAACGTGGGCCGGATCATGGCTGCAACCTGCTCTGCATCTGCATACGAGAGGCGAATCACCTGGGTGTGCAGCGGTGCGGTGGCGAGACAGAGCTCGTGGGCGGAGATGCGAGCGGCGCGCTCGCTGGCGAAGGCTTCGGCTCTCTGCACAAGAACGATGTTGCCGGTGCGCTCCATCGCGAGGCCCTTCACCGAGAGCACCGAGCGCATCGCGGTCTCCCAAGCGACGTTGACGAAGCGAACCGTGACGCTCCCGGTCACGTCGTCGCCGAGCACGAGGTTCACGTGGCCGATGTCCGCGAAGAGGCGCAGCACGTTGCGGACGTCGGCGTTCACCACGTCGACGTCGATCTTGCCCCTGTCGGCCGCAGCCGCCTCGGGAGCGAGGGCGATCAGCGAGGAACCGAGGAGCAATGCAGTCAGGATGCGGCTCACGCGCATCACGGAGCTCAGCGTAGCAGGCTCCTCTCTCAATACAGGGCCAGGGTGCGGGTGATGCGGTTGCCGTGGCGTTCCACCACGAGGCGCACCGTTCCCCGTGCGCGCGCGATGGCAGACAGGGCCTCGTTGCGGGTCTGCACGGCGCGCCCGTCGACGCGTCGCACGACGTCGCCGATGCGGAGGGGCTGCTTCCACGATCGTTCGCCGTCGACGATGCGCGTGATGACCGGCTGACCCGCGCGCTCGTCGATCTCGACGCCGAGGCGCGCCAGCACGACGTAGCTCGGTCCCGGTGCGGCGTGGACGACTCCGCGGCCCGCGTCGAAGGCGAGGCGGAAGTGGCGCATGACCCCGAGCCCCACGAGGGCGCTGTCGTCGTCCAGGAACGAGAGATCCGGGACGCGCTCGTGCGCATAGACCGGGGTGCGCGGGAAGCCGAAGGGACCGAGGTGGAAGCCGCTGACCTCGGCGGCGTAGTCCGCGGCGCTCCCGTCCTCGCGCATCACGGCGTCGTCGTCGCGGCTGCGCGGATGGGCCGCGTGCATCGCCGGGCCGCCGACGACGATGTTCAGCGGTGCGCCGGTGTCGAGGATCATCGGGATCGCGCCGATCTCGTCGACGTCGCCGCCCACGACGACACGCCGGTGGGAAGCGCCCCAGAAGGGGATGTCGGTGAACGCGCCTTCTGCTCCCGGGAAGCGATCGCGCGCCCAGATGCGAAGCTCGCTCGCCGGGCCGTCCACGTCGACGACGAAGCGCCGCATCACGTCCATCCCGAGCAGTCCCGCTTGGTCCGAGTCGAACGGCGTCCCCTCGCGCGGCACGAGCACCGGTACGCCGTGCAGCTCGACGTCGCCCATGACGAGGCGATCGACGATCGCGGTGTCGTACGTGTCCTCGGGGAGCCAGGGTGGGTGCACGTGCATCGGCGGATCGGGCGAGGGGACCACGCCGAGGGCGTCGATGAACCGCCGGGAGAGCACCGTCACGGGCGACCCCGTGTCCAGCACGAGCTGCGCGCGGTCGCTGCCTCCGGCTTCCACGGGCACGTACACGCGCATCGACGGATCGGCGATGGGGAAGCGCGCGGCATCGCGCAGCTCGGGCAGCGGGACGATCTCTTCGGGCTCGACCCGCGCCCACTCCGGGGCGAGCGGCTCGCTGGTGCGCTCCTCCAGCGTCCATGTCGTCGTCTCGCGCCCCCGGTCGTTCACGATGGCGCTGCAGGTGGCCGACGCGACCGCGGGCACCCCGTCGCGTTCGCTCCAGGTGACGTCCTCGCAGCTCTCGATCGCGTCGTTCTGCGTCACCCAGTCGAAGGAGCGGGGGCGCCGCGTCCCGCGGTCCACGTCCACCCACAAGGCGTGGCCGTCGCGAGGCGTGTACACGAACGTGCACACGTCCTTTCCGCAGGACTCGACCTCCATGTGCCCGCCGGGCTCGGGCTCCGCGAAGCGCATGCCGATCCATGCCGCCTCGCGTCGCTCGTCGGCGGCGAGATCGCCGTCCACCTCGACGGGGGCGCGGCTTCCCACGCGCATCCAGGTGCGCGTGCCCAGCAGGCCGATGGCGTACTGCCGCCCCGCGATGGTCCGAAGCTCCGTGAACGACTCGCGATTCACGGCGAACTCGCGCGTCCAGTCACCGCGGAGGGAGTGCACGCGGTAGCGGAGCGTCGTCGCGTCGATCGGCGGGACGACCGCGAAGTCCACCTGCGAGCGGGGATTCCAGCCGCTGCAGCCGCTCACGAGGAGAGAGGCGGCGGCGGCGAGGCCGGCGACGGCAAGCAGGCGAAGCACGACTTCTGGTGGCTCATCGAGCAACCAGCATGCCGCGGGATGGCGTCAGTCGTCGCCGCGCCGGTCCGACTTCTTCGTGCTCCGGTGCCTCTTGTCGGACAGGCGACGCTCCACCGAGGAGCGTGTGGGACGAGTCGGGCGCCGCTTGCGAGGGCGCACGAGAGACCGAGCGACGAGCACGCGCACCTTGTCGCGCGCGTCCTGGAGGTTCTTGTGCTGATCGCGTGTGAGCTGGCTCGTGACGACCAGGCGTCCCTCGGCGTCGAGCCTTCCGGCGCACAGGGCGCGAAGACGTGCGCGCGCATCCGGGTCGAGGCCGACGATTCCGTCGAGCGACACGCGGAGCTCCACCTTGCTCGCCACCTTGTTCACGTTCTGTCCGCCCGGCCCTCCGGCGCGCACGGCGTGGAAATCCATGGCCTCCTCGGGCACCAGCACTCCGGGTCGAACGTGAATGGAATCCACCATGGCCGTGGGGAACGTCACACAACCGCTACATGAACGTCGAGCCTTTGGAAGCGTTTTGCCCTAAACAGGTGGACATGGCGCGGGTGCTGGTGATCGAAGACGAGGCGGATCTTCGCGAGGTCCTCGAATACAACCTGACCAAGGAGGGCCACAAGGTCACCTTGGTGGCCACGGGGACGGAGGGCCTCAAGCTGGCGCGCGAGCACCAGCCCGACCTGATCCTCCTCGACCTCATGTTGCCGGACACCACCGGCACGGCGGTGTGCAAGACCCTGAAGAAGGATCCGGCGACGCGCGACATCCGCGTGATCATGGTCACGGCCAAGGGCGAGGAGATCGACCGAGTCGTCGGCTTCGAGCTCGGCGCCGACGACTACGTGGTCAAGCCCTTCAGCGTGCGCGAGCTGCTCCTGCGCGTGTCGGCGGTCATGCGTCGCACCGAGACACCCGCCACCGGCTTCATCGAGTTCGGTGACCTGCGCATCGACCCTGCCGCGCACCGCGCGTGGGTCGGCGGGCAAGAAGTGATGCTCACGACGCTCGAGTTCAAGCTGCTGGTCACCCTGTACGAGCGCAAGAACCGCGTGCAGACCCGCTCGGTGCTCCTCAACGACATCTGGGGCATCGAGGCGGACATCACGACGCGCACCGTGGACACGCACGTGAAGCGTCTCCGCGAGAAGCTCAAGGGCGTCGGCCGCTACGTCGAGACGGTCCGCGGTGTCGGCTACCGGTTCACCGACACCCCGAGCGAAGACGAGCTCTAGCCCTAGTCATCGGGGTGCCCCCACGGGTAGTAGAGTCCCGCGGTATCGCCGAACCGCTCTCTGAGAGCCCACAGGTAGCTCTCGAGCGTTTCCATGTGCCGCAAGCGTGCATCGCGATTGCGACTCCGACCGAAGCAGATGGCCTCGTACACCATCCGCCTCATCGCTCGCTGCATGATCTTGCGCGCCCACTGAATGCACCGCTCGCCCGCTTCGGTGAGAGCCACCCGGATCTGCCGCCGATCCCACTCGAGCTCGCGCCACCGTGCCACGAGCCCCAGCCCCTCGAGGGCGCGCAGCATGCGCGTGACCACCGGCGCCGTCACCCCGAGGATCCGCCGGACGTCGCTCTGTCGAACTCCGGAAAGCCGGCCGTCGGGCCGTCCCGCTTTGACGAGCACCGAGAGCAAGTCGAACCGCGCCGCGGTCAGCCCCATGCCCTGCAGTGGCCTTCGCGTCACCCGCAAAAACCCGTGAAATGCCCTCTTCGTCCCGAAGGTGATCGCATTCATGTTCGCCCGCAGAGAGCACCAGCTATGCCCAGCGACGCCGGTACCCCCTCCCTCACCGGGCGGTGGGTCGAAAGTACCGAGATCATTAGCAAGGCAATGATCAGGGGTGTTTCGTACGCCTCGCTGGAGGGGGTGAGGGCTGTCGCCTACCCGGTGTCCCGGACAGATCCGGGGCTGTCCCGGGACAGTCCGGGACAGGGCGTCCGTGAGCCGTGACGCTTCTCGGTCCGGGGGGCGGATGCGCTCTAGCGGGTGACGACGGTCACGTCGGCGGACATGCCCGCCGCGAGCTTCACGTCGCCGGGGACGTCGGCCCACGTGATCTTCACGGGGACGCGCTGCACCACCTTCACGAAGTTGCCCGACGCGTTGTCCGGGGGCAGGAGGGAGAAGCGCGCTCCCGTGCCCGGTGAGGTGCTCTGCACGCGGCCCTCGAAGGTGCGTCCGGGGTAGGCGTCGACGGTGATCTCCGCGCGCTGCCCCGCGTGCATCGCGCCCACCTGCGTCTCCTTGAAGTTGGCGACCACGTACGTCGCCTCGGGCACCACCGAGACGACCTGCATCCCCGCCTGCACGAGCTGTCCCTCGCGCACCGCAAGCCTCGAGAGCACGCCGTCCGCCGGCGCCTCGATGTGCGTGTACGAGAGCTGCAGCTTCGCCTGCGCCAGCATCGCCTCGGCGGCGTCGACCCTCGCGTGGGCGAGCGCGGCGTTCGCGCGCGCCGTCGCGAGCTGCGCGTCCACCGGTGCGCTCTGCTCGACACGTGCCGCGGATTCGGCGATGCGCGTGACGGCGGTCGTCTTCATCTCCTGCGCCGACGCGAGATCCGCCTGCGCCTGGGCGACGGCGGCGCGCGCGGCATCTGCGGTCGACTGCGCCGAGTCGATCTCCGCCTTCGGGATCGCACCGTCGTGGAAGAGGGTCTGATCGCGGCTGAGGTCCGTGTCCGCCTGTGCGGCATGCGCTTGCGCCCTTGCCAGGGCCGCCTTGGCCGACTGGATCTGCGCGTCCGCCGTCTGCACCGAGCTCGTGGATCCGGAGAGCTGCGCGCGTGCGGCCGAGAGCCCACCCTTGGCGGTGGCTTCAACGATCCCGACCTGGGCGTCCGCCGCTTCGGCCTGCGCCTTGGCCTGTGCGAGCTGCGCTTCAGCTTCCTTCTCCTTCGCCTGCAGATCCGCCGGGTCGATCTCGACGAGGAGCTGGCCCTTGGTGACCTTCTGGTTGTCCGTCACGTGCACGTGCAGCACGGTGCCGGCCACGCGGGTCGAGACCATGACGACGTCGGCGTCCACCTGGGCGTCGTCGGTGTTCTCCTTGCCGCGCGTCGCCAGTGTGAAGGTGGCGTATCCCACCAGCGCGACGGTCACGACGGCGCCGAGAATGGCGTACGGCCGCGCCTTGCTCTTCTTGCGAACGGCGGTCGGCTCCTCCCTCGTCTCCTTCTCCTTGGAGAGGGTCTCCACGGTCGTCGCGGTCGAGGCCATCGTCACCTTCCAGGGCGTTGCAAGCGGCGTTTCACGGGATGAACCCGGATTCACCGACGCTCCAAAACTTAGCACACTTCACCCTGTGCTTTCGATGGCCTCACCGGGACTTGCGTTGCGCGGAGCGACGGGCTGCCCGCGTGCCCACAGCCGGAGCCGCTCGAGCGCCAGGTAGACGACCGGGGTCGTGTAGAGCGTGAGGAGCTGCGACGCGAAGAGGCCGCCGACGATCGTGATCCCGAGAGGTTGCCGCAGCTCGGATCCGAGGCCCTTGCCGAACGCGAGCGGCAGGGCCCCGAAGAGCGCCGCGAACGTCGTCATCAGAATCGGCCGGAACCGCAGTGAGCACGCCTTCACGATTGCGTCCTCGGGTGTGACGCCGCCGTTACGCTCGGTCTCGATCGCGAAGTCGACCAGCAGGATCGCGTTCTTCTTCACGATCCCGATGAGCAAGAGCAGCCCGATGATCGCGATGACGCTCAGGTCGACGCCGAAGAGCATCAGGGCCACCAGCGCGCCGATGCCCGCCGACGGGAGCGTCGACAGGATCGTCACCGGGTGTACGTAGCTCTCGTACAGGACGCCGAGCACGATGTAGACGACGAGCAGCGCGCACGCGATGAGGATCGGCTCGTTCTGCAGCGACGCCGTGAACGCATGCGCCGTCCCCTGGAAGTCGGCGTGCATGCTCGGCGGCAGGTGAATGGCCAGCTCCGCCTTGCGGATGGCGTCGACGGCATCGCCGAGCGACGCGTCGGGCGCGAGGTTGAACGAGATGGTCACGGCAGGGAACTGCCCCTGGTGGTTGATCGCCAGCGTCGTCACCGCCGGGGTCACCTTGGCGAACGCGCGCAGCGGCACCATCGCGCCGCTGGCGCTGCGCACGTAGATGCCGTCGAGCGAGTCCGGTTTGTCCCGGTACGGCGCCGCCGCCTCCATGACCACGTGGTACTCGTTGAGCTGCGTGTACGTCGTCGCGACGAACCGCTGGCCGTACGCGTCGTAGAGCGCCGCATCCACGTCGGCCGCGGCGATGCCCAGGCGCGAAGCCGTGTCGCGGTCCACGTCCACGTCGAGCTCCAGCCCGTTGGTCTGCTGATCGGTCGCGACGTCCTTGAGCTGCGGCAGCTTGCGGAGCGTGTCGAAGAGGCGAGGGGCCCACGTCTTGAGCTCCTCCACGTTCGCGTCCTCCACCGTGTACTGGTACTGCGTGCGGCTCATGCGCCCGCCGACGTTCACGTCCTGACGCGAGATGGGGTACGCCTGGATGCCGGCGATCTTCCCGAGCTTCCCGCGAAGGCGCGCGATCACCTGGTCGGCCGTCGTCGAGCGCGGCGGCTTCTCCTTCAGCTGGACGAAGGCGCGCCCGGTGTTGCCCGTGCCGAAGCCTCCGGAGCCGATGAAGGCGACGTAGTGCTCGATGTCCGGGTCCTTGTCGAGCACGTCGTTCACCTGCTTCTGCAGGTGGAACATCTCCTCGAAGGACACGTCCTGGGCGGCCTCGCTGCTCACCATGAGCATCCCCGTGTCCTGGTTCGGGAAGAGGCCCTTCGGCGTCTTGATGAAGAGGAAGACGTTCACGACCACCGTCGCGAGCGTCACGAGCAGCATCGTCGTGCGGTGGCGCAGCGCCCACACGAGGCCCCGCTCGTAGAAGGCGAGCATCCCGTCGAAGAGGCGCTCGAAGAGCTGATAGACACGGCCGTGGCTCTCCTGCGCCGCCGGAAGGAGCATGAGCGAGCACATCGTGGGCGTCACCGTGAGCGACACGATCGCCGACATGGCGACGGCCACGCTGAGGGTGACGGCGAACTCGCGGAACAGGCGTCCCACGATCCCGCCCATGAGGAGCACCGGGACGAAGACCGCGAGCAGCGAGACCGTGATCGACACGATGGTGAAGCCGATCTGCCTGGCGCCCTCGAACGCCGCCTCGAGGCGCCCCATGCCCCGCTCGATGCCCCGGATGATGTTCTCGGTCACCACGATGGCATCGTCGACGACGAACCCCGTCGAGATCGTGAGCGCCATCAGCGACAGGTTGTCGATGCTGTACCCGAGGAGCCACATGATCCCGAGCGTGGCGAGGAGCGACAGCGGCATCGCCACCGTCGGGACGATCGTCGCGCGCGGCGATCGCAGGAAGCCGAAGACCACGAGGATGACGAGCGCCACGCTGATCGCGAGGGTCTTCTCGACCTCGAAGACGGACGACCGGATCGTCTTCGTCCGGTCGCTCGACACGGTGAGCTCGATCGTCGGCGACACCGAGGTCATGAGGGTCGGCAGCACCGAGAGCACGCGCTCGTTCGTCTCGATGATGTTCGCCTCGGGCTGCTTGAAGACCATGAGGAGGACGGCGCGCTCTCCGTCGGACCATCCGGCGACGCGGTTGTTCTCGACGTCGTCGTAGACCTTCGCCACGTGCCCGAGCTCCGCAGTGGATTGGCCGCTGTTCGCGACGACGAGGGGCTTGTACCCGCGCGCGTCGAAGAGCTGATCGTTCGCCCCGATGGCCACCTGCTGCGTGGGGCCCGAGATCGTTCCCTTGGCCTCGTCCGTCGTCGTCGACTGGATCTTGCCGCGCACGTCGTTCGAGCCGAGGCCCATCCCGGCGATGGCGGCCGGGTCGTACTGCACGCGCACCGCCGGCTGCTGCCCGCCCGCGACCATCACCTGACCCACGCCACGGATCTGCGAGATCTTCTGCGCCAGCACGGTGTTGGCGGCGTCGAACACCTTGGGGAGAGGGAGCGCCTTGCTCGTCAGCGTCAGGATGAGGATCGGCGCGTCTGCCGGGTTCACCTTCCGGTACGTCGGCTTCATCGGAAGGTTCGGCGGCAGCTCTCCACCCGCCGCCGCGATGGCCGCCTGGACGTCGCGCGCCGCGGCGTCCACGTTCTTGTCGAGATCGAACTGCAGGGTGATCGACGTGCCGCCGAGGGTGCTCGACGAGGTCATCTCGGTCAGCCCCGCGATGCGTCCGAAGCGACGCTCGAGCGGTGTCGCGACCGAGGACGCCATCGTCTCGGGGCTGGCGCCGGGGAGCTGCGCGCTCACCTGGATCGTCGGGAAGTCGACGCGCGGCAGCGGCGCCACCGGCAGACGCATGTACGCGAGGATCCCCGCGAGCATCACCGCCGCCGCGAGCAGGGAGGTGGCGATGGGCCTCCGGATGAACGGGGCCGAGATGTTCACTGCGCCGCCTCCGCGCCGGGCTCCCCCACCGCCCCCGGACGCCGCGCGCGACGCAGCCAGCGGCCGAGGCGCTCCATGTAGAGGTACACGACGGGCGTCGTGTAGAGCGTCAGCACCTGCGAGATGAGGAGGCCACCGACGATCGAGATGCCGAGCGGCCGTCGCAGCTCGGACCCCATCCCGGTGCCGAGCGCCAGCGGGAGACCGCCGAGGAGCGCCGCCATCGTCGTCATCATGATGGGCCTGAAGCGCAGCAGGCACGCCTGGTGGATCGCCTCGGTCGGCGAGAGCCCCTGATCGCGCTCCGCCTCGAGGGCGAAGTCGATCATCATGATCGCGTTCTTCTTCACGATCCCGATGAGCAGGATGATGCCGATGAGCGCGATGACGCTGAAGTCGGTCCTGGCCAGCCACAGCGCCAGGAGCGCGCCGACGCCGGCCGAGGGCAGCGTCGAGATGATCGTGATCGGGTGGATGTAGCTCTCGTAGAGCACGCCCAGCACGATGTAGACCGTGATGATCGCCGCCAGGATGAGCAGCGGCTCGCTCGCCAGCGACTGGTTGAATGCGTCGACGCTGCCGACGAAGTGCGCGTGCACGCTGGGGGGCAGCCCGATGCGAGCCTGCGCGTCGTTGATCGCCTTCACCGCGTCACCGAGCGACTCGCCCGGCGCGAGGTTGAAGGAGATGGTGACCGCCGGGAACTGCCCCTGGTGACTGATGGCGAGCGGCGCCGTGTTCGTCGTCCACCGGACCATCGCGCTCAGGGGCACCGGCTGTCCGTTGACGGCGCGAACGAAGATGCGCTCGAGCACCGCGGGGTTCTTCGCCTGCTCGGGCTTCACCTGGAGGATGACGCGGTAGAGGTTCAGCTGCGTGAAGATGGTCGAGACCTGCCGCTGCCCGAACGCGTCGTAGAGCGTGTCGTCGATCACCTGGGGCGACACGCCGAGGCGCGAGGCGGTGTCGCGGTCGATCGTCATCGCCACCTGCAGGCCCGACGTCTCCTGGTCGCTCGCGACGTCCTGCAGCACGTGCTCCTGACGCAGCTCGTTCACGAGCTGCGGCGCCCAGGTCGCCAGCTCGTTCGGGTCGGCGTCCTCGAGCGTGTACTGGTACTGCGTGCGGGAGATGCGGCTGTCGATCGTCAGGTCCTGCACGAGCTGCAGGAACACCTGGATTCCCTGCACCTCGGAGAGCTTCGGCTGCAGGCGCGCGACGATCTCCTGAGCCGACGCGTGCCGCTCGTCCAGCGGCTTGAGGGTGATCGAGAGGCGCCCGCTGTTGGTCGTGGGGTTCGTGCCGTCCGAGCCGATGAAGGAGGCGACGTTCTGCACGTCGGGGTCGGTCATCGCCACGTCGGCGAGCCGCCGCTGCAGGTCCATCATCTTGGGGAAGGAGACGTCCGGCGCCGCCTGCGAGATCCCGAGGATCATCCCGGTGTCCTGCTGCGGGAAGAACCCCTTGGGGATCCACAGGGCCATGACGATGGTGAGCACCAGCGTCCCGATCGTCACGAGGAGCGTCGTGAACCGGTAGCGCAGCACGACGCGCAGCCCGCGGTCGTAGAGGGCGATCGTCTTCTCGAACGCGTTCTCGGACCACCGGTAGAGGGCGCCCCGCTCGTGCTCCTTCGGCTCGGGGCGCAGCAGGTGCCCGCACATCATCGGCGTCAGCGTGAGCGACAGGACGGCCGAGACCCCGATGGACACCGCCAGCGTCACCGCGAACTCGCGGAAGAGTCGCCCGATGAGCCCACCCATGAAGAGCAGCGGGATGAGCACCGCGACGAGCGAGACCGTGAGCGACACGATCGTGAAGCCGATCTGCCCGGCGCCCTTGAGGGCCGCCTCGAAGGGCCGGTCGCCCGCCTCGATGTAGCGCGCGATGTTCTCGATCATGACGATGGCGTCGTCGACGACGAACCCCGTCGCGATGGTGAGCGCCATGAGCGACAGGTTGTTCAGGCTGTAGCCGAGCAGGTACATCACGCCGAACGTGCCGATGAGCGACAGCGGCACGGCGATGCTCGGGATCACCGTGGCGCGCACGTTGCGCAGGAAGAGAAAGATGACGGCGACGACGAGCGCCACCGTGATGACGAGCGTCTGCTCGACGTCCTGGACCGACGCGCGCACCGTCTCGGTGCGGTCGCTGATGATCTTCACGTCGACGCCCTGGGGCAGCGACGCCTGGAGCTGCGGCAGGAGCGCCTTCACGCGGTCGGCCACGCCGATGACGTTCGCCCCGGGCTGGCGCTGGACGTTGAGGATGATGGATCGCTTGTCGCCGGCCCATCCCGCGAGCTGGTCGTTCTCGACGCCGTCCACGTCGTTCGACACGTCCGACAGGCGCACCGGGGACCCGTTGGCGTAGGCGATGACCAGCGGCTTGAACCCCGCAGCCTTGTAGAGCTGGTCGTTCGTGGCGAGGGCGAAGTCCTGCCGCGGCCCGTCGATGTTGCCCTTGGGCTGGTTGACGTTCGCCGCCATCAGCGCGGTGCGGACGTCCTCGAGGGTGAGGCCCGTCCCGGCGAGGGCCTCCGGGTCGACCTGCACGCGTACGGCCGGCTTCTGCCCGCCGTTGATCGTGACGAGCCCGACGCCGGACACCTGCGAGATCTTCTGCGCCAGGATGGAGTCGGCGACGTCGTCCACGTCCGGCAGCGGCAGCACGTCGGAGCTGATCGCCAGCGTCAGGATCGGCTGGTCGGCCGGGTTGCTCTTCGAGTAGGTGGGCGGCGTCGGCAGCTGCGGCGGCAGGTAGCTCGAGGCGGCGTTGATCGCGGCCTGCACGTCCTGCTGCGCGGCGTCGATGTTGCGGTCCAGATCGAACTGCAGCGTGACGCTCGAGTACGAGAAGCTCGAGACGCTCGTCATCTGCGTCAGGTACGGGATCTGCCCGAACTGCCGCTCGAGCGGTGTCGTCACGGCCGACGCCATCGTCTCGGCGCTGCCGCCAGGCAGGTACGTCGAGACGACGATGGTCGGGTAGTCGACCTGCGGGAGCGCGGCCATCGGGAGCTGCGTGAAGGCCGCCAGGCCCACGAGCAGCAGCCCCACCATCAGCAGCGTGGTGGCGACCGGCCGCCGGATGAACGGCTCGGAGACGCCGCCGAGCTTCATCTTCCGCTGCCGGCTGGTCTTGCGGGCTCGCCGCCCGACACCGGCTTCGGCGCTACGTGGGCTCCCGGACGGATCTGCGCCTGTCCCTCGATGACGACGTGATCCCCGATCGCGACGCCGGACTTGATCACGGCGAGGTCCCCTTGCGTCGCCAGCACTTCGATGGGCTTCACCTGCGCCGTCTCGTCCTTGCCGACGACGTACGCGAAGGTGCCGTTGGGTCCGTGCTGCACCGCTGCCGCCGGGACGACGATGGCGTTCTGCCTCGTCTGCAGGTGCAGGCGTGCCTTCACGAACTGGTTAGGCCAGAGCATCGACTGCGGGTTGTCGAAGATGGCCTTGAGCCGGATCGTCGCCGTCTGCTGGTTGATCTCGTTGTCGATGACCGACAGCGTCCCCTTGCCGAGCGGCTTGTCGCCGTCGCGGCTGAGCGCCTCGACGTCGAGCTTCGCCCCTCCGGCGGTGGCCTCGCTGATCTCGGGCAGGTCGTCCTCGGGCAGGGTGAAGAAGACGGCGATGGGATCGAGCTGCGTCACGACGACGAGCCCGCCCGTGTCGGACGCGTGCACGACGTTGCCGGGGTCCACGAGGCGCACGCCGGTGACGCCGTCGATGGGCGACGTGATGCGCGCGTAGTCGAGGTTCAGCCTCGCCGCGTCGATGGTCGCCTGGTCGGCGCGCACCTGCGCGTCGAGCTGGTCCACGCTCGACTGCTGGTCGGTGAACTGCTGCACCGCGATGAGGTTCTGCTGGCTGAGCGTCTTGTAGCGATCGAGGTTCAGGCGCGCGTTCTTCAGGTTCGCCTGGTCGCGC
Source organism: Polyangiaceae bacterium (assembly GCA_035499695.1). Classification (GTDB taxonomy): domain Bacteria; phylum Myxococcota_A; class Polyangia; order Polyangiales; family Polyangiaceae; genus Palsa-1150. Next base: position 18,074 of record DATJYG010000940.1, read on the forward strand.
GCGATGGCCGCCTGCGCCGACTCGAGCTGGATCGCGAAGGGACGCGGATCGATCTGCACGAGGACGTCGCCCTTCTTGACGCGCTGGCCCTCCTTGAAGAGCACCCTGTCGATGCGTCCGTCGACCTGCGTCTTGACGGTCACCGTGTAGAAGGCGGCCACGTTCCCCAGGCCCTCGAGCCACACCGGCACGTCGCGCTGGACCACGTCGGCCGTGGTGACCGGGATGACGCGGTTCTGCATGGCGCTCGCCGCCGCCGCTGCTGCAGCCGCGGCCGCGCGCGATCGGGCGCGCACCATCACGACGCCCCCTGCGACGAGCGCCGTCAGGATGACGAGCAGGACCGCACGGGTCACCCACGATCGACGCGGCTGCGTCAGGTCGGCAGCGTGCGGTGGCGCGGCGGAGATGGGGTTCTCGTGAATCATGTCCTTCCCAGGGCCGCCAGGAGCTGCGCTCGTGCGCTCGCCAGGCCATAGCGCGCCTGGACGAGCTGCGCAGCGGCGGCGGTGTAGGCGACCTGCGCATCCCCCAGCTCGATGATGTTGCCCACCCCCGTGGAGTACCGCTGCTCGGCGAGCCGGAGCTGCTCGCGGGCGCTCGTCACCGCGTCATCGGCGGCGCCGATCGTGGCTTTCGCCGCCTTCACGGCGAGACGCGCCGAGTCGACGCTGAGGCGCACCTGCAGCTGCTGCAGGGACGTCTGCGCGTCGATGCTCGAGAGCTGCGCCTCCGCCTGACGCACCGTGGCCTTCGTGAGGCCACCCTGGAAGATGGGCCAGTTGAGGAGGGCCCCGACGGACCAGTTGGGCGCCATGTTGTCGAGCGCGTAGCCGACGGCGTTGAACCCCGCGTTGGCCGAGAGCGTCGGTCCGTACCCGCCCTTGGCGGACGTCACGGTCTCCTCCTGCGCCTCCCGCTGCTTGTAGAGGCTCGCCAGCTCCGGGCGCGCCGCGATCGCCTTCGCGTAGAGCGTCTCGAGCGGCTGGTCCTCGTCGTTCACCGCGGGGATCGGCTCGTCCGAGACGTCGTAGTCGGTGCCTCCGGTGATGCCCGCGGCCTGGTTGAGCTGCGCCTTCGCGGTCTCGTAGTTGTTCTGCGCCGCGATGACCTGCACGATCGCGTTGGCCACCGCCGCCTTCTGCTGCGCGAGGGCGATGGGCGGCTGCGTGCCCACCTGCACGTAACCCTGGACCTGCATCAGGTGCTTGTTCTGAGCGTCCAGCGTCTCCCGCGCAACGCCGACCAGGTCCTTCATGGCGCCCGCGTTGAAGTAGGCCTGGCGCACCGTCAGCATCACCTGAAGGCGCGTCGTGCGCTCGACCACGCGCTGCGCCTCGGCGTTGAGGCTCGCCGCCTTGGCGCGCCCCGGCGTCTGCCCGAAGTCGTAGATGAGCTGCGACGCCGTGATGCCGAAGTTCCAGTAGTCGTAAGAATTGCTGAGTGACGTGGCAGGCGCCGTGCGCCCGGCGCCGCCGAAGGCCGCCGCTTGAGTCGGCGAGAGCGCGAGGTTCCCCGTCTCGCGCGTGTACCCGGCCTGCGCGGTCACCTGCGGTAGCATCGGCGCATGAGCCTGTCCGGACTGCGCCTCGGCCACCTCGGCGTTGGCACGCGCGACGAGCATCTGCGGCTGCTGCGCCGCGACCTGCTCGACCTCGGCCAGCGTCAGCACGCGCGCCGCATGGCTCTGCTCTTGGGCCATGGCCGTGCCGCCCGCGAGCGTCGCGAACGGCCAGGCACAGGCGAGGGCTGTTGCCAGGAAGCGTGCGTGTCCCATCTGTTTTCTCCCAGTAAGATGCCGCCAGAGCGTAGGTGTGAGGCCCCCAAGTGACGAGCCGTCGAAACAGACGGACGGACCGCGGCACCCTTCGGACCGGCAGCGCTCCAACTTTTCGCGGCGCGTTGTACGCTTAAATGGTCATGAGCGCATCGCTTCAGCGGGAGCAACGGAAGCGCCGCGTCATCGGCCTCGTGGTCGTGGCCGCCGTGGTGCTCCTGCAGCTGGCGACCGACGTCGTCGCGCAGCGCGAGAGCGCGCGGATCCTCGCCAGGGTCGCGTTCATGGCTCTCGAGCTCCCCCTCTTGATGCTGGCCCTGACCACGTCGTTCCGCTGGGCGGTCCGGCGGGAGACCACGGCGGCGCAGTCGATCGCCATCGGTGCGACGATCGCCACGGCCATCGGCGCCGCGTTCGGGTTTCTCTACGGTCTCGTGGCGACGCGCGTCCCCGAGCTTCGCCTGCACTTCCCCAACGGCGTGAGCTTCTTCCGCACGACGCTGTTCGGCATCTTCAACGCGCAGCTCTACTTCGGTCTCTGGTCGCTCGCGTACGCGTACCCCTTCGCCGTCGAGAGCGCGCGCATCCGGTCGCTCGAGGCGGCGCAGCTGCGGAGCGAGGCAGAGCTCGCCCGGCTTCGCGCGCATCTCGAGCCGCACTTCCTCCTCAACACGCTCAACGCCATCGCGGGGCTGGTGACCGAGGAGCCGAGGGAGGCGCGTCGCCTCCTCGTGTGCCTCGGAGAGCTCCTGCGCGAGGCCGTGCAGGAGACGAGCGAGACGCAGACGCTCGAGAAGCAGATCGCGTGGCTGCGGCGCTACGCGCAGATCCTCGAGGCGCGGCACCGCGGACTGCTCCACTTCGAGTGGGACGTCGCCCAGGGCGCCGAGCGTGCGGTGCTGCCGCGTCTCCTGCTCCAGCCGCTCGTGGAGAACGCCGTGAAGCACGGGGCGCTCCGCCGCAGTGACGGCGACGGGCGCGTCGTGGTGCGCGCGCGCGTCACGGACGGTGGGGGCCTCGTGTGCACGGTCGAGGACAACGGGCCCGGCATGCCGGACTCCGACGTGCGCGCAGGCGCCTTCGGCCTGCACGCGGTGAGGCGACGACTGGAGCTCGAGGCGCCGGCGGCGTCGCTGCGCCTCGAGTCGTCTCCGGAGGGGACCCGGTCCATCGTCGAGCTGTCTCGCGCAGCGCAGGGAGCCTGAGATGCCGCGACCCCTCCGCGCCCTCGTGGTCGAGGACGAGTGGCCCGCGCGCAATTACCTGGTGGAGCTGCTCGAGACGTCGGGGCTCGCCGAGGTCGTCGGCGCCGTCGGAAGTCTCGAGGAGGCGCGCCAGGCGCTCACCGGGGACGAGTCGGTCCTGGGGATCGACGTGGCGTTCATCGACGTGCAGATCGACGGGGCTCCTCGCGGGGAGACCGGGCTGTCGCTCGTGCGCAGCATGGCGGCGACGGACCGCGCGCCGATGTTCGTCCTGGCGACGGCGTTCGAGGAGCACGCCCTGGAGGCGTACGAGCTCGGGGTCGTCGACTACTTACTGAAGCCCTTCAGTGAGGAGCGCGTCGTTCGCTGCCTCGAGCGGCTGCAGCAGAGGCGCGGGGCGGTACCGGACGCGACCAGGCCCACGCGCATCGTGGCGCGCCGCAAGAGGAGCCTGGTATTTCTCGAACCTCCGGAGATATGGGCTTTCGAGGCTGCCGACCGGCTCACGTTCGTGCACACGCTGCACGGCACCTTCGACATCGATCTGTCGCTGGCGGCGGTGGAGACGTCCTTCGGGCGCGCGTTCGTGCGCGTCCATCGCAACTGGCTGGTGAACGCGACGCACATCAAGGAGCTCGAGCGCGACGGTCACGAGACGAAGCTCTTCGTCGGTTCCGGCGTGGCGGGGGCCGGGCAGGGGGTGCACGTGCCGGTTGCGCGCGAGCGGTCGGCGGCCGTGCGCGAGATGCTGCTCACCAACGCGGCGGGTCTGAGACGGCCCTGACGAGAGGCGTGCGGCACGCATGAGCGGCCGCGAACGCCTCGCTCCGCCGGTCGCCCTCGTGGCGGCGGCCCTCGTCGCGTACCTCGCGTTCGCTTGCCCCTTCGTGCTCGGCGGCGACCAGGGCGAGTTCACCGCGCTCTTCACGCTCGGTGGGGTCGCGCATCCGCCGGGGTATCCGCTCTGGACGCTCCTGCTGCGCGCGCTGTCGTGGATGCCCGGGTCGACGCCGTCACTGGCGGCTGCGCGCGCGACCGCCGTCGTGGGCGCGATCGCGGTCGGCGTCCTGTTCGCGGCGTGCCGCAGCTGGGGAGCATCGCGAGGAGCGTCGGTGGTCGCGTGCGTCGTGTACGCGTTCGCTCCGCTCACCTGGATCTATGCGACGCAGGCGGAGGTGTTCACGCTCAACGCCGCGCTCTGCTCGGCTCTGCTCGCGCTGGCCGGTCCGGGGTGCGCGCTTCGAGGGGAGCGACGCATCGTGGCGGCGGGGCTCGTCGTGGGGCTCGGCCTGAGTCATCACCCGACGTTCCTCGCGATGGGTCCGATCGCGATCCTGGCGCTGGTGCGAGGGTGGGGCGAGCTGGGCGGGGGAGGGCGGGTGCGCTCCTCGCTGCTCGGGGCTGCGGCGCTCGTGCTCGGGCTCGCGCCGTACGACTACGCCGTGTGGGCGTCGCAGCATCCGCAGGGCCTGTGGGTGTGGGGCGGGCCGATGGACCCGGCGGGTCTGCTCCACCACGTGCTTCGCACCGAGTTCTGGCAGCTTCGCGCCGAGGACACGCGTGAACCCGTGCCGGGCGCGCACCTGTCGGCGCTCGGGCACTCGCTCGCCGTCGCCACGCTGGTGGTTGGCTTGCCGGTGGCGATGGTCGGCCTCGTGCGGGGCTTCCTGCGTGACCGCGGCGGTGCCATCGCGATCACGGCGTGCTGGCTCCTCGCGGGTCCTGCGGTCCTCGCGATGCTCATCGGGAAGCCGGTCGGGATCTACGCGCTCATCATCGAGCGCATGCACATCCTGCCGCTCCTCATCCTGTCGGTCCCTCTCGCCTGGGGCGCGGATCTGCTGCTCGAGCAGGCGCCACGCGACGCGCGAGAGTGGATCGCGGCCGTGGCGGCGATCGGCGTCATGGCGGTGGACACGTGGAGGGTGCCGCCGCGCATCGAGGAGTACGAGCGCCCCACCGTCGAGCATTACCTCCAGGACACCCTGAGCAACCTCCCGCCTCTCGCCCTGCTGGCCGGAGTGGGCGACCACCGCTTCTTCGGCTTCCTCGTCGAGCAGCGCGTGCTCGGCCTTCGTCCGGACGTCGTCTACGTCGACGCGGGCATGCTGCGCGCCGACTGGTACCGCGCGCGCGTCGCGGCGGCGCTGGGCGACGGCGTGCAGGTCACGAGCGATCCGCGCCAGCTCGTGGCCGTCGAGGCGAGGTCCGGTCGTCAGGTGTACCTGACCGATTCGGTCGACCTGCTCTTGCCCGCCGGCTTCGAGACGATGGCCCTCGGCACGGTGATGAAGGTGCTGCCGCCGGGCGCGCCGCTGCTGGCCCCGGAGGACCTCGAGCGCACGAACCTCGAGCTGGCTCGCGGTCAGCACCGCGATCCCACGCGTCCGGAGGATCCGTGGAGCTGGGCAGGAGAGGCCGACGGCACCTACGCGACGCCGTGGATCGCACTGGCCAGCGCATATGGATCGCGAGGCGACACCGCGGCTGCCTCGCGATGCCTGGGCCGCGCGGGCAGCCGTTGATTCACTCCCGCGTGTAGAGGCCCGAAGGCGCCGGCGGCGACGGATTGGTCCCCGGCGCCGGTCTCGGTCGTGGCGGCCGCTTGTGCGTATGGCCCGGGGCCGACGTCGTCGGAGCGGGAGAGGCCGCCGACGCGACCGGCGCAGCGCTGATGCTCGGTGGGTCCTGCTGAGGAGGACTCGAGTCCGAAGGCGGAGGCGCCGCCATGGCAGCGGGCGTTCCCATCGTCGAGGGCAGCGCGGCGTCCCGCGGCTGCGTGCGACCGAGCAGGATGGCGCTCGCCACGGCCCCGCCCATGACGGCTCCTCCCAGCCCCACCCATGCCCAGGACCATCGCCTCGGGGGTGGCGCCACGCGCTCTCGATCCGAGGCGACCGAGATGCTCGTGTGGGGCGCCTCTCTCACGTCGGGGATCGTCGGCGCAGCGGGGATCGCGGGCGCGGCCGGGAGCTGCGGAGCAACCGCTTGCCCCGCCGTGCTGCTCTCGATCGATTCGATGAGGCGCGTGCGTGCCTGGAGCGTCGGTCCCGCGAGGTCCGACACCCACTGGCCGATCGAGCGTGCGCTCGCCGGGGTCGCGGCTTTCTCGATGGCCTCGGCCATCTCGAGCGCCGAGTCGAAGCGATCGGCCGGCTCCTTGGACAGACCACGAAGGACCACCGCGTCCAGCGCCGCCGGCACGTCGGGCGAGTGCACGCTGGGCGCCTGGACGACCGTGTCCATGATGCGCTGCAGGACGCCTCCCTCGCTGTCCGCCGAGAAGAGACGCCGGCCGGTCAGCCCCTCCCAGAGGACCACGGCCGCCGCGAACACGTCGGTCCGTCGCGTCACGGTGTGCCCGGCGACCTGCTCCGGCGCGAGATACCCGAGCTTGCCCTTGAGCTGCCCCTCGCGCGTCGTGTGCAGCTTGCCGAGCGCCTTGGCCACGCCGAAGTCGAGCACGCGCGCCACGCCGTCGGTGCCGACGAGCACGTTCTGCGGCGACACGTCGCGGTGTACGAGCCCCAGCGGCTCGCCGAGATCGTTCTTCGCCTCGTGCGCCGCGTGCAGTCCGGCGAGCGCCTGCGTCATCACGCCGGCGACGACGTCGACGGCCACCTTCTCGTTCCGATCGTGCGCCGCACGCAGCAGCGAGGAGAGCGACTCGCCGTCGATGTACTCCATGACGAGCAGCGGCTCTCCCTCCGACGCGACGATG
>DATJYG010000941.1:0-38094 GCA_035499695.1 Polyangiaceae bacterium
TCAGGGCGCATCCTCCTGCTCGCGCTGCTGGTGGGGAGCGGGTGCCACTTCGACCCCGCCTACCGCGACACGCCCGGGGCGCCCGTGTGCACCGCCGGGCAGATGCGCTGCGAGGGCGACGTGCTGCAGTCGTGCGCGAGCGGCTCGGGGTGGAACGACACGCAGGACTGCCAGGCGTCCGGGAAGACCTGCAGCGCCGCCGTCTACGCGTGCGTCAACTGCGCCCCGCACGGCCTCGAGTGCCAGGGGCAGGACGTGCTCACGTGCGACGACAAGGGCGACGGCTGGCACAAGACCTCTTCGTGCGACACGGGGGCCGGCGAGGCGTGCCGCGACGGCACCTGCATCCAGCTGTGCAACCAGGCCTCGGCGGAGCTGTCCAACATCGGATGCGAGTACTGGGGCGTCGATCTCGACAACGCCAACCTGTCGCCCTCGCTCAACGCCGCCGCGCAGCAGTACGCGATCGTCGTGTCCAACGTGCAGCCGGACCTGCCGGCGACGGTCACGGTCCAGCAGGACGACTCGGCGCCGGGTGACGCGTCGCACTCCCTGAGCGTGGTCGCCACCGCCACCGTCGCTCCGCGCAACCTCGAGGTCTTCAAGCTCGGACCGCGCGAGGTCGACGGGGGCGACCCCTCCATCAGCCCGGACAACGGCCCGGGCACCTTCCTGTCTCGCCACGCCTACAAGGTGACGAGCAACTTCCCCATCGTCGCGTACCAGTTCAACCCGCTCGACAACGTCAACGTCTTCTCCAACGACGCGTCGCAGCTCCTGCCCGTCTCCGGGCTCAACACGGGAAATGGCCTCGCGTACGTCGTGCCCGCCTGGCCGCAGACCATCGCGATCACCTCCAACCCGAACACCAACTTCGGCACCAACCTCAGCGCGTTCGTCGCCATCGTCGCCACCCGGGACGACACCCACATCCAGTTCCAGACGACCGCGCGCATCGTGCCCGGCGGCCCATACACCGAGAGCATCGAGCCCGGGAGCACCGTGAGCCGCACGCTCCAGGCCTTCGAGGTGCTCAACCTCGAGACGGGCGACTTCAACGCCGACTTCACCGGGTCGTTGCTCACCGCCGACGGGCCGGTCGCGCTCTTCCCCGGCAGCGAGGCGTCCGATTCGCCGGAGTACCCGACCCTCGCGCAGCGCTACTGCTGCGCCGACCACCTCGAGCACCAGACGGCGCCGCTGCGCACCGTGGGCAAGTCGTACGTTCTCGCCAAGATGCCGAACCGCACGAGCGCCGTCATCGCCGCCGGAGGGATGATCGGCGAGATCCAGGAGACGGAGTACTACCGCGTGGTCGCCGCGCAGTCGGGGAAGACGCACGTCACGACGACCCTGCCGGCTCCTTCGGCCGCGTTCGACCTGGAGGGCCAGGGAGACTTCGTGACGCTCCCCTCGCAGAACGACTTCGTCCTGAAGGCGAGCCAGCCGGTCATGGTCCTCCAGGTGCAGTCGGGGCAGGACGCGGGGGGCGTTCCGCGCGGCCTTCCAGGCGGAGACCCCAGCACGCTCGCTCCTCCTCCGGTCGAGCAGTGGCGCAGCGACTACGTGCTGCTCACGCCGGACAAGTACGTCTTCGACTACCTGGTCGTGGTCGCCCCGAGCGACGCGCACGTGTACATCGACGGCGAGGAGCTCGATACGACGAACTCGGACGTCACGCCTTCCGACGGACTGACCCCCGAGGAGCGCGGGTCGAAGACGCCCCCGTACTGGACGTACCGCTACCAGCTCTCCTACCCCGTCATCGATCCGACGGCGATGTCGCCGAACAACATCAAGCCCGGCAAGCAGAACGACGGCGTGCACCACGTGCAGTCCGACGCCGCGGTCGGGGTCATCGCATACGGGTTCGACTCCTACGTCAGCTACGCCTACGCGGGCGGCACGCAGCTCACGGTCATCAACCCGCAGTGACGCCTAGTGCGCGAGCGGGATGGGTCCGGCGGGCCACGCGGCGACGAGCGGCACGCGCGCGGCCGGCCCCGACTGACGCACCATCCGAGCGCACTCCTCTATCGGGATGCGGCGGGGGCCGAACGGCGAGGCGTCCGCGGCGTCCGAATCCATGAGCAGCGACGGCGTGTCGAGCCCGTAGTCGTCGGGATGCCCCGGCAGGTCCATGAGCACGTGGCCGAGCTCGTGAGCGAGGGTGAGGCTGCTCTTGCGCGCGCGGATGCCGGCGCGGTCGAGCAGGACGACGTTGCGCACGCTCGACAGGTCGCTGCCGATGAAGGACTCGCCGATACGACCACCGCCGGCGAACAGCGGAACGACGACGATCTCGATGGTGGTCGGGTCGCCGTCGTCGAGCGCCTTGAGGAGCGTGCGTTCCTCGAGCGTACCGGCCATCGCGTCCATGTCGGTGAAGTGCTGCAGGCCGTCGGAGAGATCGACCGAGCCGATTCGCACGGTCAGCGTCGGGTCGGTCGAGAGCGGCACGCCGGGCACCGTGTCCACCGCGACGAGCGTGCCGTCCTTCCGCCGGATCGAGACGTCCACGCTGGGCGCAGCGCCTGCGCCGATGCGCGCGTTCGGGGAGACGACGGCCACGAGGCCGGTCTTCTCGACGACGCGCGCCAGCCCGGCCGCGACGCGATCGGGCGACTCGCCCGCGGTCGTCGTGAGGGCGATCGCGTGGCCCTCCGCCCGGAGGTGGATCTCGCCTCCACCCGCGGACATGCCCAGGTCGTCCCCGAGGGCGACGAGGTGCGACGGCGGCGGGTCGACGACCTTCACCTCGATGGCGCGGGGATCGCCGAAGGTGAGACCGCACTGCCCCCAGATCCCCGAGGCCGATCCCAGCTCCGCACGGAGGGCTTCGACGGCTCCCCCGTCCGTGCCTCCGATGGCGGGTGCTCCTCCCGTGGCCACGCGAACGACGAACGGGCGAACCGTGGATCGCATGCGAGCGATCGGACCGACCGGTGAATTCCGCGGCCCCAGCACGCGGATCATCTGGGCCTTGCGTCCTCCGTCGCGGAAGACGATGGCGCCCCCCACCTCCGCCCTGATCGAACGTCCCTCGACGAGCGGGTGATTGCGGTCGACGTCGTCGATCACGAGGCGCAGCGGGGCGCTCGCCCCGCAGCGCAGGGGCGATTCGCCGGCGGGGCACTCGAGCGGCGTGAGAGGCAGCCTCGGGAGCGCGTCGAGGCGCGATCCGATCGACGTCAAGGACTCGACGGCGATCGATTGATCGCCGTCCATCCCGGAGCCTTGGTCCGGCGATTCGACGACGACGCGCAGCGCATCGGGGTCGTCGTACGGTGCGTCCGGCGCCCCCTCCATGCGCGTGGGCGGGGTGCGCTCGAGGGACGCGTGCGACCGCGCCAGGTCCACCGACTGCCCGGATCCGTCCTTCAGCTCGAGCCCACGCACGTCCATCGTGACGTGCAGCCGCGTTCCACCTCGCTTGGCGAGGAGCTCGACGCGCCCGGGGGTGAGCCCCTGAAACCATGCTCGCTCGGGGACGGCGCGGCCCCACGGAAGCGGTCCGTCCTTTCCGAGGACGACACGCGCGTGTCCTCCCCCGGAGACGACCTCGAGCACCGCTCCGGCGAGCTTCTTGTCGACGGGAACGAGGTCCACGTACGTCAGCGGCCCGAGCGTGCTCTGTTCGCCGTCCGGCACCCCGTTCGTGTCGTCGTCGTCGCGATCGGCCCACAGGTCGACGTGAAGCGCCGGGTCGGTCGCCGCGTGCGCGGGAGGCGTGATCGACGCGGACGCGATCAGGAGCGCCGCGATGCTCGGACTTACTCGAGCCAGCCCCACTGGATCCATCGGTAGGGAGTCTCCGTCAGCAGCGGCTGCATCTCCGCGCTCTCCCCAATCTTGCATGCCGCGCGGATCAACGCTCCCCAAGCGACATTCCCGATGTTCCGCGAGCCCAGCAGCTCGTCGGTGATCTCCTTGACGCGCCCGCGCATGCGGGACGCGTGCTCACCACCCGATGGAGGAGAGGCGTCCCAGAGCGCTGCGGCCGCGAGCCCCCTCACCTCTTCGCGGCCCGACGCCGCGACGTCCGCCAGAGCTTCGCGAAGCTCGGGCCGATCGTGATCCCTCGCGAGATAGAGCGCGGCGCGGATCGCGATGTCGTCGGTCAGCGGGGTCGTGCGGGCGAAGGTCTCGAGCATGGTGCGGGCGGACGTGGCACGCGCGCTCGCCATCCTGAAGAGGAACGTCGTGTCGCGGTCGGCACTGGGCCGGTCGGAGAGGCGCGCGATGAGCTCGAGCGTCGGCCTCGTCGACGGAGGCGCCGGCGCCGCTGACGCACGCCTCGCACAGTCCGCCTCGGAGAGAGCCCAGGCCACCAGGCACCAGGCGGATCGCGAGCTCGACGGACCGTCCTCGGCGCGCCCACGGGCCTCTTCGAGAGGCGTCGTGTCTCCCGCCTTCACGGCCACCTCGGCGAGGACCAACCATCGGCCCAGATGCCGCTCCGCTCCACGCAGCACGGCCAGCGCCGGCCCCACGTGCACGGCCACGGGTGCTCCCCGTACCAGCGGAGCGAAGAGCTCGACGCACATCGAGATGCGGTGGCTCTCCTTGATCATGGGTGCCAGCTGAGCGAGAAGCGCGCCGTTCGATTCCGCGCGCGCGACCCGCGCGAGCTCGGCTCCGAAAGCGAGGTGTGACTGCCGGCTCGCGGCGATCTTGGCGAGTAGCGGTGTCAGCTCGGGGTCTCGCGAGAAGCACGCAGAGCTCAGCGCTGCTGCCCCGCCCGCCTCGTCGCTCGAGAGCGCATGTCGCAAGAGCGCCACGGCCTGGCGATCCTGCGCCTCGGACAGCGCGCGCAGTCCGCACGAATAGAGCTCGCGCTGGCGGGACCCACGCTTGAGGAGCACGGCGGTCGCCTCACCGAGCGACGCCCGCAGCGCGGGGCTCAGAGCAGCGACGGCTCGAACGGCTCCGGCGAGCTTGCCCTCGCTCGTCGGACGGCGCTTGAGAGCCGCATCGATCTCTTCTTCGAAGCGAGCGCGCGCCGGCTTGTCGAGCAACTCGGCGCGCGCGATCGACGGACCTGAGGCAGCGGAGCTCTCGCGCTTTCGGGCCTTGGCGAGGGCCGCATTGTCTGCGTGCGGCGCCACCGCAGCTCGCACCCGCTTCGTCTTGATCACGTCCACTCCCCCATGCGCAATGTAGACGACCATACCAGACGCGAACGGAGTCTCGACGAGCGATCGCGCGAAAAAACTTCCTTAGCAACCACGGTGCCGCACGCGGCAGAAAGATCTTGACGGGGCCCCTCTCACGCCCGCCTCACGCGCGCGTCACACCGATGCGCACCGCGTGACCCTCGACGTCCACCTCTCGCACGAATGCGCCTGCGCTTTCCGGAGGCGTCCCCACGAGGATCTCCACGGCTAGCACCTCGGATGCCACGGCATCGCCATGCTTCTTCACGACGCTCTCGACGTACTCCCCCCCCGACAGCCACACACGAATGCGGTCGGTGAACTCGAGGCCCATGTCCTTCCGGATGGTCTGGATGCGGTTCTGCAGCTCCCGCACGAAGCCGAGCTCGCGCAGCTCGTCGTCGAGCCTGGTGTCGAGCACGACGACGCCGGCGCGATCGCCCGCCGCCGCGAAGCCCTCCTTCGCGACCAGATCGACGTCCACGTCTTCCCGGCCGAGATCCACCCCTTCCAGCGTGACGCGCGATCCCGCGAGAAGCTTCGAGGCGAGCGCACTCGCTTCGCCGGCTGGGAGGGACGCCATCGTCTTCTTGAGCGTCTGCGCTTCCTTGCCGAGGCCTCGCTGGCCGAGGGACCGGAAGTTCGGCTTCACCCGGAGCTCGACGAAGGTGGACGCGTTCTCCACGGGCACGAACTCGGTGTCGAGCGCGTTCAGCTCCTCGGCGATCTGCCTCTTGCTCGACGCGTCGAGGTCCGCGAGACGCGCGGTGATGACGCGGGCCGACCGTAGCGGCTGCCGGACCTTGATCTTCGCCTGCGTCCGCACCTGGAGGCCGATGGAGACGAGGTCGCGCACCGTCTCGATCTTGCGCGAGAGCGCCTCGTCGATCGCCCGCTCGTCCACCGACGGCCAGTCCTCGAGGTGCACGCTCTCCTTCGCGCCCGGCGCCCCGGCCCGGACCACGAGGTTCTGGTACATCGACTCGGCGCCGTACGGCGTGAAGGGCGCCGTCAGCTTCGCGAGGGTCACCAGGCACGCGTACAGCGTCTCGTAGGCGCTGCGCTTGTCGTCGTCCCACCCGGTCTTCCAGAAGCGCGCCCGGCTCCTGCGCACCCACCAGTTGCTGAGCGCGTCGACGAACGCCACCAGGCGCTGCGTCGCCCCGTAGACGTCGTACTCGTCCATGCGCGTCGTGACCTCGCGCGTGGTCAGCGCCAGCTCCGAGCGCAGCCACCGGTCGAGCTCCGGCACCACGACGTCGACGTGGCCCGACTTGGGGTCGAACCCGTCGATGTTCCCGTAGATGGTGAAGAAGGAGTAGACGTTGCGCAGCTTGACCGCGAACTCCTTCTGCAGCGCGCGCACGTTGCCGAGCGAGTGGCGCGTCGAGGACCACGGCGGGCTCGCCGCGTAGAAGAACCAGCGGAACGCGTCGGCGCCCGGCGCCGTCGTGAGCGGATCGTGCACCGTGACCCGCTCCTCGCGCGGGAGCCAGGGCACGTCTGCAGGCTTCGGGTCGGCGAGCGTGGTCGGGATCACGCCGAGGCGCGCGCGATCGCCCTCGTGCATCACGAGGATCCTGCGCGGCAGGCCCTTCTGCGGGACGATCTTCACCTCGAAGCGCGCGTTCTCGTCGTCGACGCGCGTGACCTGCACGCCCTGGCCCTCCGAGAGGTCCATGCCCTCGAAGTCCTCGAGCGCCACGTACGCGGTGCCCTCGGCCGGCGGGGCCGCCCCCTTGGGAAGCTTGACCTTCGCGGCGTCGGCGACGGCGAAGTCCATCCGGACCTCGTCCAGGATGATGTCGGGCGGCGTGTAGTTGCCCTTGCTCTTGCTCTCCTTCTTCCCCTCCTTGTCGCTGACGTGCCCGAGCACGATGCAGGTCCGGAAGGGTCGAGGCAGCGGCTCGTCGAAGACGAGCGTCGCGATCATGAGGAGCGAGTAGAACCAGCCGCGGGTCTGATCGATCGCCTCGCTGATGAAGTCCGCCGGGAAGGCGCGCTCGAAGCGCTCCTTCGACCCCGCGGCGTGCGGGTACCCCCACTGGGCGAAGGGCATGCACCCCGAGTCGAACCAGCAGTCGATGACCTCCGGGACGCGGCGCATGGTCCCGCCGCACTTGGCGCACGGGAAGGTGACCTGGTCGATCCACGGCTTGTGGATGACGAGGTGCTCGCTCAGCGTCGGGTCGGCCTGGCGCGCCCGGTGAAAGTGCTCGAACGCACGCGGGTTGCGCTTCTCGATGTCGGCGAGGCTGGGCGGCGCCTCCTTGTGCTCGCCGTCGCGATCGCAGACCCACACGTTGAGCGGCGTGCCCCACCATCGCTCGCGCGAGAGGGCCCAGTCGACGTTGTTCGCGAGGAAGTCGCCGAAGCGGCCCTCCTTGATGTGGTCCGGCAGCCAGTGCACGGCGCGGTTGTTCTCGATCGCCCTGTCCTTGAGCGCCGTCGTCCGGATGTACCAGGCGGGCCGCGCGTACTGGATGAGCGGATCGCTGTCGGCCCGCCAGCAGAACGGGTAGTCGTGGCGGTACTGCTCGGCGTGCACGAGCAACCCGGCGTCCTTCAGGTCGTGCTGGATCTCCTTGTCGCAGTCCTTGACCCATCGCCCGGCGTAGCGCTCGAAGCGCTTCACGAAGGAGCCATCCGGCTCGACGGCGCAGAAGAGCGGAACGTCCGGGCGCGAGGCGAGCACGCGCCGGTGCGCGTCGAAGTCGTCCTCGCCGAATGCGGGCGCGATGTGGACGATGCCGGTGCCGGTGTCGAGCGTCACGAAGTCGGCGGCGATGACGCGCCACACCTGGTCCTCGAAGCCGCGCGCCTCGGCAGCGAAGAGATCGAACGGCGGCCGGTACGCCTTGCCGACGAGGTCCGTCCCCTTCAGCTCGCGCTCGACCTCGAGCTTCCCGAGCTTCTTCGACAGCCCGTCCAGGAGTCCCCGGGCGAGGACGAGTCGCTTGCCGTCCTTGGTGCGTGCGACGACGTAGTCGACGTCCGCCCGCACCGCGGCGTACATGTTCGACGGAAGCGTCCACGGGGTCGTCGTCCACACGAGCAGCGAGAGGTTCTCCTCTCCCACCAGCGGGAAGGCGACGTAGACGCTCGGGTCGTCGACCTGCTTGTATCCCTGCCCGACCTCACCGGAGCTGAGCGCAGTCCCTCCCTGCGCCCACCACCAGACGACCTTGTGTCCCTGGTAGAGGAGGCCCTTCTCGAAGAGCCGCGACAGGGCCCACCAGACGCTCTCGACGTAGGAGCGGTGGTAGGTGACGTACGCCTCGTTCAGGTCCACCCAGAAGGCGACGCGCTCGGTGAGCTCCTCCCATTCGCGCGTGTACCGAAACACCGAGTCGATGCACTTCTTGATGAACGGCTCGACCCCGTACGACTCGATCGCGGCCTTGCCGTGGATCCGAAGCTCCTTCTCGACCTCGACCTCGACGGGAAGCCCGTGCGTATCCCAGCCGGCCTTCCGGGGGACGCTGTAGCCCCGCATCGTCTTGTAGCGGGGGAACAGGTCCTTGATGACCCGCGTCAGCACGTGTCCGTTGTGCGGCAAGCCGTTGGCGGTCGGAGGCCCCTCGTAGAAGACGAAGGTGCCGTGCGGCGCCGGCTTCGCGAGCGTCTTCTCGAAGATTCGCTGGCTCTTCCAGAAGCCGAGGGTCTCGCGCTCCTCGCGCGGAAAGTCGAGCTCCGGCGATACCTTCCCGAAGACCGGCTCTGACATGGGGCGGCGTTCTAGCACGCCACCTGTTGCGAGGGTCGATTCGGCAGTGGTTTCGAATGATTGCCCCTTCGCTGGGCTCGCGCACGCGATCGCGTCGCTTGCTCACGCGACTGCAACGCTCGCGCAGGCGACTGCAACGCGACGGCTAGGCGCGCACCTGCAACTGCGTCGATCGCGGGTGCTTCCGCGACGGCTACTGCGCCGCCGCTGTCGCGTCCTTCGCCTGCAGCTTCTTCACGACGAGCGAGTACGCGCCCTCGAGGTCCTTGAACCCCGCGAGCTCGTCGTCCTCGATCTTGATCTGGTACTGGCGCTCGACCGCCGCGACGATCTCGACGCCCATCATCGAGTCGATCCCGAGCTCCTTGAACGTCGCCCCGTCCGGGATCTCGTCCTTCTCGGCAATCTCGCAGACGAGGGCTCGCAGTTCTTCCTTCAGATTCTCGTGCGACATCTTTGCTCTCCGTTAGCGTGAGACGGCCATGCGCTTCTCGACTACGTCGAGCAGGTCACGGATGGTGGTCAGACCGGTCAAGCTCTCGTCCGGGATCTGGATGCGGAGCTGGCGCTCCATCGAACCGATGATCTCGAGCATCCCGAGAGAATCGATGGCGAGCTCGCTGATGACCGTCGACTCCTGGACGTGGTTGAAGTCCTTCTCGACGACCTCGGTCGCCGCCGAGCGGAACATCGCAATCAAGCCGTCGCGGGCGGGTCGGGCGACGTCGTTCATCGTTGCGGGCTGCATTGAATCGCGTTCCTTTCCCCTTGTGAATCACTTTCGATGCTGGCGGTAACACCCTCGTGGCGAACCCGAGGCAAGGTGGCGTCGACGTACATCTGACGCGTCTTGCGCCGCTGCGGCTTGCCGCTGGAGGTGCGCGGGAGTGAAGCGAGCGGGGCGACGACGACCTCGTGCACCGTCAGGCCGAACTGCGAGGCCACGCAGGTGGCGGTGGCTTCCTTGATGGAGGCCGCGTCGCTCGCGGTGCCCTCGCAGCAGATGACGAGCTGCTCCTCGCCGTCGGCCTCGAGCGGCGCGCCGAACGCCACGACGTTGCCCCGCCGGATGCCGGGGATTTCGCTCACCGCCCACTCGATGTCGCTCGGGTAGTAGTTGCGCCCGCGGATGATGATGATGTCCTTCAGGCGCCCGCAGACGAACAGGCGATCGCCCGCCATGTAGCCGAGGTCACCGGTGTGCAGCCACGGCTCGCCGTCCGGGTCGTCCGCCAGCGGCTTGTACGTCTGCGCCGTGAGCTCGGGCTCGCGGAAGTACCCCTGCGTGACGCTGGGACCGCGCGTGACGATCTGTCCGACCTGACGCTCACCGAGCCTGCGCCCTTCGTCGTCGACGATGGCGATCTCGTGGTCGGGGAACACCCGGCCGCAGTCGACCAGCTCCTGCCCGATGTGGTTGCGCTCGGTCGCCAGCCCCTCGCGAAGCGGCATGAAGGTGATCGCGAGCGTCGCTTCGGCCATGCCGTACGAAGGGAGGAACGACCGCGGGTCGAAGCCGGCCGGGGCGAGGCGCGCCGCGAAGTCGCGGAGCGCGCGGGCCTGGATCGGCTCGGCGCCGCAGCCCGCGATGCGGAGGCACGAGAGATCGAGGCCCTCGACCTCCTTGTCCTTGAGCCTCTTGGCGACGAGCGCGTAGGCGAAGTTCGGCGCGTACGTGATGGTGCCGCGATGCTCGTTGATCTTGTCGAGCCACACGCGCGGCGCGCGCACGAAGCTCGCCGTCGGCAGGAACACGCAGGGCACGTTGGTGAAGAGCGGCCCCACGACGAAGCCGATGAGCCCCATGTCGTGGAAGAGCGGCAGCCAGCTCACGCCCTTGTCGACCGCGGGATCGCGATCGAGCCCGTGAATCATGAACGCCTCGGCGTTCGCCGCGAGGTTGCCGTGCGAGACCATGACGCCCTTCGGACGCGAGGTGCTCCCGCTCGTGAACTGCAGGAACGCCAGGTCGTCCGGGTCCACGTTCACGCCGGCCTTCCCGACGTCACCCGCGAGGTCGTCGACCGTCACGAGGCTCGGATGGCTCTCGAGACGCGCGAGCGCGGGCTCCACGTACTGCTTCGTCGTGGCGCTGCTGAGGAGCATCGACGCCCCGGACGCGCGCGCGATGTGCGCGACCGTGTCGTGGTAGCTCTCGATGTTCTTGAAGGTCAGTTGCGGGTAGATGGGAACGGGCACCACACCCGCGAAGAGGGCTCCCAGGAACGAGAGGACGAACTCGTCGCCCTCCGGCAACACCATGGCGAGGCGATCACCCTTGCGAAGCCCCCTCGCCGCCAGGTGTCCGGCCCGCCGCTCGGCCTCCGTCGCCATGTCGTGGAAGGAGTAGAGGCGCTCGGTACCGTCCGATCGCACGAAAGTGAAGCCGCGCGCACGGTCGTCCGCGAGCGCGCGGACCGCGTCGACCAGCGTCGGGGCCACGTGTTGCGGCCCTCGCCGGGCAGGCCGGGGGAGATGCATGGGGGGCCGCGCGGCTGTAATGCGAACCCGGGGCCAACGCAAGAGATCGGTCTGCGTACCCGGGTGCGCCAGCGAACGCCGGTTCGCGCCGGACGAACATTGCTCGCTTGTACAGCCACGCGCTAAAAGGCGGCGATGCGGGTGTTGCCGCGCGTCTTCATCACCGGCGTGGGCGTCGTCAGCTCGATCGGCCTCGGCAAGCGCGCCTTCTTCTCGGCCCTCGAGGCCGGCACGAGCGGGATCTCTCCCGTCGGCCAGTTCGACGTGTCGCAGCTCGGCAGGCAGCTCGCCGGCGAGGTGAAGGCCTTCGAGCCGCGTGATCACCTCACGCAGGCCGAAGCCAAGCGCATGGGGCGCTGCTCGATGATGGCGCTCGCCGCGGCTCGCATGGCGGTCGAAGACGCCGCGCTCCCCGCCGAGCAGCTCGCAGGACCGCGGACCGCCGTCGTCCTGGGGACGACCATGGGCGAGGCGCAGCTCCTCGGCGATCTCGAACGCGAATGGATCGTCAACGGTCCGCGGGCCGTCCGTCCCTCGCTCGTCCCGCGCTACGGGTCCACGTTGCTGCCCATCCACGTCGCGCGTGCCCTGGGAGCGCGCGGTATGGTGCTCACCCTGCCCGCCGCGTGCGCCGCCGGGAACTACGCGATCGGCTTCGCGGCCGACATGATCCGCGCTGGCCGTGCGGACGTGGTGGTCACCGGCGCCGCCGAGTTGCTCCAGGAGCTGCAGTACGCGGGCTTCGTGCGCCTCGCGGCGATGGCGCCCGAGAAGTGCCAGCCCTTCGACCTCAATCGCCAGGGCCTGCTTCTCGGCGAGGGCGCCGGACTGCTGGTGCTGGAGAGCGAAGAGCACGCGGTCCGGCGTGGTGCGCGCGCCATCGCGGAGGTCGGCGGCTACGGACTCTCGTGCGACGCGTACCACATCACCCGGCCGCACCCGGATGCCGCGGGAAGCATCGCTGCGATGCGCGCCGCCGTCGAGCGGTCCGGGATCGCACCCGCGGACGTGGACTTCATCAACGCCCACGGCACGGGCACGAAGCACAACGACGCCGCCGAGTCGAAGGTGGTGCGCGAAGTGTTCGGCAAGCGTCGCGTGCCCATCTCGAGCATGAAGAGCATGCTGGGGCACTGCATGGGCGCAGCGAGCGCGCTCGAGGCGATCGGCTGCGTCTTCACGCTCGAATCCGGCGTGTATCCGCCGAACGTCAACTACGAGACGCCCGACCCGGAGTGCGAGGTCGACGTGGTCGCCAACGTCGCGCGACGCGGGAAGGCCGACATCGTGATCAACAATTCGCTGGCTTTCGGCGGGTACAACGCCGTCGCGGTCTTCGCGCGCCCGGGCGTTCTCCCCGAGCCCACGGCGGTCGCATGAACCCTCGTGCGATCACGGGCATCGGCGTCGCATCGGCGCTCGGCACGGGGCGCGCCGCGTTCCTCGAGTCGATGCGGGGCGGTGCCAAGGCGAGCGCGACGGACGGCCGCGCCGAGGTGCCCGGCTTCGATCCCACCAAGTACCTGGGCGACAAGGGGCTCCGCGGGCTGGATCGCCTCACCAAGCTCCTCATCGTGGCCGCGCGAGAAGCGCTCCACGACGCGGGCCTGAAGAAGGACGGCTCCTGGTCGGCGCGCGGCGGGGACGACGTGGGCATCGTCGTGTCGAACGCCTACGGCTCGCTCGAGGCGATCACCGAGCTCGATCGTGTCTCGATCCTGGAGGACGCGCGCTACATCAATCCCTCGCGGTTCCCGCTCACCGTCGCGAACAGCGCCGCCGGCTACGCCAGCATCTGGGAAGACATCAGGGCCGCCAACGTCAGCGTCAGCGACGGCAACTGCGGCGGGCTCGATGCGGCGGCGTGCGCCGACGTGCTCCTGGCGCAGAAGCGGGCACGCGCGGTCCTCGTCTGCGGTGCCGAGGCCATGAGCGACGCGCTGCACCTCGCTTTCCAGCGACTCGGCGCGGTGGGGTCGCGCGCGGAGCGCGCGCAAACGGATACGAAGGCGTTCCTCGGCGAAGGCGCCGCAGTGCTGGTGCTCGAGCCCTCGGAGCTGGCGCGCGAGCGGTCCACGGACGTCATGGCAGAGCTGGTGGGATACGGGACGGGCTTCGAAGCGCCGCCGCGAGAGTCCTCGCTCCTTCATGCTTCCAGCGACGCGCTGCAGAGGGCGATCGCAGAGGCGCTCTCCGACGCGGGCGTGTCTCCGGCGGACGTGGACGTCGTCGTCTCGGGCGTCTCGGGACTGCGGGTCTTCGACGAGGCCGAGCTCGTTGCCATAGGCCGTGCCCTCGGGAGCGATCGATGCGTCCTGGCGCCCAAGCTCGCCCTCGGGGAGACCCTGGGAGGCGGCGGCACCTTCGGCATGCTGTCGGCCCTGGCGGTGCTCCGCGAAGCGCCGCGCGCGCCCACGCCGTACGCGGTGCGCGGCGCGCTTCGCACCGCTCCACGTACTGCGCTCGTCACGTCGATGGGGTACTACGGCAACGCGTCGGCGGTGGTCATGCGCGCGGCCGCGCGATAGGAAACTGCGAGGAGTACAAGGTGAGCTTCATCGACGACAAGGCGCACGCCGAAATGGAGAACATCCGCCGCCGATCGCGCGACGGGCAGTTCTATCCCTACTTCCGCAAGTTCGAGCGCGGCGGCCTGCACACCCGCATCGCGGGGCGCGACGTCATCAACTTCAGCTCGAACGACTACCTGGGCCTCACCTCGCACCCCAAGGTCAAGGAGGCGGCCAAGCGCGCGGTCGACGAGTTCGCGTGCGGCCTCTCGTCCTCCCGTCCGCAGGCCACAACGGGCATGCACGTGGAGCTCGAGGAGCGCTTCGCCAAGTGGGCGGGCTTCGAGAAATGCCTGCTCTTCACGACGGGCTACCAGGCGATGCTCGGCACCATCGTCTCGCTCGCCGACAAGGACACGACGCTCGTCCTCGACGCGTACAGCCACGCGTGCATCCTCGACGGCACCTTCCTCGCCGCCGGCGTGCCCAAGAACGGGCCCGAGATCCGCTTCTTCAACCACAACTCGGCCAAGAGCCTCGAGCGCATCCTCAACACGCGCGAGCGCAAGAACGCCATGGTCGTCGTCGAGGGCGTTTACTCGCTCGACGGGGACACGGCGAACCTGCGCGAGTTCGTGGACATCTGCGCCAAGCACGACGCGGTGCTGGTCGTCGACGACGCGCACGGCAGCGGCACCATGGGGCGCCATGGCCGCGGCACCCTCGAGGCGATGGGTCTCGAGGGCAAGGTGCCCATCGTCGTCTCGACGCTGAGCAAGAGCTTCGGCGGGATCGGCGGGCTCCTCTTCGGCTCGGGCGAGGTCGTCGACTACGTCAAGCACACGGCGCGCTCGTTCCTCTTCAGCGCCTCGCTCCCCGTTCCCGTCGTCGCGGCCGCGCACACGATCCTCGACATGGTCGAGACCGAGGGCGAGAAGCTCGTCGGCGAGCTTCACCAGAAGGCGGCGTACTTCCGCGGCAAGCTCGTCGAAGCAGGCTTCGATCTCGGCGCCAGCAACACGCACATCATGCCCGTCATGTGCCGCGAGGAGCGAAAGACGCTCTTCATGCACGTCGCCCTCCTCGAGTGCGGCGTGATGATGGTGCCCCTCACCTACCCCTCGGTGAAGCAGGGCGAGGAGCGCTTGCGTGTCAACGTGACGCGCGGACACACGCAGGAAGACCTCGACACGGCGCTCCGTCTCCTCGAGGAGTACGGCGACGCGTTCTTCGTGCTCTCCGGCGAAGACATCGGTCCGCTGGAGGATTGAGACGCTTCACGCCACGCGCGTGGCGGAAAAATTGGACGACCGTGCTCGGGGCAGCGGTTCCGGACGGATCCGACGTGCGCGGCTCAGCCGCAGCCTGTACATTGATACGGGAGTGGGCAATAGCGAGCGCATCACTATCCCCCATGACATGAGCGGGATCGCACGCGCGGTCGGTGTCGCAGGCCAGGAGCCCGGCAACGACAGCACCAGCGAGCTCGAGCCGCCGCCCAGCGGCGTCGTGTCGGGCGTCGTCACGCTGGAGGCTGTCCCCTGGCTGGACATCGCCTACGACGAGCTTCTCGCGATGCCCCTCGACGCCCGCCAGGGATTCCTGCTTTCCCTGGTCGACGGGCGCTGCACCGTCGAGATGATCACCGACATGAGCGGAATCCCTCGGGACGAGGTGTTCATGATGCTCTCGGAGCTCGTCGCGATGGGGGTCCTGACGCTGCGGCTCCCCGGTCGCTGACGGGCGGCTTGCTGTCCGAACGGTCAGGCGGTTAAGCTACCTCTAGCGTAGAAGGGGGTCCCATGACCGTCCGGCAGCTCCTGCCTCTCGTTGCCTGTTCCATCGTGGCGGCGTGCTCGTCGTCTTCCTCCGGGCCGGGTGGCGGATCGGGCAGCAGCATGCTCGCCCCTCCGCCCTCGGGCCAGGGCATCCAGCTCGAGATGTCCACGACCATCGCCGCGAGCACCGAGGACGAACGTTGCCGGTTCGTGCAGACGACCGACGAGATGTGGGTGAACCAGCAGGTCATCCGCTACACGCCGGGCAGCCACCACTTCATCCTGTGGCACACGCCCTACACCTCGATTCCCACGACCGACACGTCCGGCAACGCCGTCGATACCTCCGGCGTCTTCCAGTGCCTCGACGGCCCGCCGGGCAACTGGCTCGTCGATGGCCTACTCGGTGGCGCGCAATCCCCCGACGCGCCGACCTTCGGAGGAGACTTCCCTGCGGGCGTGGCCATGCACGTCCCGGCCGGCTCGATCCTCGTCATGGACCTGCACGTGCTCAACGCGTCCACCAAGCCGCTGGACGTCACCGTGCTGATGAACCTCGACACGATCCCCCAGAGCCAGGTCAAGCAGGAGGGCGGGGTCTACTTCTTCTACAACCCGTTCATCCGCGTCCCGGCGAACGGGAAGTCTTCCGCGCGAATGAGCTGCCCCGTCCCGAACGACGTCACGCTGGTCAACGGCCAGACGCACATGCACAAGCAGGGGCTCGGAGGCGTGGTGAACCTGGAGGACGGCACGGGCACGATGCTCAAGCAGCTCTATCAGACGAACCTGTGGACCGACCCGCCCGTCACGGTCTGGTCCTCGCCGGTGCTCGACCTGAAGGCCGGCCAGCAGATCGACTACCAGTGCAACTACGAGAACACCGGCGACACCGACATCATCCAGGGGCTCTCGGCGAAGACCAACGAGATGTGCGTCTGGACGGGTGCGTACTACCCGCGCGACGCGGCCTTCGAGTACTGCAACGGCAGCGGCGGATGGGGCAACCTCGGCAAGGCCGCGACGTTCATCGGCACCGGCGCCGCCGACGGGCCCACCACGATGACCTGCTTCGACGGCGCCGTCGCAGCGGCCTCGTCGCCCGACTTCAACGACGTGCTCGACGGCTGCGTCGTCCAGAGCTGCCCCGCCATCGCCAAGCCGATGACGGCCGTCATTCGCTGCGCCCAGCAGGCCGGAACCTCCAACTACAAGACCGCGTGCGCGAGCCAGATCACGGCGATGCAAGCCGCGACCTGCAACTGAGCGCGATCAGGCGACGCGCGGCGTGACGCCGTGGCCCAGCCGGATCGACGAGACGTCGATCCGGTCGGCCTGCTGCGCGTACCCACCGTCGTACGGCTGCTCCGAGAAGAAGAGCGGCGTGTCGAGATCGACGTGGGCGAACCCCTCGCGTGACGCGGCGAAGCAGGCGGATGCGCTCATCGCCATCTTCCCCTCGACCATGCCGCCGATCATGAGCGGCCAGCCCAGGCGCCGCGCCTCCTCGTACACCCGCTGCGCCTCGAGGAATCCCGCCTTCATCGGCTTCACGTTCACGGCGAAGGGCCGCGTGGCGAGGGCCGCGATCCTGCGCAGGTCGGCGGCGGTGGAGGCGGTTTCGTCGAGCGCGACAAGCACGTCTGCGGCTCGGGCCACCGACGCCAGCCCCTCGAGATCGTCCTTGGGACAGGGTTGCTCGAACAGGACCGGCACGATCCCGCGCGCCGCGAGCGCGCCGAGCAAGCCCGATGCCTCGTGCGCGGTCAGACCCGCGTTGCCGTCGAGCAGGAGCTCGGCCTCGGGCGCCGACGCATGGATCGCGAGGACACGTGCGAGGGCGTCGTCCTCGGCGCCGCGACCCAGCTTGATCTTGAGGCGGCCGAAACCGGCCGAGACCCACGCGCGTGCATCCGAGGCGCATTGCTCGACCGGGCCGAGGGGGATGGTGACATCGGTGCGCAAGATGCCCCGAGACGGACCGAAGATCGGGCGTCCTTCCTGCCTCGCCACCGCGTCGAGCACCGCCATCTCGATGCCGCATCGCGCGGCTCCGGCCGCACGGATGCTCTCGCCGACCCTCGCTGCGAGCTCCTCCCAGGAGCCCCAGGTCCCCTTCTCGATCTCGGGACGCGCACGCTCGACGGCCGCAACGGTCGACTCCTGGGTCTCCCCGTTGAAAGCCGGGAACGGCGCAGCCTCTCCGTAGCCCACCGTTCCGTCGGCGAGCTCGACGCGGACGAGAACGTTGCGAGCGACGTCCTGCGCACCTCCCGCGATCCCGAACGGCTTGTGAAGCCTCGCATCGAGGGTGCGGACGGTGAGCTTCGCGACCGAGAGCATGACGCGCGAGGCGACGAGAATGGACCGGGAGGCGCGCCGAGTCGAGCGCGTCGGCTCGAGACGCGCTAGGCCCGTCCGGGTCGTGCTCGCCTCCGACCGGACTCCGCTCGTGCTTCGCCGGCGCGGCGACGTCGTCGAGATCCTCTCGGGAAGCGTCGTGCTGCTCTCGAGCGCCGCGCTCGAGACCGAGCTGGCCTTCGGACGGCTCGTCCGCGACCTCGTGCAGACGCCGCGTCGCGTCCTCGTGGGCGGACTCGGCTTCGGAGCCACCGTGCGCGGCGCCCTCGAGGCGGTTGGGCCGTCAGGGCGGGTCACCGTGGTGGAGAGGGTCCCCGGTGTGGTGGACCTCGTTCGCGGGGAGCTCGCGTCCCTGGCCGGTCACGTTCTGGACGATGCGCGCGTCACGGTCGAGGTGTCCGACGTCGGAGACGTCATCCGCGCCGGAGACGGCGTGTTCGACGCCATCCTCCTCGACGTCGACAACGGGCCCGAATGGGCGAGCTTCCGTTCCAACGCGCGCCTCTACACGCCGGCCGGCCTCGCCGAAGCTCGGTGTGCCCTCGCATCCGGCGGCGCCCTGGCCGTCTGGTCCGGCTACCCGAGCGATGCCTTCATGCCTCGGCTCCGGGCAGCGGGGTTCCAGCCGCGACGCATCCTGCTTCGCGAGCGCGGTCGCGTGAGGGCGCGCGCCTACGCTGGCTTGCGCTGAAGCTGCGTCACCGCCCGCGCCACGTCTTCGACGGTGGTGATCTTGTCGAACATCTCACTCGGGATGCTCACGTTGAAGCGGTTCTCCACGTCCGACACGAGCTCCATGACGCCGAGGCTGTCGAGCCCCAGGTCGTTCATGATGTGGTCCGACGGCTTGATGGGCCGCGCCGGGTCCACGTGGCGGCGCAGAAGCTGGCAAGTGATCTCGAGCGACTCCTCGTACCCCTGCATGTCGTCGCCCACGTTAGCAGCGCGCCGCGAGCGCGTCATGCATCGCCTTGGCCACCCGGGCGGCCTCCGGGCTGGCCAGCAGCGCCCGCACGACGGCGACCCCGTCGGCACCCGCCTCCGCGCAGGCGCGGGTGTTGTCGGCGTCGACCCCACCGAGCGCGTAGAGGGCGATCCGCCCTGGGTCGGCGATGGCTCTCGCCGAGCGCAGGGCGTCTAGCCCCCTGCCCTCCTTCTCGGCGGCCAGAACCGATGGCGGCCGGGAGGGAAACACGGGACTGACGAGCACGGCATCCGCCCCGTCGCGCACCGCTCGGCGCACGGCGCCGTCGGAGTGCGCGGATACGGAGACCCATGCCCGCGACCCACAGATGGCGCGCGCCTGCTCGACCGTGCCGGAATCGCGCCCCAGGTGCACGCCGTCCGCACCCACGTCTCGTGCGAGCGCCGCGTCTCCGTTGATGACGAGCGCCGCGCTCACGGACCGCGTGACGAGTCGAACCCGCGACGCGAAGACGCGGAGGCTCACGATCGCCCTCTGCTTGTCGCGAAGCTGCACACACAGGGAGCCCGCAGGCAGAGCGCGACCCACCGCTTCGACGCAACGCACGATCCCGTCGTCTCCGAACGCCGGATCGGTGATGAGGATGATCCGCGGCCTCATGCCTCAGCTATGGCCCCCCCGCGTCGTTTCCGCCGAGCTGCGCCAGCTTGTCGCGAGCGGGGGTCGCCCAGCGGCTCGCCGGGTACTCGTGGACCAGGTACTCGAGGGTGCGCTTCTCCCCCGACGCGTCGTGCGCCGCCTCGAACTGCTGCGCGAGCTTCCAGAGCGCGTCCCCCGGCGTCTCGTCGAGCTGAAGCTCGGGGTCGGAGGTGTGCCCGCACTGCAGCGGGGCGATCGACGCCAGCGCTGCGAGAAGACCGGCGGCGCGCAGCACCATCTATTCGATGATGCCAGACGTGGGGCTCGATGCGTTGGCGTATCGGCGCCTGGGCATCCGACCGGCAAGAAACGCCTTGCGTCCGGCGTGAACCGCCTCGCGCATCGCTTCCGCCATGAGCACGGGGTTCTTGGCGTGCGCGATGGCCGTGTTCATGAGCACCCCGTGGCAGCCGAGCTCCATCGCCACGGCCGCATCGCTCGCAGTACCCACGCCCGCATCGACGATCACCGGGACGCGCGCTTGCTCGAGGATGATCTCGAGGTTGTGCGGGTTGCGGATCCCCAGGCCGCTTCCGATCGGCGCAGCGAGAGGCATCACCGCGGCGCACCCGATCTCCTCGAGCTTCCGGCAGACGATCGGGTCGTCGATGCAGTACGGCAGCACGACGAAGCCCTCCTTCACGAGCTGGCGCGCTGCCTCCAGGGTCTGCTCGTTGTCCGGATAGAGCGTGCGCGGGTCGCCGATGACCTCGAGCTTGACCATCTCGGCAATGCCCAGCTCGCGCGCCAGGCGGAGCGTGCGCACCGCCTCGTCGGCCGTATGGCACCCGGCGGTGTTCGGAAGGACGAGCCACTTCTTGCGCGCGAGGAGCGTCATCAGCGAGCCGCTCGAACGGTCGGTGAGATCCACCCGGCGCAGGGCGACGGTGACGATCTCGGCGCCGGACGCGTCGACGGCGCGCTCGGTTTCTGCGACGTCCTTGTACTTGCCGGTGCCGACGATCAGGCGGCTGTCGAAGCTCCGGCCGGCGATGACGAGGGGGTCGTTCGACATGGCGACGCGAGCATAGGCTTCCACCGCCGGTGCAGCCAGAGCCACTGGCTCGGGTGGCGGCGCACGAAGGCATCGAGAGCGCGCGTTGCTTCCCGGGTCGCTCGTTCGATCCACGCGCGGCCCGCGCGGCGCGGTGGAAGCAGCACGTCGAGCACCTCCACGATCTGGCGCCCGAGCTCGTCGCGTCGGCTCGCCGCCACGACCAGCGGCGCTCCGGCCGAGGCCGCGAGCGCCGCCGCGGCTCGATCGGCATGCGCGGTACGGCCCAGGAACTCGACGCTCACGGCGTTCTGCGCGCGAGACGGGGCCTGGTCGATCATCATGGCCACCGCGCCGCCGCGGCGCAGGGTTTCCCTCGCGCGTGCCATGGCCCCCGCCGCATCGGCGAGGCGCACCCCGAGCGCGGCGCGTGTCGATTGCCAGAAGCGATCCAGCCACCGGACGCTGAGGTGCTTGGTCACGACGAGCAACTCCACCTCGCGGGCCACGGCGCAGGCCGCGAGATCCCAGTTGCCGGTGTGTGACGCCGCGACCACGACCCCGTGGTTCCTGGCCAGGGCGTCACGCCAGCGCGCGCGGGAGGGCTCGTCGATCTCCACGTGCGAGAGCGCCCGCGGCCCCCGCAGCGCGAGCCGCAGGAACTCGATCGCCGAGAGCCCGAGCTCCGCGTAGAAGGCGCGGGCCTCGCGCTCGGGAGCGTCAATGCCCGCCGCGCGCATGGACTGCTCGACGTGCGTCCGCCGGATGCGCAGCACGCTGCCCGCGAGCCAACCGAGCAACGCGCCGAGCGCGCGCGACCCGTTCAATCAGCCGAACCCGGCGCGCCGCACGACCTTGCCGGCCGACGCCTCGGCCTCGAGCGCGGCAGCGAAGACGTCGCCGCGCACCACCACGAAGAGCTCACGCTTCGGGTTGCGGGCGTAGACGAGCTCCCCGTCCTGCTTCACCGCCTCGATGCGCGGGATGTTCATCGCCGCACCGTCGTGGGCGACGTGAAGGGTCATGGTGTTGCCGTCGGGCAGGCTGGACCAGCCGTCCTTGTCGTTCTTGGCGCCCGCCAGCTTGAGGATCGCGTCGAGGTGCTCGCCCGTCATGGTGAGGCGGATTTAGCCTAAAGTGCCGGGCGTGCCCAGCGACGACATCGTGCGCCTCGAGGGGGTCCGTAAGAGCTTCGGTGACTCCGAGGTCCTGCGCGGCATCGACATGGTGTGCCGTCGCAAGGAGACGACGTGCATCGTGGGCGGGTCGGGCGCGGGCAAGACGACCCTCCTTCGCCTCATCGTCGCGCTCGACAAGCCGACGGCGGGGCACATCTACGTGGACGACGAGGACATCGTCCCCATGAACGATCGCGACCTCAACCGCGTTCGCATGAAGTTCGGCATGGTCTACCAGTACGCGGCGCTCCTCGATTCGATCACGGTGCTCGACAACGTCGCATTCCCGCTGGTGGAGCACACGAAGCTCGGCGCCTCGGAGCGCCGCGAGAAGGTGCTCGACAAGCTCAAGGTCCTCGGGCTCGACGAGTCGTGCCTCCGCAAGTACCCGGCGGAGCTGTCGGGCGGCATGCGCAAGCGCGTGGGCCTCGCGCGGGCGCTGATGCTCGACCCTCCGATCGTCGTGTACGACGAGCCGACGAGCGGACTCGATCCGCTCACCAGCCGGGCCGTGGACGAACTCATCGACGACACGCGACGGCGCTTCGGCGTCACGAGCATCGTGATCACGCACGACATCGCGAGCTGCTTCGGCATCGCCGACCAGGCCATCCTGCTCGACAAGGGGCGCATCGTGGCGCGGGGGACGCCCGAGGACCTCGCCCACGGGGACAGCGAGGAAGCGCGGGAGTTCATCCGCAAGTCGGAGGTCGACGTGGACGCCATCTCGCGCGAGAGACGCGGGACCTGACGCGCGAGCCGTCGAGCTAGTATTCCTCCTGGATGCAGCCGGCCTGGCCGCCACGCCCGCATGACGATCGCGCCCCCGTCCTTCGGGCGGGGGCGACATCGACGAGCACCGACGCGAAAGCCGTCACGGCGCTGGTCCTCGGCATCGTGTGCCTGGTCGGTACGCCGTGCTGGATGGGAGTGCCTCTCGGGGTGCCTGCCATCATCCTCGGGGCGCTGGCGCACCGGGACATCCGGCGCTCGGACGGGATGGTCGGCGGCACCGGGCTGGCCACGACGGGCATCGTGCTCGGCTCGATCGGGTCGCTCCTCTTCGCGTGCTGGGTGGGGTTCTTCGTGTTCGCGATGTTCCACGCGACCACCTCTGCCACCACCACACCGTCCCCTTCTCCGGCCATGCCGGCGCTGCCACCCACGACGGCGCACAAGCCGGTCATCCCGCCGGGAGGCTGGGGCCGCATCCACGTGACGGAGCTCCACCCATCGGCCAGCCAGACCCTGCGCGATCAGCTCGCCGACGAGGTGAAGGCGGCCAAGTCCGCGGGCGAGACCGTGCTCGTCGAGACCATCGCCCCCTCGTGTGCCGCGTGCGACGAGATCACCCGCGCCATGCCGGATCCGGCCCTGCAGGCGCTGCTCGCCAGCGTGCGCGTCGTCCACGTCGACATCGACGAGTACGACATCATGTCCGGGGCCCTGGGGCTCAACGAGCCCGATCTGCCGTGGTTCTACCTCGTGGATGCAAAGGGCGATGCCCGCGACGGCATCAGCGCCGACGAGTGGGACGACAACGACGCGGGCAACATCGCACCGGTTCTCGACGCGTTCCTGCACGGACACCTGCGCACGAGGCGCAAGCCGTGGCACCACGGCACGACCCTCTGAATCTCGGTCACTTGCGATCGAGCAACAGGTCGTCCGCCTTGGGTTGCGCGGGCTGCTGCGCGGGCCTGGGCGTCGCCGGGCGAGCGGGATGCGACGGAGGCGCGACGACCGCGGGAGGAGCCGACGCGGACGGGGTTGCCGAAACGCTGGCCGATGCGGAAGGGTCCACGCCCGGCGGCGGCGCCAGCGTGACCGGCGCGCTCGCCGCAGGAATCGCCGAGAGCGTCGCAGAGGGCGCGACCTCGGCCCCGACCGCCGCGGCCGGAGCTGGCTTCGGGTGCCCCACCTTGTAGCCGACCACCGCAACGAGACTCCCCAGCAGGAGGGCCGCCGCACCGACCACGACGAGCGTCGTGTTCCTCCTCCGCCGCTGCGCCCCCGCCGTCTGCCAGTTCGCCTGCGTCTCGGCATACCCGGTGGACACGTGCGACCCCGACGACGCTCCTGGCGCGGAGGGTCCCGAGGGCGAGGAGTACGCCCCCGAGCTCCCGAGAGGCTTGCCGATGCGCGCGATGCGCTCGGCCGCCCGCTTGCCCTCCGGCGTGGCGAGCGGGTGCAGCGCGAGCCCCAGGTCCGCCACCGTCGGGTAGCGCCTCGTCATGTCCTTCTCGAGACAGCGCATGATGACGGCCTCGAGCCCCATCGAGATGCCCGGATTGACGGCGCGGAGGGGTGTCGCTGGATCGGCCGCGATCTTCGCGCACAGGCCCGTCACCGTGTCGGCCACGAACGGTGGTTGACCGGCGAGAAGCTCGTAGAGGATCACGCCGAGCGCCCACACGTCGGTCCGGGCGTCCACGTTCTTCGAGCTACGGAGCTGCTCGGGCGACATGTAGAGCGGCGACCCCATGACGGCGGACGTGGCCGTCAGGCTCTGCTCCTGCTGCGTCGTGTCGGAGGCCTTCGAGATGCCGAAGTCGAGCACCTTCACGAGCGGCGACCCGTCGGGGCTGCGCGTGAGGAACAGGTTCGCCGGCTTGAGGTCGCGGTGCACGATCCCGAGCGCGTGCGCCTCGGCGATCGCCTCCATCCCCTGCAGCACGTAGTCGACGGCCTCCTGCTCCGGCAGCGTCTTGCGCTGCTCGAGGATCCGACTCAGGTCGGTCCCCTGCAGGTGCTCCATGACCATGTAGGGCATCCCGTCGTCCAGCACGCCGACGTCCATCACGCGCACGACGTGCGCGCTCTGAAGCCCCACTGCGGAGCGCGCCTCGCGCAGGAAGCGGTTGGTGGCCTCCTGGTTCTTGGCGGCGTCCTTGCGGAGGAACTTGATGGCGACCTTCTGTCCGAGGTGCACGTGCTTCGCCGCGACGACGACGCCCATCCCTCCCACGCCGAGCACCTGCTCGACGATGAACTTGCCGGCGATGACCTGCCCGGACGAGGGGATCCCCTGCAGCTCCGCTGCGTCCGGCGCGGTGCCTTGGCCGCCGGATCCCTCGCCCGTCATGCTTTGAAGATAACATCCGCGGCTTCGCGGAGCGTCACGAACGCGTACCCGGCCGCACCGAGCTCGGCGAAGGCCGCGGAGAGCGCCGCGAGCTTGCGCTCCCTGGGCACGCGCACGTCGGGCTGATGGGGCCGGAGAGCCTCGAGACCGTCGGCTGCGTCGAGCACGTCGATGCCGTGCAGTTCGAGGTTCACCAGCGGCTCGCCGACGCACATGCGCGCGAGCACGCGTGCGAAGCGCGGGCCGCCCATCGTGATGCTTGTGCCGAAGAAAGGAAGCCGCGGCCCGCGCGTGACCTGCACCGGGAGCTCGCGAAACCCCTGGCCTCGGCGCCAGTAGGGTCGCCCGATGCGGTACGGGCGCGTCGGCGCGAGAAGCACCGCGGGGGTATCCACGATGGACCGGCTCCGTCGTCCACCGAGAGCGATGGCGCCGATCTTCGCCGTCTTCGCCGCGTAGTACGAGGGACACGGGAACACCGACGAGTCGTAGGCGACGCCCAGCTCGGCGAGCACCTCGAACACTTCGTCGGTGATCGTGTAGCCGGGGGCGCGGAATCCCACGGGGCGCTCGCCGACGGCGCGCTCGACGGCGTCGGCCCCAGCTTCGACCTGGCGCCTCACCTCGCTCCGCCCCAGGCGCACGAAGTCGTAACGGTGGTCGAGCGAGTGGTTGGCGATCTCGAATCCGCGCTCTCGGGCGGCGCGCAGCTTCGCGGCCGACTCCGGCCGCGCCAGGTCGCTGCCGATGGCGAAGAGCGTCAGCGGCATCCGCCGTTCGTCCGCGAGCTGGGTAAGCCGGTGGATGGCGACGTCGTAGACGAGCGAAGCCTCCGGCCCGCCCGGCTCGGCCAGCCCGTGGATGGCGAAGTAGTTGGGGATCTCGTCGAGGTCGACGCTGACTGCGCAGAGGCGCACGGGGGTCTCCTAGCGCGCCTGTCCGGCCACGAACAGCCGGTGCAGGACCTGCGTGCCCAGGACGAGCATCATGACGAGCTCGAGGCGGATGCCCTCGAGCGAGCCGGGCGCCGATCGGTCGAGCGCAGAACGCAGGCGAGCCACCGCTTCGGGGGCGAAGAGGCCGGCCTCGGACAGGGCACGGTACGAGAGGTCGTCGTTCACGAACGCGGGCGCTCGGGCGGAGAAGAACCACGGGCGCACGGGCGTCATGAAGGGCTGCTTTCGTCGCGCGACGATGCGCCTGGGCAGCAAGCCCTTCACCGCACCGCGCAGGATCGCCTTCTCGCGCATGCCGCGCATCTTCATGCCCGGCGGGATCGAGGCGGCTAGCTCGACGACGCGGTGGTCGAGGAACGGCACGCGCATCTCGACGCCGTGTGCCATCGCGGTGCGATCGCCGATGACGAGGATCCACGACGGCAGGCGCGTCTCGAGCTCCAGCGCCAGCTCGGCGTCGAGCGGATCGAGCGCGGCCACGTCGTCTCGCACGAGAGAGCCAAAGCCTCCGGGCGGCTCCTCGATGGGGCGCACGCGCCGCCCCCCCACGCCGAGCAGTGCCTCGCGTTCGACGTCCAGCAGGCGCCAGACGTCCAGCCACGGCGGCCGGAGGCCGTGGAATGCGCTCGTGACGGCGGCGTCGCGTGGAGCGCCCGCGACGAGGAAGTCGGCGAGACCGGTGGGCTGCCGCGTGGCGCGCTCGACGGCGCGGTATGCGAACCGGCGGAACGGACGGGCCCACGGTTTCGCGAGCGCCCGGCGCGCGCGGGCCGCACGGAAGACGTCGTAGCCGCCGAAGATCTCGTCGGCGCCCTCGCCCGTCAGGACCACGGGGACCCCCTCGGCGCGCTCGCGCTCGGCGAGCAGCAGCCCGCCGATGGCCACCGGGATGGGCTGCGGCATCTCCAGGGCCCGCACCATCTCGGGGAGTCGTTCGGCCGCCGACACGTCCGCCAGCACTTCGCGCGAAGCAGCCCCGAGGTGCCGGGCGACGGCGCGCGCGTGGACACGCTCGTCGTACTGCGGGTCGTCGAACACGATCGAGAACGTCGTGAGGGCGCCGCCGGTATCGCGCGCAGCCAGCGCTGCGATGGCCGACGAATCGATGCCGCCCGATACGCGTGCGGCCACCGGGACGTCCGCGACGAGGTGCGTGTGCACCGCGTCTCGCAGCTGCTCCCGCAGCGCATGCTCGACGTCGGCCACCGAGCCTCGCACGTGCTCCCCGCGCGGTCGGAACGGAGCCCGCCACCAGCGCACCGGTACGGCGGGGCCCCTTCCCTCCTCGACGGTCAACCGATGACCAGGGCGGAGCTCCACGATGCCGCGAAACATCGTGCGCGGCGGGCACGGATACGAAAGCGAGAACAGATCGTCCAGCGCGTCTCGGTCGATCTCCGGCGCGACCAGGCCCGATGCGAAGATCGCCTTCATCTCCGAGGCCGCCACCAGGAAGTCCGGGGTGAGGGAGTAATAGAGGGGCTTGATACCGAGGCGGTCGCGCGCGAGGAGCAGCCGGCGCCGGGCGCCGTCCCAGATGGCGAACGCGAACATGCCGCGCATCTCCTCGACCATCGCCTCTCCGTGCTCCTCGTAGAGGTGCGGCAGGAGCGTCGTGTCGCACGCGTCGGCGATCGCGTGGGCCCGAGACAGCGCTCGACGGTGGTTCGCGGCGTCGTAGAGCTCGCCGTTGTAGACGCACGTGACCCGCGCCGAAGGACATCCCTGCACCGGCTGCTTTCCGCCGTGCGGGTCGATGACCGCCAGCCGGACGGCGCCGAGCATCACCCGATCGTCGAGCGTCACGGCCCCGCTGCCGTCCGGCCCCCTGTGGGCGATCGCCGCGAGCATGCGGCCCATGACGCCAGGTTCGGGCAGCGGCCGGTCACCGACCCGCAGGATGACGGCGATCCCGCACAAGGGACCGCCGATTCTAGCTCAGTCCGTCTGCTCCTTCGGCGTCGTCATGCTCCGGTGCAGGGTCACGCCGTACTCGTGCAGCTTGTACTGGATCTTGCGGACGCTGATGTCGAGCATCTGCGCGGCTGCGGTCGTGCGCCCCCCGCAGGCCTCGAGCGTCGAGAGGATGGCGTGGCGCTCGATCTCGTCGAGCGTCGACCCCGGGATGCGCACGGCACCGCGCGCCACTGCACCGACGCCCGCCGGCAAGTGCTTGGCCGTGAGCACCGGACCGTCGCACATGACGACGGCGCGCTCGATGACGTTCTCGAGCTCGCGCACGTTGCCCGGCCACCGGTAGTTCGTGATGCGATCGGTCGCATCGTCCGAGAACGCATCGATCCGCTTGCCGTTCTCGCGCGCGAAACGCTGCAGGAAGTGGTTGGCCAGCGGCAGGAGGTCACTCGGGCGCGCCCGGAGTGGCGGAACCTCGATGTTGACCACGTTGAGGCGGTAGTAGAGGTCCTCGCGGAATCTGCCCGCGGCGACCTCGCCGGCCAGGTCACGGTTGGTCGCCGCGATGATGCGCACGTCGACCTTGAGCGTCTCGTTGCCCCCGACGCGCTCGAAGGCGCGCTCCTGGAGGAATCGCAGCAGCTTGACCTGGATGGCCGGCGAGATCTCTCCGATCTCGTCGAGGAACAGCGTCCCGCCGTCCGCCTGCTTGAAGCGGCCCTCGCGCCGACCGACTGCGCCCGTGAAGGACCCCTTCTCGTGGCCGAAAAGCTCGCTCTCGAGGATGGTCTCGGCCAGCGCCGCGCAGTGAAGCTTCACGAAGGGAGCGGCCGCGCGCGGGCTGTGCTCGTGGATCGCCTGCGCCACGAGCTCCTTGCCGGTGCCGCTCTCGCCCGTGATGAGGACACTGGCGCGGCTGGGCGCGACCTGCTCGATGACGTTGAAGATCTCCTGCATCGCCGGGCTGCTGCCGATGATCGCGTCGAAGCGCAGCCGGTCCTTCAGGCGGGCCCGCAGCTCGGTCGCCTCGTGCTTCAAGCTGCGCCGCTCGAGCGCGCGCCGGATGACGAGCACCAGCTCGTCGATCTGCAGCGGCTTGGTGAGGTAGTGCTCCGCCCCCTCCTGCATCGCGCGCACGGCCGTCTCGACCTCGGCGAAGGCGGTCATGAGCACGACGATCAGGTCGGGGTCTGCTTCCCGCGCCTTGCGCAGGAGCTCGATGCCGTCCATTTCCGGCATGCGCAGGTCCGTCACGAGCACGTC
This sequence comes from Polyangiaceae bacterium, assembly GCA_035499695.1. Taxonomy (GTDB): domain Bacteria; phylum Myxococcota_A; class Polyangia; order Polyangiales; family Polyangiaceae; genus Palsa-1150. The sequence continues at coordinate 29,028 of DATJYG010000941.1, forward strand.
GGGAGCGGTCTCCTGGACACGCGCGAGCGCCGATGCGCCGTCCTCGGCGAGGACGACCTCGAAGCCTTCCTGGCGGAGCAGCGTCGCCAGGCCGCTGCGGGCGCTCGCCTCGTCGTCGGCGACGACGATGCGCACGCGGGACTCGGCCGGTGCCGGATTGCCGTCCTTCATCGAACCCTGACGCGCACGATTTGCATCTCCGTGCAGACCACGCGCCGCGCTCTCATCGGACATCGTCGAATTTGCGGTCATTTTGCACCCTTTGCCCTGACCCCATGCGTCTAGAGCACGGACTGGGCCGGGCGCGCCGGCAACCGCACGGTGAAGGTGGTGGCGCCGGGTGCACTGGTGAACGAGACGTCGCCCCCGTGGTCGCTGACGATGCGCTGGACGATGGACAGGCCGAGCCCGGTCCCGCGGTCCTTGGTCGTGTAGAAGGCGTCGAAGATTGGAGCGTCGGGGTTGGGAATGCCCGGCCCGTCATCGGCCACGTCCACCTCGACGTCGCGGGGAAGCCGCCGGACCCGCAGGTTCACGTGACCCCCGTCCTTCACCGCCTCCACCGCATTCCGGACGAGGTTCACGAGCACCTGTTTGATGCGTTCGCCGTCGACGTCGGCGATGGCCGCGAAGGGAAAGGCCTCGAGGCGGAGCTCGACGCGGCGCTGGGACGCCTCGGGCGAGAGAAGCGCGCAGACCGACTTCGCGAGGTCGTTCATGTCGCACTCGGCGCGCGTCAGCGGCTTGGGTCTCGCCACCTCGAGGAAGTCGGTCACGAGGGCGCTGAGGCGACGTATCTCGGCGCGCAGCACGTCGGTCGCCTGATGCGCCTCTTCGGCCACACCCGGCATTCGGGCGAGCGCCCGATCGAGCACCGAGACGTGCAGGTTCGCGCCGTTCAGGGGGTTGCGGATCTCGTGCGCGAGGCCGGCTGCGAGCGCTCCGGCTGCCGCGAGGCGCTCGTTCTGCCGCGCGCGCCGCTCCAGCTCGCGCTCGTGCGTCAGGTCGATCCCGAACAGCACGACGGCAGGAGAATCGCTGGTCCCCTCGGCGTGGTATCCCGAGCCCCGCCAGCGCACGAGGCGCTTCTTGCCCGCTCGCGTACGGAGCTCGGCCTCGATGTCCACCGCCCCTCCTTCGGTCGCCGCGAGCAAGGCCTTGCGGACCGCGGGCGCCTCGGCACCGAAGAACAGCGAGAAGACGTCGCTGTCGGCCAGCTCGTCCTCGGCGTACCCGGTGAGCTCCGAGGCCTTCGGGTTCGCGAGGATCAGCTTTCCGCCTCCGTCGATGCAGACGACCGCGACGCCGGCGCTGCGCAGCGCTTCTCGCATCAGGCGCGCGCGCTCGTCCATCTTGGCACGGAGCGCGTCCTGCTCGCGCTGCGTGGCTCGCTCGACCCGGCGAAGCAAGTCGTCCTTGTAGCTCTCGAGCATGACGGCCAGGGCGACGTCACAGATGCGCGCGAGCGCCAGGCGCGTCTCGGCCTCCTGCGGCTCGGCGAGCGCGCCAGCGGCGACTCGCTGCAGGGCGATGCGGACCCGGCTCATGGCGGCGACCATGTAGCGGAGCTCGAGGCCGACCCGCACGTGCACCGTGCCGACATGGGCCTGCCTCGCGTACCACGCGTCGTCGTAGCTGCCGCTCAGCAGCTGGCCGAGCCACACCTGCAGGGATGCGTGCAGACGCCTGGCCTGAGCCTCGTCCTCGAGGACCGCGAAAGCGCCCTCGTGCATGCGGATGACGGCATAGAACTCGTCGGCGATGGCCGAGAAGTGCGGCTCGGCGACGGACCGCAGCCCGCGAAGCAGCTCGGCGTCGCGGGGCGTCAATCCCGTGTAGCTGCGCAGCTCGGCCAGCACGTCTACGTCTTTCCCTCAGGCAGCTCGCGCCGCAGCTGCTCCACGACGTCGTCGAGGAACCGGTGGACCGCGGCCTCGGCGATCCGGTGACCGACGGCCGCGTCGACGACGTTGCCCACGACGCCCATCGGCGGCCTGTAGGCACCCTCGATCTCGAGCTGGGTCTCGCTCGCCGTCAGGGGCCAGAAGGACAGTTGCGCCTTCATGACCGGGAACAGCGCGGGCGCGCGCAGAGCCTCCCACGCCAGGTCGACGTGCGTCACCGGAGACATCCCGGCTACGCCAGCGTCGTCGCGCACGGCCTGCACGTGGATCCGCACGTCGATTCCGACGTCCACTCCGCCGACTCCGGCGTGCAGACTCGCCGCAACCGCACTGGCTCGAGCCGCCGCCGACGTGGTGGCGCGCTGGAACAGCTCCTCGGGACGCAGACGGAGCAGCTCTCGAACCGCACCGTAGGGACGATTGACGTACTGGTAGATGCGGACTCTCGGCTCTTTCATGCTCCTGGGGCCAAGCACAGACGGTGCCGCGGAAGCCTCGGGCGGCACGCCCGTCGCAGGCGATGGGCAGCATGAGCCGCGCACAAGGTGAAATGAGTCGATTCGTCGTTCTCGCCGCGGTCGACGCGTCCGAGGTGGCCCACGAAATCCTGCGCACCGGCGCAAACTTCGCGCGCCACGTTCGCGGTGGCGAGCTGCACCTGGTGCACGTCGTCGAGGACCTCCCTCCGCCTGTGGTCCTCGTGCCTCCTCCCGCCGGGCTCGGGATCACCTCGACCGAGATCGTGGCCGCAGCCCGAGAGCACATCGAGGAGCTCGCCGCCGAGGCGCGCGCCCAGTTTCCCGGGCGCCTGGCGACGCACATCGCGGCCGGGAGCGCGTGGAAGCAGATCCTGCAGGTAGCCATCGACGTGCAGGCCGACCTCATCGTCGTCGGCACCCACGGGCGCGCCGGTGTGAAGCGCCTGCTCCTCGGGTCGGTCGCCGAGAACATCGTGCGCAAGGCTTCGTGCCCGGTGCTCGTCGCGCGCGAAAAGGACTACCACGCGTTCGTTCCGCCGGAGATCGAGCCGGCGTGCGCCGATTGTCTCACCGCTCAGCGTCAGAGCGGCGGTGCGAGCCTGTGGTGCGAGCGGCACGCGCAGAACGCTCCGCACGCGCACCTGTACTACGAGGTCCCCGAGAGCTTCAGGCCCGGTTCACATCTGTCCCGGCCGTCGCGCGCCTAGTCGTCGAGCAGACTCTGCTCGGTGATAGCCTTTCGGGCTCGATGGACCTCCCGCGGCTCGTGTTGCGGAGCGCAGGGAGGCACCCTGCGCGCGCCGCGCTCACGGTGCTCGCCGCAGCGGTGGCCACGCTCGCCTTCGTGTTGCTGCGCGCGGCGGCCGGTGCGTGGACGACCGGTGCACAGTCCGCGGTGCGCGATCGCATCGTCACGCGCCATCGCACGAGCTTCGCGGTTCCGCTGCCTCTCCGGCACGTGTCGGTCGTCGCGGCCGTCCCGCACGTGCGCGCGGCGACGCACTGGACATGGTTCGGCGGGCGCCTCGCCGGAGCGGACCAGGGCGGGCCGCCGTTCGCCGTGTCGGCGGTCGACGCGCGCACGTACTTCGACGTCTTCGACGAGGCCGTGCTGCCCGCCGACGAACGCCAGGCGTGGCTCGACGATCGATCGGGTGCGGTGGTCGGCGACCTGCTCGCAGCGCGCTTCGGGTGGAAGACGGGCGACCGAGTGACCCTCGAGAGCGCCGTGTTCCCCAACGACGCGACGTCTCCGTGGACCTTCACGATACGGGGCGTCTACACGACCGCGGCGCAGTCGATGGACCGCTCGACGATGCTCGTCCGCTGGGACTACGTGGACGACAGGCTGCCGCACTGGGGCAAGGGGCACGTCGGCTCGATCATCTCGCGCGCCGACTCGCCGGCTCGCGCCGCCGAAGTGGCGACGGCCATCGACAAGGCCCTGGAGGAAGGCGCGGCGCCCACCAGCAGTCAGGACGAAGCGACCTTCCGGTCCTCGGTCCTGGGTGGAGCGGCAGCGCTGCTGACGGCCCTCGATGCGCTCTCGGCCTCGACGCTCGCCCTGCTGACGCTGGTGCTGGCCAACACGATTGCCATGGGCGCGCGCGAGCGCGCGCGAGAGTACGCGGTGCTGCGGGCGATCGGGTTCCGGCCGTGGCACGTCGGGGGCCTCGTGGTGGCCGAGGGCGTGCTCCTCGGGGCCGTCGGGGCCGCCGTAGGGGTGGTGGGAGCGCGGGCGCTGCTCGACGCGGGCCTCGCCCGATGGCTCGAGGAGCGAACGCTGACGTTCTTTCCCTACGTCCGCGTGGGCCTTCCGCTCGCGCTCGCGGCCGTGACGGCGGGCGCGGTCGCAGGCGGACTGGCCGCCGCGATTCCCGGCTGGCGCGCCTCGAAGCTGTCGACGGTGGACGCGCTCCGACGCGCCTGAGCGTCCGGTGGATCGATCCACGTACCGTCCGCGGTGCTGTGCGGCCCGTCGATGTCGCGGATCCAGAGCCGGTCGCGCGCGCGCCAGAGGTCCTTGTACAGGCGCATGAAGACGTAGGCGCCGAGCTCGAGCCCCTGGGAGATCTGGTATCGGAATCGTGGGTGCCGCTCCCAGGGCTCGTAGAGCGATGCGTAGAAGCCCTCGGCGTGCTCGACGTCGAGCGTCTCGTGCGTCGTGTAGTGCACGACCTCGGAGCGTCGCAGCCAGCCGCGGGCGACGATGGCCTGCCCTATCTCGGCGGAGATCCCGGCGAAGAGATCCTCGATGATCCCGAGGGTCGCCAGCCCGGTGTACACGTCGTCGTTGGAGCACACACCGATGAGCGTCGTGTTGAACGCGCGAACCTCCGGCCAGAGAGTGCGCGTGTCGACGTCGCGCCGGTCGACGCCCATTCGCGAGAGCAGCTCGATGAAGGTGTTCTCGTGGCACACCGTCAGCCGGCCGGACCCGTGCTCGTCGCCGATGTTCTCGAGCAGTGCCAGGCGCATCTGGGGCCGCGGGATGCGCCCCACGAGCATCGCCATCGGTCGCGAGAAGAAGATGACCGCGTGGAAGAACTGGATCTGCGTCTCCAGGAACTCCTCGCGCGTCATCGACCCGTCGCGGAGCGACTGGAAGTAGGGGTTCTCGAGCGCGGCCACGCGTTCCTTCAGCGCGGCGATGGCACTACGCATTCAAATCTCCGAGGTCGCCAGGTGGAGCCACTTAGCGCGGCGCGCGTGCAGTGTCAGATCCAGAGCGTACACCGAGCATGCGGCGCCGGCCTCTATCCCCTGCCCCGATAGCCAGGTGATGTGGGAGTCCATGCGCTCGTCGAGAGCGAAACAGGCGATGGCCTTTCGCGTCGCGAGCGCCTCGCCGCAGGCTTTCAGGTAGTGGCCGTAGCTCGGGCTCCACGACGTGGGCCCGAGAGGGAGATGCACGAGCGGCCAGGGCTCGCCGGTGGACCGGAGACGAAGGTCCTTCCTCCCCGCCGTCGACACCATGCCCGGCGGCTCCACGTGGCCCGTGGTGACGAAGCTCAGATCGACGCCCGCATCCGGGTCCGGGGGCGACGGGGCGTCGGAGAGCGACAGGCGCGCAAGGCGCTCGGGCTCGACGAAGTACACCGCGAGCGTCGCCGCCTTGCCGGCGAGTCGCGCCGGGTGCACGCCGCGGGTGGTCCGCATCACGTCGCCCTTCGCCCCGCGCATCGCGGCGGCGTACGCATAGCGCCACGTGAACAGCTCCGGGTGCTTGAAGATGAGACGGAAGGCCCAGTGCGCCATCTTGCGCGCGATGCCCGTGCCGCGCGCTTCCGGCGCGAGCTTCATGTCCGCCCCGTAGACGGCGGGCACCATCTTGCCCAGGATGCGCACGTTGCGGGCGATTCCGACGACGCCACCGACGACGCGATCGCCGCGAAGAGCCAGCGTCACGCGCGCGTCGTGCCCGAGCATCGTGAAGAAGCGCGTGTAGTCGGCGCCGTGGTCGATGGTGAACGAGTCCGCGCCGTCGGCGATCGGGTACTCGGTCGCGCGCTCGATCGCCCGGAGACCGTCGACGTACGGGCCTATCTCACTCGCCGGCAGAAAGAGGAAGCGTAGGTCGTCCACGGTTGGTCTAGGTTCGCAGCCCCACGTGAATCCTCTCGTAGAAGAGGCTCCGGTCGCGTGCGAGCAGGTCCTCCCCGAGGGCATCGTCGAACATGAACGCCGGCGTGAAGAAGCGCCGCACGTCACGGCGGTTGTTGAGCTGGCGAATGACGACCGCCGCCCCGGGACGGAGAGCACGGAGGCTCTCGGCCCAGCGCGCGACGAGCCCGTCGTCCGACCAGTCGAAGATGTTCGACAGGCTGACGACGTCGAAACGCGAGATGTCGGGGACGTCCGGCAACTCTCCCCGAACGAGCGTCACCGGGAGCTCGCGGCCGGCGTGCACGTAGTCCGGCGCATGAGCCGGCAGGTACGCGTCGAGAAAGACGTGCGCGAGGAATGGATTGCGGGGGCCATCCTCCCTCGAGAGCCCCCGCTCGAAGGCGCGCTGGAAGTACCCCGGATACGAGCCCGGCTCGGCGTGCTGCGTCGCCGCCGGGCCGAACATCGCGTGAAGCAGCGCATCGTGGAAGCAGAGGGAGAAGGCGACCGGCCAGTACTTGTTCTCCGTCCACGACCGCACGAGGGATTTCCGCTCGGGACCCGGGGTCGCTTCGTCGAAGTACCGCGCGAGGCTCGCCGGCGGCGCCACCATCTCCTCGACGAACCGGCGCAGTGTGCGAAACAGCGACTCGAACTCGCCCCGCTGGTTGATGCCCAGCGGTGAATCGTCGCCCACGTTGAGAGCGCGCAGATCGCCCCGGGCGACGGCCGCTTGCTTGTCGCGCACCTGCGCGAGCTGGGCCTCGGAGAAGTCGTACGCCGTCACCTCGAGCCCGGGCTCGCGATGGACGAGCGTCAGCGCGGTGCACCCCCCGGATGCGACGACGAGCACCCGCTTCGCCCGCGTCTTGCGGACGAGCACGTGCTCGACGTCGGGATCCTCGCGGACGACCGCGAATTTGGGACGGAGTCTCTCAGCCACCGACGGTCTTCGCGACCTCGGCCGCGAAATCTTCCGTCTTCTTCTCGATGCCCTCGCCCAGCGAGTAGCGGAGGAACGAGTGGATCTTCACCTCGCCGCCGACCTGCTTGCTGACGGCCTGGCGAACGGCCTCGATCGACCCCGCGGGCGGGTCCCACACGTTGTCCTGGGCGAGCAGCGTCACCTCGGTGAACCACTTGCCGAGCTTGCCCTCGATGATCTTGGGCCAGGCCTGCTCGGGCGCCTTGAGCGTCCCGGCCGCCTTTTCCTCCTTCATCTGGGCCTCGTAGATCTCCTTCTGCTTGTCCTTGTTCGCAGCGGTGATCTCTTCCTGGCGCACGACCATCGGGTTCATCGCCGCGACCTGCATCGCGACGTTGTCCACGAAGTTCACGAAGTCGGCGTTCTTCGCGTCCGGCCCCTCGGCGTGGACGAGCACCGCGAGCTTGCCGCCCGCGTGCACGTACGCGTGGACCAGACCGTTCGCCTCCTTCGCCTCGACGGTGCCCCAGCGGCGGAGGACGATGTTCTCGCCCGTCTTGGCCGAGAGCTCGGCGCGGGTGAACTCCACCGTCTTGTCCGTCCCCGGGTAGGTCTGGGCACCGAGGTCGGCGCCCTTGGCCGCCTTGCTCGCGACCTGCATCACGTCCTTCACGAACTGCTGGAAAAGCTCGTCGCGGGACGCGAAGTCGGTCTGCGTGTTGATCTCGACGATGACGCCGCGCTTGCCGTCGGGCGCCACCCAGGTGGCGACCTGACCCTCGGTCGCGACGCGCCCCGAGCGCGAGGCGGCCTTGGCGAGGCCCTTCTTGAGGATGACCTCGACGGCCTTCTCCATGTCGCCGGCGGCCTCGACGAGCGCGTTCTTGCAGTCGCTCATCCCCGCCTGCGTGCGCTCGCGGAGCTCCTTGACCATCGATGCAGTCACTTCAGCCATGGCTTCTATCCTTCTGGAAAGAGAAAGGGTTTCAGGACGGCCGATCGGCGTCGTCGCGGCGCGGTCCGCGTCCGCCGCGGATGACCTCCGCCTGGGGGCCCTCGTTACGCCGCTGCTGCTGCGCGTCCTCGCGGCCCACGAACTCCTTGCGGCGCTGCGCGCCCTCGACGACCGCGTCGGCGACGCGGGCCGTGATGAGCTTGATCGATCGGATGGCGTCGTCGTTGCCCGGGATGACGAAGTTGACGCGGTCCGGATCGCAGTTCGTGTCGGTGATGGCGATGACCGGGATACCGATCTTGTTCGCCTCGCTCACCGCGATGAGCTCCATCGCCGGGTCGATGACGAAGAGCGCCGCCGGGAGCGATCCCATGTTCTTGAGGCCCCCGAGGTACTTCTCGAAGCGCTCGCGCTCCTTCTCGAGGCGGGACACCTCTTTCTTGGTGATCGACATGTAGGTCCCGTCTTCCTTCATGCGCTCGAGCTGCCGCATGCGCTCGAGGCCCGTCTTGATGGTGCGGAAGTTCGTGAGCGTGCCGCCGAGCCAGCGGTTCACGACGAAGAAGCTGCCCGAGCGGGTGGCCTCCTCCTGCACGATTTCCTGCGCCTGCCGCTTGGTCCCCACCATGAGGATGTGGCCACCGCGGGCGACGGTGTCGACGACGAAGTTGTAGGCGCGCGCGAAGAGGCGCGCGGTCTGGTCGAGGTCGATGATGTGGATGCCGTTGCGCGCCCCGTAGATGAAGGGGCGCATCTTCGGGTTCCAGCGCTTGGTCTGGTGACCGAAGTGGACGCCCGCGTCGAGGAGCGAGCGCAACGGGAGGGGGAGATCGCCGCGGAGCTGCGGCAGACCTTGGGCCGTGGTTTCTGCTTGCTGTGTCATTTCTTGCGCTTCCTTTCGGTTGGGCCTCCGCTCTCCGTCCTCGACCAACACCCCCTCGAGTGGGGATGCACCGGGCCGAAGCTTGCGCTGAAGAGCGTGTGGATTGAGTGGGCCCCCGTTGCCGGGAACCCGAGTTGGGTGGCGAAAGGTACGCGCGGACGGGGAAAAAGCAAGCTAAGGCTCATCCGCATGAGGTGGACGCTGCTTGCCCTGGTCCTGGCAGCCTGCGGTGGGCCGAAGGGGCGCCCCAATCTGCCGCCGCCCGAGTACGAGGAACCGGCCCCGCCGACCCCGACCCCGACCCCGACCCCGACC
>DATJYG010000942.1:0-9994 GCA_035499695.1 Polyangiaceae bacterium
CTCGCGACGATCGAGGGCGCCCGCGCCCTCGGCCTCGACGCGATCACCGGCTCGCTCGAGCCGGGCAAGCGCGCCGACCTCGCGGTCGTCCGCATCGACGGCCCCCACGCCGAGCCGGGAGGCGACGTGTTCTCGCGCCTCGTCTACGCCTGCTCCTCGCGCGACGTCGTGCACGTGATGGTCGACGGCGCCCTCGTCGTGAAGGACCGCGAGCACCAGCGGCTCGACGGCGAGCGCGTCAAGACGCGCGCCCGCGCCGAGGCGCGCAAGCTCGCCGCCCGCGCGAACGTGTGACGGTTCGCGTCAGCTGATCGGACGCCCCTCGGCGTCCTCGATCTGCTGCAGCGCCACGGCGAGAGCGTCCTTCGCCCTCTCGAGCGACTGACGATCCGACTCCCACTTGGCGTTCGCCTTGTCGGCGCGCGACGACTCCGCCGCCAGCTTCTGCTTCGTCTCGGCGAGCTCCTGGCGCACCGAGGCGACCTCGCCCTCGAGCACGGCGACGCGGGTCTCCGCCGCCGTCGCCTTCCTGTCCAGCTCCTCGCGTGCGCTCCTCACTTCGGCGAGCGACTTCTCGAGGTCCGCGATCTTCGCGGCCGCCTCGGCGTCCGCCTTCTCCTTGTCCTCGCGCAGGCTCGCCAGCTCGCCGCGCGTGGCCGACAGATCCATGTCGAGCTTCGCCAGCTGCTCGTGCACCTCGCCGAGCTCGCGCGAGGCCTTCGCCTCGGTCGCAGCGACCCGCGAGTCGCGGTCGTTCTCGATCCCCTTGATCTTCTCCTCGTACTCCCCGCGCACCTGCGCGAGCGTCGCCTCGGCCTTCCTCTCGGTCTCGGCCCTCGCCTCCTGCGTCATCGTGCTGATGGCCTGCGCCGCTTCGTTCTTCTGCCGCTCGATCTCCTGCTGATGCGCGCGGTGCAGCGCCGCCATCTTGCCGTCGTTCTCCTGACGGAGCTTCTCGGCCAGCGCGGTCAACTCTTCCTGCTTCTCGTGGTCGGCTTGCTCGAGCAGCTCGGCGAGCGCGCCCTCGCGGTCGGTGCGCGCCTGCTCGAGGTCCGCCTTGCGCCGCTGCTCCACCAGGTCGACCGCCCGGGCGTGCTCGGCGCGCTCGTTGGCGAGCGTCTGGTCGAGATCGGCCCGCGCCGCCGCGAGCTTCGCCTCGGCCGTCGCCATCTCCTCGACGTGCTTGCCCCGGCTCTCGACGAGCTGGCGCTCCTTCGTCTCGATCTCGTGGCGCGCCTTCTCGAAGCGCGCCTTGAAGTCCTCGGCCGCCTTCTTCGCCGTGTCCTTGTCGAGCCCGAGCGTCTCGGTCTTCTCCCGGAGCTCCGCGAGCTCCCTCTCGAGGCCGAGCTGCTTGTCCTCGATGTCGGCCTTGGCCCGCTCGAGCGCCAGCGCGCGGTCCTGCGCCTCGACGCTGTCGCGGTCCTTCTTGGTGAGCTGCTCCTTGAGGGAGAGGATCTCCTTGTCCTTCTTGTTGAGACCCTCGCGCAGATCCAGGAACTCGCGGCTCGAGATCCCGCTCGTCTTCGCGCCCGACAGGAGCTTCGCCTTGAGCTCGTCGACCTCTTTCTGCAGCCGCTCGGTCTCGCCCGCGTCGATGCGCAGCTTGTCCGCCTCGTTGCGCGCGTCCGTCAGCGCGCGCTCGGTGTCCATCAGGCGCGCCCGTTGCGACTCGAGCTCCACGCGGAGGCGCTCGTACTCCTGCAGATCGACCGACGCCGGCGGCTTGCTCGCCCGCATCGGAGCCACGCTCGGCCGGCGCGCAGGAGCCTCGCTCTGCCGACGCGCGGGAGCGGCCGGCGACGTGACCGACTCGGGCGCCCCGTTCTGGGGCATGGGGACGCGCTCGGCCATGGGACGCGCCTCGGCGACCGCGCCCGGCGCGTCAGCTCCCGTGAGCCTCCCGAACGCCGCGTCGGCGAACGCGTCGACGTCGGCGTCGACGGGCTCCATGCCCCGCTTGGTCGCCGACGCGGCGGCGATGTCCTGCATGTGCGGCGGACGCGACGCGATCTGCGTCCCCTCGTCTTCCTCGAGGTAGTCGGTGCTGCCGATCTCGATCTCGTCGTCGATGACGATGGCGTTGTCGCCTTCGCCCGCCGCCGCAGGGGCGAGGTTGACGAACCCCTGGATGTGCTGGAGCAGCTCGCCGAAGGCGATCGGCTTGTGCACGTAGTCCTCGGCGCGCGTGCGCAGCTTCTTGTGCTGCTCGAACGTCTCGTCGCTCGACTCGCTCGACATGATGATGAGCGGGACGTCCTTCAGGCCGGCGTCCTTCTTCAGCTTGTTGCACACCGAGAAGCCGTTCATGCGCGGCAGCTCGATGCTGAGGAGGATGAGGTCGGGCCGTTCGGACGCCGCCTGCTGCAGCCCGACGTTGCCGTCGTCGACGACGGTCGTGGCGCAGCCCAGCTTGCCTAGCTCGTTCCGGAGCTCGCCGGCGAACGCCGGATCGCTCTCGAAGACGAGGACTTTGGTCGCCATGGAGCTAAGGCGACGATACCACGCTTGCCACTACGGCTGGGGGCCAGACCGTGCCGCCTTTTCGGCGTGGCCGCTCGTGCCGAGACGACGGCCCAGCTCTGCCAGGACGCTCCGGAACGGGATGGCGCGCCATCGGATCGCGACGAGCAGGTGATAGAGGAGGTCGGCGGCCTCCGACACGACGCGATCATCGCCTTCGCTCGCGAGCGCGCGCCCGAGCTCGTCCGCTTCCTCGCGCACCTTCGCGCCGATGGCGGCCGGACCCGCGTCGTAGAGGCTCTTCGTGTAGCTCTTGTCGCCGGTCGCCCTCTTCCGCGACTCGAGCACCGCCTCCAGCGTGGCCAGGAGCGTCTGCGGCTGGTCGCTCGCCTGCGAGAGCGCGCCGTTCTCGAGCACCTGGAAGAAGCAGCTCTCGGCGCCGGTGTGGCAGCTCGCGCCGTGGGGTTCGCCCGAGTAGACGACGCAGTCGGCGTCGCAATCGACGAGCACCCGGCGCACCTCGATCGCGTTGCCGCTCGTGCGTCCCTTCTCCCAGAGCTCGCCCCGCGAGCGGCTCCAGAACGTCGCGCGTCCGGTCTGCACGGTCTTCTCGATCGCCTCGGCCGTCGCGTAGGCGACCATGCGGACCTCGCCGGTCAGGTGGTCTTGCACGACGACGGGGATGAGGCCGTGATCGCCGAACTGGAGAGGGAGGTTGGCCATCGCGGGGCAGAGCGTAGCAGGCGACCCTCGCGTGCTATCCCGTCTCCCTCCATGCCTCGCCCGGAGCTCGCCTTCGCCTCCCCGCGCAAGCTGCCGCGTGCGCGCGACCTGCGCGGGCGCGTGGTGGTGCTCGACGTGGCCTTCGCGAGCGAGGCGTCGAGCGGTGGGTTCGAGAAGATCACGCTCCCCTTCATCCAGCAGCTCGGACCGCGTCTCGCCGGGTGGGTCGACCACCACGACCACGTGATGCACGAGCGCTACAGGAGCGACCCGCGCTTCGTCCTCGCGACGAAGGCCGAGCACGGCGCCTGTCCCGAGATGGTGACTCCCGAGGTCATCGCGCGCATCGGCGCCGTGGACACCATCGTGTGCCACACCGACTTCGATGGGCTCTGCAGCGCCGCCAAGTGGGTCCGCGGCGGCACCGAGCCTTACGCGGGGGCGGACGACGACGCGCGCGCCATCGACACGCGCACGGCACAACCCGGCCCGATCGGGCAGCGGTTCGACCGCGCCCTCCGCGCGCGCCCGCGAGACACCGCTCTCTTCGGTCTCGTCGTGCGTCACCTCGCCGACGGGCTCGGCGACGCGTCGCTCTGGGAAGCCATCGACCGCGCCGCTGCGGAGCTCGGCCCCATCGAGGAGCGCACGCGAGCGATCGCTGCCGGTTACGTCGTGGTCGACATCCGCCCCCAGGGCGTCCCGGCCGACGTGCGATCGCTCGCGTTCGTCAACGCGACGGCGCACCACGGTCAGTACGACAAGACGCAGCTCCTGCTCGCCGGCCAGGAGCGGGCGAGCCTGGCGATGGTGCTCGACATGGACACCGTGAGCATCGCGGCCCGTTACGGAAGCGGCGTGTCCTTCCTCGACCTCCTCGGGCTCTCCGGGGGCATGCCGACGCTCGTGTCGATCCCCGCGAAACGCCTCGCCGAAGCGCTCCAGAAGCTCGGGGTCAGCGCCGCGGACGCCCAGCGGCTGACCCCGTAGAACAAGCTGGGGACTTCGTGCGCAAAGGCTGTTTTCGCCTGAGCGTCACCGTGCGTTCACGTTTTCCGTTCTGCAATTCCACTCAAGCCCTCGAATCGCCTCGTCTTCGTGTTGACCTCGGCTTTGCCAGCGTGGTAGTGCCGTTTCAACTTTGAAATGCGCTCCCCCGTGCTCCCCCTGGGCGCGGCGGGAGGCCCGCCCGGCGAAGGCCGGGACAAAGGGATCGGGGGAGGGAGTCGGGGCGGTCTGATGGCGGCGAAGGCGTGGGGAACCCAGCAGAAACCGGTTGAAGAGGTGTTCTTCCAGAACGAGGCGGTGTCTCTCTGCCTCCTGGTGAACCGAAGAGCGCGCACGATGCGCGTCATCGACTTCCGGGCCGGCCCGACGAACGCGAAGCGGCTCTTCGTCCTGTCCCTGGCGCAGCGCGAGGGGGTCGACAAGGTCTACACCCTGGTCGAGCGCGACGAGGTCGCCACCTGGGTGAAGCTCGGGTTCGCCAAAGAGGGCAACATCCCTGGCTTCTACAAGCGCAGCGACGCGTTCCTCCTCGGCTGCACCGTTCCGCGCACCGCGGCGGCACTGCGGGCCAAGACGCTCGACCGCATCCCCGAGGACGACGAGGACATCCCGTCGCAGAGCGAGATCCGGCTCGCCGTGTCCGCCAGGACCGCGCCGGCCGCGGAGGCCGTCGTCGAGGCGCCCGCCGGTCCGCCCCCCATGTCCCCCGCCCAGGAGAAGATGGAGCGGACGATCCTCACGGCGAAGAAGCACCTGAAGGACCTGACGGACAAGGCGGTCCCGCCGGCGAAGGTCGCGCAGGTGAGCGAGACCGAGGCGCGCAAGGCGGTGGCCACGGCGCTGAAGAACGGCCGTGCCCTGTCGGCGTTCGAGCCGTTCGGCCGCGACGCCGAGCGTCGGTACTTCGTGGCGACGGCGCGCGGGGGTTTCGAGCTCTACTGCTCGACCGAGTCGCAGGCGTGCTTCGGCAACGCGTACCTCGAGCTGCTGCAGGGCCCGAAGAACGAGGCCGAGAAGCTGGCAACCGCCGGGGCGCTCAAGGCCATGTGCGACCGGCTCCTCGGCGAGGGCGTCGTGAGCTGCTTCTCCCTGGCCCCGAGCGACGACGTTTCGCTCGCGATGGCCTTCCTGCACAACGGCTTCCGGCGGACCGGGCTCCTGGTGGACCACCTCCTGGTGGGCAACGCCCGCAAGGACGCGATCCTCTGGGGCCGCAAGCTCGCGAACCCGACAGACGAATAGCGGCTGCTATCCTGGGTTTGGCGTTTTCAGTACATGCCTCGACCCCCACCAAGCAGCCCAACCGTCACGAACCCCGTCAGAGTCACTTCCGAGCTCGAGGTAGAGGACTCGCGCGTCCTCCTGTCGCTCGCTGGCCCGCGCAACGAGAAGCTCAAGGTTCTCGAGCGCGAGGCGAACGTCGCGGTCGGGCTGCGAGGTAACAAGATCCTCCTCGAGGGCGATGCCGAGGCGGTCGCCCTGGCCGAACGGTTCCTCGCGGAGACCGCGTCGCTCCTGAAGCAAGGGGTGGACGTGAGCGCGGCCGACGTGGGGCGGGCGTTGCGCATGCTCCGCTCGGAGCCCCAGGTGCACCTCCGCGACATGTTCGACGCCGAGGTGCAGCTCGGCGCCGGACGGCGCCCGGTCGGGCCGCGCGGGCTGGCGCAGAAGAGGTACGTCGAGGCCATCCGGTCGCACGACCTCACCTTCGGCATCGGTCCGGCGGGGACCGGCAAGACGTACCTCGCGATGGCGTGCGCGGTGGCCGCGTTCATGTCGCGGCAGGTGAAGCGCATCGTCCTGACGCGCCCCGCCGTCGAAGCCGGCGAGCGCCTCGGGTTCCTGCCGGGCGACCTGGCGGAGAAGGTGAACCCCTACCTGCGCCCCCTGTATGACGCGCTCGACGACATGATGGACATCGACAAGGCCCAGGGCCTCATCGCCCGCGGGCACATCGAGGTTGCACCGCTCGCCTTCATGCGCGGGCGCACCCTGAACGACTCGTTCGTCATCCTCGACGAGGCCCAGAACACCACGAGCGAACAGATGCGCATGTTCCTCACGCGCCTCGGGTACCATTCGAAGGCGGTCGTGACGGGAGACGTGACGCAAGTGGACCTGCCCGAGGGGCGCGCGAGCGGCCTCGCCGAGGCGCGCGAGCTGCTCGACGGTGTCGAGGGCATCGCGTTCTGCCACTTCACCGAGGTGGACGTGGTGCGCCATCCC
Organism: Polyangiaceae bacterium; assembly: GCA_035499695.1. GTDB lineage: Bacteria > Myxococcota_A > Polyangia > Polyangiales > Polyangiaceae > Palsa-1150. The sequence goes on from DATJYG010000942.1 coordinate 6,418, forward strand.
CTCGTGCAGAAGATCATCGTCCGTTACGAGCAGAGAGACGCCGAGAGAAAGCAATGAGCGTCGCCGGGGGTGCGATGGACCACGTCCAGGAGCTGCTCGAGCGCGACACGCGCCTCGCGGCCGACTCGGTGACGCGGCCCCACGAGCTCCTCGTGACCGCCTGGCGCACCCTCGTCTCGCCGAACGGGCGCGCGCGCGAGCAGCTCTGCGTCGTCTTCGCACCCGCCGCCTTGTGGGATCGCGCGCGCGAGCTGCTGCAGCCGTTCGCCGATCGCGTCGCCGCGGGTCAGGCCCTGGTCGTCCTGGTGGGTCGCCCGCGCGACCGCTCCTTCACCGAGGCCACCTCGCGTGGTCTCGCGACGGTGCTCGACGCCGACGCGACGCAGGACGACCTCTACCTCGCGGCTCACCGCGCCTTCGAGCTGCTCGAGGCCAAGGCGCGCGCCGAGTCGCGCGGTCGCTGGCTGCGCCGGTACCGCTACGAGCTGGGCGAGCTGATTCACATCGCGCGCGCCATGACGACCGTGCGCGACGTCGACAAGCTGCTCGGGGTCATCCTCGAGAAGAGCCGCTTCGTCACCGGTGCGGACGCCGGATCCATCTACGTGGTCGAGCCGCACCCCGAGCAACCGGACAAGCGAGTGCTCCGGTTCAAGCTGACCCAGAACGACAGCGTCGCGCTCGACTCGCGCGAGTTCACCATGCCGCTGTCGGACCGCTCGATGGCGGGGACGGCGGCGCTCCAGAAGGCGTCGCTGAACATCCCGGACGTCTATCAGCTCCCGACGGGCTCCACGTTCCACTTCGACCCGAGCTTCGACCGCCGCACCGGCTACCTCACGCGCTCGATGCTCATGGCGCCGCTCATCAGCCAGCGCGACGAGGTCATCGGGGTCATCCAGCTGATCAACAAGAAGCGCGACTCGGCCACCAAGCTCCTGACGCGAGCCGACGTCGACGCGCAGGTCGTCCCGTTCGACGAGCGCAGCGAGGAGCTCCTCGGCATGGTGGCCGCGCAGGCCGGCGTCTCGCTCGAGACGGCGATCCTCTACGAGGACATCCGCAAGCTCTTCGAGGGCTTCGTGAAGGCGAGCGTCGAGGCCATCGAGTCGCGCGATCCCACGACGAGCGGACACTCGCGTCGCGTGGCCGATCTCACGGTGACGCTCGCGCGCATGGTCGACAAGGAGTCCTCCGGCCCGTACGCCGCGGCCACGTTCACCGCCGAGGACCTCCGGGAGCTCGAGTACGCGAGCCTGCTGCACGACTTCGGCAAGATCGGCGTGCGCGAACGGGTGCTCGTGAAGGCGAAGAAGCTGTACGACGAGCGCCTGGAGCTCGTGCGCGTGCGCTTCGACTACGTGCTGCGGTCCATCGAGGCGGACGTCCTCGGGCGCAAGGTACGGGCGCTGGAGAGCGGGGCGAGCAAGGAGCAGCTCGCCGCTCTGGACGCCGAGCTCGCCGAGCGGCGCGGCGCGGTCGACGCAGCGTGGGCGGCCGTCCTCTCGGCGAACGAGCCGACGGTGCTCTCGCAGGGCGACTTCGCGCGCATCGAGGAGATCGCGCGCGAGACGTACGTCGACCTGCGCGGCGAGGTGCGGGCGCTGCTCGACGACGAAGAGGTCACGTGCCTGAAGGTGAGCAAGGGCTCGCTCACGCAACAGGAGTTCGACGAGATTCGCTCGCACGTGTCACACACGTTCCGCTTCCTCTCGCGCATCCCCTGGGGCAAGTCGCTGCAGCGGGTCCCGGTCATCGCCGGGGCGCACCACGAGAGGCTGAACGGCACGGGGTACCCGAATCGACTCAAGGCAGAGGAAATCCCGGTGCAATCGAAGATGATGAGCATCGCGGACATCTACGATGCGCTCACCGCCAGCGACCGCCCGTACAAGAAGGCGGTTCCCCTGGACCGCGCCATCGACATCCTCGATTACAGCGTGAAGGACGGGCATCTCGACGCGGAGCTGGTTCGCATCTTCAAGGACGCGCGCGTCTGGACCCAGATGTGATAGAGCCGGGTGCGGCCTGACCCCGGGGCGGCGAAGCCGTCCCCGTCCTGCCAGGGGAGACCGCACATGGCTCGAAGCTATCGCTCGTCATGCTTCAACACCTCGGCCCTCGCCGGGCCGGCCGCCGTCGCACTGGCGTCAGTCCTCTTCGCCTCCGCGCGTGACGCGCGCGCCCAGCAGCCGGCGCCGCAGCAGCCGGCAGCGCAGCGGCCCGCACCGGCGCAGCCCGCGCCGCAGCAGCGGCCCGCTGGAGCGCCCGCCGCGGTGTCGCCCGCCCCGCCGGACCTGCCGCCCCCGCCGCCGCCGCCGTGGACCGCGAACCCCAACACGACGGCGCAGCAGCCGCTCGCTGCGCCGGCCGACCAGACGGCGCCCGCACAGGGGGCAGCGGCAGGAGCTGCTCCGGGCGCACCGGCTCCGGCACCCGCGTCGACCCTCGATCCCGAGCAAGAGCGCCGCCTCGGCCTCCTGGAGCTGCGACTCCGGCAGCTCGAGGAGCAGCACCGGCGCGACAAGGAGGAGCACGAGGATTGGTGGGGCTGGACGCGGCACGTCCGCTTCAGCGGCTACCTCCAGCCGCAGATGCTCTGGAACTTCTACAACGACGCGGCCTCGCCGAACCTCGTCAACGGAGCGCTCCCGAGCGGCGTGAGCGCGAACGACGTGATCGCGACGCCGGACAAGTACTTCGGCGGCCCATCGACCCCCGGGCTCACGACGAACAAGAGCTACTTCCGCCTGCGCCGGGCCCGTCTCAAGATCGAGCTCGAGCCCAACGAGTACTCGCGCTTCGTGATGGAGATCGACCCGACCCTCGCCGGCGGACCGGACAACGGCACCGGCACCATCGCGCGCAACGTCGAGGCAGACGGCATCGTCCACTGGGGCGGCGGCGTCGAGACGCTCTTCGGCATGGGCATCTTCAAGATCCCGTACGGCTGGGAGGTCCTGCAGAGCGATGCGGATCGCCCCTTCATCGAGCGCTCCTGGTGGGAGCAGAACGTCACCCCTGGCGAGTTCGACACGGGCGCCAAGGCCTACACGCGCGCGATGGACGGCCGCCTCGCGTTCCAGGTCGCGTTCATCAACGGCGCGACGCAGGGCGAGAAGACGTTCAGCCTCTTGCCGGACCTCACGAAGGGCAAGTCGGTCCTCGGCCGCGTGAACTACGACTTCGGCCCCTTCGACGTCGGGACGAGCGGCTACTACGGCCAGGGCGCAGAGGTGAACCTCGCGCAGCTCGCGTTCAAGCAGTTCCCGCGGTGGGCGTGGAACTTCGAGGCGGCGCTGCACCACCGCTTCTTCGAGTTCGGCGCGACCCGCTTGCTCGGGGAGTTCAACCTCGGCCAGAACATGGACCGCGGCACCAAGTACGGCGCGGCGGGCCTGCCCGGCCTGCCCACGCCCGTGTCGAGCATCCCCGGCGGGCAGATCGCCAGCAAGAACGAGATGGGCGGCTTCATCCGGCTCGAGCAGGGCTTCACCCACTGGACGACGCTCGCGCTCCGCTACGACTACTACAGCCCCGACACGTCGCTGACCTACAACGGCCGCCACACCGGCGC
>DATJYG010000943.1:0-4220 GCA_035499695.1 Polyangiaceae bacterium
CGGGCTGCTCGACGCGGCGCTGTCGGTCATCGACAAGGAGGCGCTCGATCCGGAGCTGCGCCTGCGCGTGCTCGAGGCGCGGTCGGACACGCACCGGATGCTCGGTCGCGGGCAGGAGGCGGCGCTCGACGCGCAGGCCGCGTTGACGATCGCTACCGAGCGCGGGCCGCGCGCCGCCGTCGCGCGCGTGCTGCGCGGGCTCGCGACCATCGCGATGCAGCAGGGCAAGCTCGACGAGTGCCGCGGCCTCGCCGAGCGCGCGCTCACCATCGCGCGCGAGGAGCGCGACGGGGTCGAGGAGGGCCGCACGCTCGGTCTGCTCGGCAGCGCGTCGGCCCTCGAGGGCCGCATCGAGGACGCGACGCGCGAGCTCGAGGCCGCCCTGGTCCTGCACCAGGAGACGGGCGACCTGCGGCACGAGGCGATGGACACCGGCAACCTCGCCGTCGTCGCGCACGACGCGGGCCGTCTCGACGAGGCGCGAGCCGCGTGCGACCGCGCCCTCTTCCTCTATCGCGTGGCGGGCGACCGCCGGCTCGAGGCGGAGGCCAACGGGCTGCTCGCGACCGTCGCGCACGAGCAGCAGCAGTTCGAGGAGGCCCGCGAGCTCTACGAGCAGGCGCTGCTCCTCGCCAGGCACGTCGGCAGCCGGCGCGCCGAGGGCGCCCTGCTCGGTTACCAGGGGATGCTCCTCGCCGAGACCGACGATCTCGAGGGCGCACGCGCCGCGTACGGACGCGCGCTCACGATCCTGCGCGAGAGCCGCGACCGGTCGACCGAGGCGCTCGTGCTCGGCGCGCTCTCGGCGGTCGAAGCTCGCGAGGGGAGCCTCGAGTCGGCGCGCGCGACGCTCGGTCGGGCCACCGAGTCGCTCGAGGGAATCGTCGACCCGCGCGCGCGGGCGGCGCTCGAGGTGTGGCGCGGGCACGTGGACCTGCTGCTCGCGCGCATCGCGCACACCGAGGGCGACGAGGGTCGCGCGACGATGCTCCGCAGCGCCGCGCAGGCGCGCCTCGACACGAAGCTCGTGCCCGAGCGCGGCGAGTGCCGGCGCGCCGCCGACGTGCGCCTCGCGAGGCGCGCGCTCGAGCATGCGATCGCGCGCGGGCCCCGGTCGGAGCCGGCGCCGCCCCCGCGCCAGGAGCGCACCGACGGCGAGCCGGAGGCTATCCCCCCGGACGCGCCGGCCGACGCGCTGGTCGTCTCGGCCCGCGGCCTCTGGTTCCGCATGCCGCACGGCGACGTCGTCAGCATCGCCCGCTGGCGCCCGCTGCAGCGCCTCCTCGAGCGCCTCGCCGAGCGCCGCGAGACCGCGCCGGGCGAGCCGCTCACGGTGGAGGCGCTCATCTCCGCCGGCTGGCCGGGAGAGCGCATGCTCCCCAAGGCGGGGGCGACGCGCGTCTACACCGCCATCGCCACGCTGCGCCGCCTCGGGCTGCGCGAGCTCCTGCTCAAGGGCGACCGCGGCTACATGCTGCGCGCCGACGTGCCGATCACGCGCGTGTCGCGCGGTTAGCTCGTGTAGTCTGTAGGTGGGATGAAGCGCGTCGCGGCGCTGCTGACGCTCATCGTGGCACTCGCTCCGGCGCGCGGGTCGCTGGCCCAGACGAGCGCCGCCGACAAGGCCACCGCGCAGGCGCTCTACGACGAGGGCAAGCGCCTGATGGACGCGGGGCAGTTCGCGCAGGCGTGCCCCAAGTTCGCCGACAGCGAGAAGCTCGACCCGGGCGTCGGCACGCTGCTCAACCTCGCCGTCTGCTACGAGAAGAACGGGCAGACCGCGAGCGCGTGGGCCACCTACAAGGACGCCGCCAGCGCCGCCGCCAACGCCGGCGAAGCGGCGCGCGAGAAGTACGCGCGCGGCCACGCGGCGGCGCTCGAGCCCACGCTCGCCAAGCTGAGCGTCACGGTCGTGACGCCCGTCGATGGCCTCGAGGTGCGGCGCGACGGCGTGCTGATCCCCGCGGCGAGCTTCGGGCTCCCCGTCCCCGTCGACCCGGGCGACCACACGGTGACGGCGAACGCCGAGCGCTACAAGCCGTGGTCGACCACCGTGACCGTCGCGAAGAGCGCGAGCACGAGCGTGCAGATCCCGGCGCTCGAGCCCGCGCCCGTGACGACGCCCCCGCCGGCCCCCGCGGCTCCCGTGGCGCCCGCGCCCGCGCCGCAGCCGCAGGCGGCCCCGGCGCAGCCGCAGACGGTCGTCATCTACCAGACCGAGCCCCAGAAGAAGGGAGGCGCGCAGCGCTTCTGGGGCATCTTCTCCATCGTCACCGGCGGCCTCGCCATGGGCACCGGCACCGTCTTCGGCTTCATCGCGAAGTCGCAGTGGAACAAGTCGAACGACCCGAACAACGGCGTCAACGGCGTCCCCGATTGCGTCAACGACGTGTGCACGCAGGAGGGCATCCAGCATCGTCAGGACGCGCAGAACATCGCCAGCATCGCGCAGTGGGTGTTCGTCGGCGGCGCGGTCGTCGCCGCGGGAGGCATCGTGCTGCTGGTGACGGCGCCGTCGGGCTACGAGACGCCCGCGCGCGCGGCGCTCACGCTCTCGCCCACGCCCGGAGGCGCCGTGCTCAGGGGCGCGTGGTGAGCTGGCGCGCGCTCTCCGCCGTCGCGGGACTCGTTCTCGTCACGAGCTGCGCCAAGATCTTCGGCGTCGACGACACGGGCACCCTCTCCGACGGCGGCGCCGGACAGCCGTGCGACATGAACAGCAGCAACCAGACCCAGTGTGGCCAGGGACTCGTCTGCGTGACCGGCAACGCGTACGGCACCGGCAACGTCTGCGCCCGCACGTGCACCGCCGACCAGGATTGCGCGGCGGGTCAGGGATGCCTCGCGATCAACCAGAACAACGGGGGCGGCGGAGGCTCGTTCGTCTACGCGTGCCAGGCCAACACGAGCTGCACCAACGGCGCCTGCGGCTGGAGCGGGACGGCGTGCTCCAACGGGACCTGCCGCGACAGCTGCACCATCGGCAACGGCAACGGCCCGGGCATGGGCACGTGCCCCAGCGACGAGACGTGCATCCCCATGTGCCCCACGTGCAACTCCGGCGTCTGCTCCCCCAGCGGCGGCAGCAGCAGCGGCGGCGAGGGCGGCACCGAGGGGGGCGCGCTCTTCGCCCCGCTTCCGGAGGCGCTCACCGAGATGGCGTGCGCGGCCGGGATGGACGGCAAGGTCTACCTCTTCGGCGGGCTCACCGCGTCGCACGTGCCGACGAAGGCGACGTACGTCTACGACCCGGTCGCCAACACGTGGACCAGCGCGACGCCCATGACCGTCGCCCGCCACGGCGCCGGCGTGGGCATCGGCCAGACCTCAGGCATCTTCTTCGTCGTCGGCGGCTTCGACGCGACGGGGGGCGCGGTCGGCGCGAACGAGAAGTTCAACGCGTTCTCGGGCAGCGACGGGGCGTGGACGGTGGCGGCGCCGATGCCCACGGCGCTCGGCGGCTCGGCCGTCGAGGGGATCGGCATGTACCTCGTGGCCGGCGGCGCCGCGGGCATCGCCACGCCGCCGGTTGCCACCGTGCAGTCGTTCCAGGGCGACGGCCAGTGGAGCAGCCAGCCGCAGCCCATGCTGGAGACGGCTCGCAAGTGGATGGCCGCGGCGCAGTCGTCGGGCGGCGGCATGCTCGCCATCGGAGGCTTCGACGGCAGCGGACACGCGTTCCCCGACGTCGAGCGCTTCGACGGCACCATGTGGAGCTCGGTGGCGGCCATGCCGACGGCGCGCGGCAAGCTCGCCGCGACCGCGGGGCCGAACCAGCTCGTCTACGTCGTCGGCGGCAACGACGGCAGCAAGGTGCTCGCGACCGTCGAGACGTACCAGTCGAACAGCAACCAGTGGCAGACGCTCGCGGCGATGCCGACGGCGCGCGAGGGCCTCTGCCTCGCGTGGGTGAACGGGAACGGCTCGAACCGCCTGTACGCCATCGGGGGCGACGACGGGATGGGCGCGACGCCAAACCCGTTGACCACGGTCGAGGCGTTCGATCTCGGCTCCAACACCTGGATCCGCTGACCCGCATCGCGGGGCAAAGGCGTTCCCTGCGATCCAAGCGCGATTGCACCGGGCGTGAACGCGCTTGCATTGCGGGGAAAGGGCGTGCCCCGCGTTCCCGACGCGCCTGCCGCGGGGATGACCGCACTTGCCCCGCGGACGGGCGCGTCTGATACGCGGGGAAAGCGCTTTCCCCGGGTCCCCGACGT
>DATJYG010000944.1:0-2369 GCA_035499695.1 Polyangiaceae bacterium
GCTGGCGCGCACGCACGCTCCGCTCACGCGCGACGTCATCGTCGCGCTGACGGCCGGCGAGGAGACGGGCGGCTTCGCCGGCGCGCGCTGGCTCTGCGAGAACCACCGCGACCTGCTCGACGCCGACATCGCGCTCAACGAGGGCGGCGGCGCGCAGCTCACCGACGATCTCGCGAAGCCCATCGCGTTCGGCGTGGGCGTCTCCGAGAAGATCTTCCAGACCTTCAGCCTCGAGGTGAAGGGCAAGGGCGGCCACTCGTCGCGCCCGCCGACGAGCGGCGACCCGGTCGTCGCGCTCGCTCGCGCCCTGGTGAAGATCGGCGAGTACCGCTTCCCCGCGAAGGTGCTCCCCGAGCAGAAGGCTTACTTCGAGGCCGAGCTGCCGTACGCCGAGAAGGAATACGTCGCGGCGATGAAGCACGTCGTCGCGTCTGCCCCCCGCATCGCGCCGGCCGACGAGGCGGTGCTCGTGAAGGACGCAGGCTACAACGCGGGCATTCGTACGACGTGCGTGACGACGATGCTCGAGGGGTCGCCGCAGGCCAACGTGCTGCCGACCTCGGCGAAGGCGAAGGTCAACTGCCGCATCCTGCCGGGAGAGACGCGGGCGCAGGTGAAGGCCGCGCTCGAGAAGCTCATCGCCGATCCGAACGTCGTCTTGACGCAAGGCGAGGACTTCGGCGACGCGGCAGCTTCGCCGTTCGAGGGCGAGGTCGTCGACGCCGTGAGGAAGGCCGTGCAGGAGCGCTTCCCCGGCACACCGGTGGTTCCGGGGCTCTCGTCCGGCACGACGGACTCACGGTACCTGCGCAACATCGGCATAAAGGCATACGGCGTGTCTCCCGGCATGGGCAGCCGCGCGGAGGCCACGGCGGGCCACGGCGCGCACGGTCCCGACGAGCGCAAACCGATCAAGTGGATGGAGCCCGGCGCGGACTATTTCCGCGCGGTCGTGCGCACACTGGTCCTGTGACGCCCCGGGCAGCGGGCGAGGTTTGCGCCTGGCGCGCGACCATGCGTTACTTCGTCCCCCATGCGCTTGGCCTACTCCGGCGTGACCGTCGTCGTGCTGTGCATCCTCGCGTGCGGTTCGTCGCCCGGCCCCTCCGGGGTCCCTGTCCAGTGCACCGGCAACAGCTGCTCGTGCCCGGGAGGCAACTGCTTCTGCAGCAGCATGGATTGCAACACGACCTGCCCGCCTGGCGGACCATGCAACCTCTCGTGCACGAGCGGGGACTGCAACAGCACGTGCGGCTCCGGCGCCTGCAACATCAGCTGCACGAGCGGCGACTGCAACACGACCTGCCCCGCCGGTGGCGACTGCACGGTCACGTGCACGAGCGGCGACTGCAACACGACGTGTGCCGCAGGCTCCACCTGCTCGGCATCGTGCACGAGCGGGAACTGCACGCTCCAGTGCGCGGCCGGCGCGAAGTGCACGTGCGGCAGCAACTGCGCTTGCTCGGGTCCCGGGTGCGCGCACGGATGATCTCCTTCCTTGCGCGCGCATCTACGGACGATCACCTACGTGTGCCGAGGGCGACGTCCGCATGCTCGGCGATCGTGGCCATGCTGGTCGCCTCCACCGCATGCACCGGGAAGATCGAGGCACAGCAGGAGCCCCAGCCTTCGGACGACGCGGGCACGTCGAGCGGCGCGAGCACGCGCGACGGCAGCGTCGGGACCAGCGACGCCGGCTCCGACGCTGGACCCGCTGGCAACGGCGACAGCTCGGTCGGCGGCGGGCTGGTGACGCTCGCTACGGATCAGGCCCTCTACTACCCGATCTCCCTCGCCGTCGACCCGGTCAACGTCTATTGGACAGCCGGCACGAGCGACGGGAGGGTGATGGCAGTGCCGATCGCCGGAGGGAGCGTCTTCACCCTGGCGCCCGGACAGAACGGGGCGCTCGGCATCGCCGCTTCCGGGGGCTCGGTGTACTGGACCGACTACGTCAGCAGTGGACCGACCGCCAACTGCCTCGTGATGAGCGCAACGGGCGGAGCCCTGGCGACCATTGCGTCGGCGCAACGGGGGTCGTTCGGCATCGCCGCCAGCGGAACGACCGTCTTCTGGACGGACGCGAACGGCGGCACCGTCATGCGAGGGGGAACAGGCAGCGCGCCCGTCACACTCGCCTCCGGGCAGATGAACCCGACTTCGATCGCCGTCTACGAGAGCACTGTCTACTGGACAGTCGCAGGGGCCATCATGAGGTGGCAAGGCGGCGTGGTGCAGACGGTGGCCAGCGATCCGAGCGTCGGGTCTGGAAGTCTGTTCAACGCGATCGCCGCGGTGAGCACTGGGGTGTTCTGGACCGAGGACTTCCCCGCCAATGCCGGGGGCGGCGGCGCCGTCGTCTTCGCGCC
>DATJYG010000945.1:0-4596 GCA_035499695.1 Polyangiaceae bacterium
AGTAGCCCGCTCCGGTCGGCGTCCCTCGTGACGGACCAGGCCTTCCCTCCCGACCGGAAGAGCGGTTTCCTTGTCGATTCGGTGCGGCTCCGTTCGACTGGGGACGGGGCGGCGGCGCCGCCGCATTCGCGAAGGAGACGACCCGTGGTGTACATGCTCATGATCTACGCCGACGAGGCGGACTGGGCGCATCAGAGCACCGCCGAGATGTTGCCGACGCTCCAGGCGCACAAGGTCCTGGAGGACGAGATGCGCGCAGCCGGCAAGTTCCGCGGCGGAGGCGGCCTCGCGACGACCGAGACGTCGAAGACGGTGCGCTTTCGCGACGGCGCGCCGACCGTCATGGACGGCCCCTTCGCGGAGACGAAGGAGCAATTCGGCGGGTTCTATCTCGTGGACGCCCGGAGTCTGGATGAGGCGGTCGCCTACGCGCGGCGCATCCCGGGCGTCGCAAATCGCGCGATCGAGGTGCGCGCGGTCCTCCACCACGCCCCGCCCTAGCCGCCTTCCCCGGACGCCTTGAGGGCGGGGTGACGCACGGGCTAGCTTCTGACTTGCTGTCAGATCGACGGAACCCAGCAAGGATCACCCATGTCCCTCACCATCGACGCCGACGCTCACGTGATCGAAGGCGCTCCGTTCGCGGTCGAGGCCCTGAAGCGCTGGCCGGACAAGGTGAAGGTCGAGCGCACGCCGGAGGGCACGCCCGTCTTCACCATCGAGGGGCGCCGCTATCCCGAGTCGACGGGTCCAGGCGCCGGCTGCCCGCCGCAGCACGGCCTGTGCGCGAACGCGGGCGATCCGCTCTCGCCGGCGGGCGTCGTGGTCGACGCCGATCGCGAGGGGATCGACCGCATGGTGCTCTTCCCGAGCCTCGCGCTCGGGGTGCCGGCGTACCGCGACCTCGCCTTCGGCGCCGCGTTCGCCCGCCACTACAACGCCTGGATCGCCGACTACTGCCGCGCCGGGGGCGGACGGCTCTTCGCGGTCGGCGTGGTGCCGATCGAAGACGTCGAGACCTCGATCGCCGTGCTGCGCGAGGCCAGGCAGGCGGGGCTGGTCGGGGCCGTGATCCCCCCCGCGCTGCGCGAGCGCAACCTCGACCATCCGGACCTCGACCGCTTCTACGCCGCCGCGGCGGACCTCGACATGCCGCTCGGCGTGCACGGCGCCCCGGGCGTGCACCTCCCGAAGATCGGCGTCGACCGCTTCTCGAACTACGTGCAGGTGCACTGCGTCTCGTTCCCGTTCGACCAGATGACGGCGATGACCGCGATCGTCTCGGGCGGCGTCCTCGACCGCCACCCGCGCCTGCGCGTGGCGTTCCTCGAGTCGGGCGTCACGTGGGTCCCCTTCTTCCTCGACCGGCTGCACGAGCACTGGGAGAAGCGCGGCGACTGGATCGCGAACGGGTGGCGGCGCGACCCGCGCGAGTACGTCGCCACCGGCCAGGTCTTCGTCTCGTGCGAGGCCGGCGAGACGCTGCTGCCGGCCGTGGTCGACGCGCTCGGGGCGGACTTCGTGCTCTACGCCAGCGACTACCCGCACTGGGACAGCGAGTTCCCGGAGAGCGCCAAGACGCTGCGCGAGCGCGGCGACCTCTCGTCCGAGGCGCGCGCGAAGATCCTCGGCCTGAACGCGCAGCGGCTCTTCGGGATCTAGCGCGATGTCCGCGGCGCCGCCCGCCCGCGGCCGCTGGGGCGCCGCGACCGAGCTCGCCGACGTCTCCGGCGAGGTCGCGATCGTCGGGGTGGGCGAGGCGGACCACTCGGGCGCGTCGGGCCGCGATGCCGTCGAGATCGGCGCGCAGGCGGTGGAGCGCGCGCTCGCCGACGCCGGCCTCGAGCCGCGCGACGTGGACGGACTGCTCTATCGCAGCGGCATCGGACCGCAGTTCGACGAGCGCGCCTTCCACCGCCACTTCGGCACCGACCACGAGCTCTTCGTGTCGCACGAAGGCGGCGCGATGACGTGGGCCGCGACGGCCCCCTACGTCGCGGCGCAGGCCATCCGCAGCGGCAAGGCGCGCGTGCTGGTCAACGTGTTCTCGGTCGACTGGGCGAGCCGGCGCGGACAGATGACCGGCGGGCCCGGCGCCTTCCACGCCCAGGAGCGCATGAAGGCGAACCTCGAGATGCCCTTCGGCTGGTTCCCGCAGCCGGTCTACTTCGCCACCATCGCGCGCCGCCACATGCACGAGTACGGCACGAGCGCGGCGCAGCTCGGCGCCATCGCCGTGGCCGCGCGGCGCCACGCCAACGGACATCCCACCGCGGTGCTGCGCGAGAAGCCGCTCTCGCTCGAGCAGTATCTGGCGCGCCCGATGCTCGCCGACCCGCTTCGCGTCGAGGACTGCTGCTTGATCTCGGATGGCGGCGCCGCGTACGTGATGACGGGCCTCGACCGGGCCGCCGATCTGGCGAAGCCGCCGGTCCGGGTCCTCGGCATCGGCGAGGGCCACTCGGACAGCGGCACGTTCTGGAGCCAGCAGGCCGACTTCACCGCCACCCCGCAGGTGTTCTCGGCGCCGGGCGCGTGGGCGATGGCCGGGGTGACACCGGCCGACGTCGACGTGCTCGCACTCTACGACCCCTTCACCATCGTCGCGCTGATGCAGCTCGAGGACATGGGCTTCTGCAAGAAGGGCGAGGGCGGGCCGTTCGCCGAGGGGGCGTCGCTGCACTTCGACGGAGGGGGCCCGCGCTCCCGGGGATCCAGCGGGGTGCCGCTGAACACGCACGGCGGGCTCCTGTCGCACGCCTACGTGCTCGGCATCGCGCACGTGGTCGAGCTGGTGCGCCAGCTCCGCGGCGAGGCGGCCAACCAGGTGCCCGGTGCGCACATCGGCGTGTACGGCGGCTACACCGGCGCGACGGCCAGCACGCTGGTGCTGGGGCGCCCGTGACGAGCCGTCACCATCCGCTGCCCGACGTCGGCTGGGAGCCGCTCGCGGGCTTCTGGGCCGGAGCCGCGGCGGGCGAGCTGCGCCTCCCGCGCTGCGGGTGCGGCGGCTTCCGCTGGTACCCGCGCGACCGCTGCCGCGACTGCGGCGCGGCGCCGTACGAGTGGGTGCGGACGAGCGGGCGCGGCACGCTCTTCTCCTGGGCGGTGGTGCGCCGCGCGCTCTACGAGCCCTTCGCGACGTTGGTTCCCTACGCCACCGGCCTGGTCGCGCTGGCGGAGGACTCGCGCGTGCGCATCGCCACCCGCCTCGTCGACTGCGACGTGGAGACGCTGCGCATCGACATGCCGGTCCACGCCGTCTTCGCCCCACTCTCCTTCCCCGGCGTCGACGGCTCGGTGCCGGCGCCCTTCTTCACACCCACGAGGTGAACCATGAGCGATCTGTTCCACGACGTCGGAAGCATCGACTACCCGATCCTCGACGCGGACGCGCACGTGAACGAGCCCCCGAACCTGTGGCAGGAGGGCGTCCCTGCGAAGTGGCGCGAGCGCGCGCCGCGCGTCGTGCACGGCGAGCGAGGGGACGTCTGGGAGTTCGACGGCGGCCGCGAGAAGTGGCCCGTGGGCCTCACCGCCACCGCGGGCCAGAGCTACTTCCAGTTCTCGCCGATGGGACAGACCTACGCCACGATGCGCCCCGGCTCGTTCGACCGCGACGCGCGTCTGCGCGACCTCGACGCCGACGGGATCTGGGCGCAGGTGCTCTATCCGTCGGTGACGCTGAAGGGCGCCAAGATCTACTCGAAGGAGCGCGAGCTGCAGCTCGCCTGCGTGCGGGCCTACAACGAGTGGATCACGGCCTTCTGCGCCGGCTCCGGCGGCCGGCTGGTCCCGCAGGCGATCATCCCGACGACGGGAGTCGACGACGCGCTCGCCGAGCTCGCGTGGGCGATGAAGAACGGGCACAAGGGCGCGGTGATCTCGTCGTTCCCGAACGGCTCGCTGGGGCCCGACGAGGTCGATCGGCCGTTCTGGGCGCGCGCCGAGGAGGCGGGCTTCCCGCTGGCGGTGCACATCGGCAGCTTCCTGCGCCGACCGCCGGCTGGCGCACAGGACAAGAGCGGGTCGTGGGTCGGATCGCTCGCCTTCGTCGCGCGCGCCGCGTGGACGAAGGCGGGCGGCCAGACGCTCGACGTCGTCTGCGACCTGCTCTTCTCGGGCCTCTTCGAGGACTTCCCGCGCCTCAAGATCGTGCTGGTCGAGTCCAACATCGGCTGGATCCCGACGCTGCTCGAGCAGAGCGACGACATGTTCCGCCGCTATCGCTGGTGGACGGGCGCGCACGAGAAGATGTCGGAGCTGCCGAGCACGATCTTCCACCGCAACTTCTGGGCCACCTTCATGGTCGACCGAGCCGGCATCGAGCTGCGCCATCGCCTGAACGGCGACCACATCTGCTGGTCGACCGACTACCCGCACAGCGGCACCGACTGGCCGAACTCCTCGGTGTCGATCGAGGCGCTGTTCCGCGGCCTCCCCAGGGCGGAGGTCAAGCGGTTCCTGCACGACAACTGCAAGGCTCTCTACGGCATCGACGCGCCCGAGAAGGCGCGGGGGCGCTGACTCAGGCCGGTCGTTCACCCTCGATCGTGATCCGCTCGAGGCGCCGCCGCGCGGCGAGGTTGTCGGCGA